>JBKCOY010000022.1:0-42565 GCA_046309555.1 Chitinophagia bacterium
GCAGTGGATAAAAATGCCAGTATACGCAGTAGTGCAACCCTCAGGGGCACCACCTGTTTTTCATATCTCAGGGTGTTGGTATTGTAATAGTAACGTATCCTCTTCACCTGCTGAACATGTTTAAATAACGTATTTTTGCGAACCGGTCATCAGGTGCAAATATAACCCATTGGTGGCTGACCCATTCTTATAAAAGGTTTAAAATGACGGCAGCAGAGATAAGAGAAGGATTTTTGAAGTTTTTCGAAGCCAAGGGGCACCAGATTGTTCCTTCAGCCCCTATCGTTTTGAAAGATGATCCGACCCTGCTTTTTACCAATGCAGGGATGAACCAATTCAAGGATTATTTTCTTGGCAATAAGCCGGCACCTTTCAAAAGAGCTGTAGATACCCAAAAATGTCTGAGGGTCAGCGGTAAGCACAATGATCTTGAAGAGGTTGGTGTAGACACCTATCACCATACCATGTTTGAAATGCTGGGGAACTGGAGTTTCGGAGATTATTTCAAAAAAGAGGCCATCACCTGGAGCTGGGAATTGCTCACAGAAGTATACAAGATCGATAAAGACAGGCTCTACGCAACTGTCTTTGAGGGTGATGAGAAAGAAAATATACCAGCATCAAAAATAGCGCTGCAGGTATGGAAAACCCTTTTGCCCGACGATCATCTTGTTTATGGCAACAAGAAGGATAATTTCTGGGAGATGGGCGATACGGGTCCCTGTGGCCCCTGCAGTGAAATACACGTGGATTGTAGATCGGATGAGGAAAGGAAGAAAACACCCGGCCAATTGTTGGTAAACAAGGATCACCCGCAGGTGATTGAGATCTGGAACAACGTATTCATTCAGTACAACAGGATGAAGGATGGATCTCTTCAGCCGCTGGCGCAAACACATGTGGATACCGGAATGGGTCTGGAACGATTGGTAAGAGTATTGCAAGGGAAGACATCTAATTACGATACTGATATTTTTTCAGGCACTATTTCCAAAACAGAAGAACTCTCCGGTCAGAAATATACTGCCGGCGACTCAAAAAAAGATGTTGCCTTTAGGGTATTGGCTGATCATATCCGTGCCATCGCCTTCACCATTGCTGATGGACAACTGCCTTCCAATACCGGTGCAGGATATGTCATCAGAAGAATACTCAGAAGGGCAGTACGTTATTATTACTCCTATCTGGATGTGAAAGAGCCGTTGCTGCATTTATTATTACCTGGACTGGCAGCACAATTCAACAATATATTTCCGGAATTGCAGTCCCAACTTTCCTTCGTTGCCAAAGTGGTGAAAGAAGAGGAAGAGACCTTTTTAAGAACATTGGGTAAGGGGTTGAAAAAGATAGATGAGATCATCGGTCAGGCAAAATCTTCAGGTATTGTAGACGGGGCTGCTGCCTTTGAATTATACGATACTTATGGTTTCCCGATCGACCTCACCCGTCTCATCAGTCAGGAACAAGGCGTTAAAGTGGATGAAGAAGGATTTGAAAGAGAAATGCAGATCCAAAAGAACCGCAGTCGCGCCGCCACTGCTTCAGATGTGGAAGATTGGACCGAAATAGCAAAGAGCACTGAAGGAATAAAAACCTTTGTTGGTTATGATGTTTTGGAACTCACTACAACATTGCTTCGGTTCAGAAAAGTTTCAACAAAAGGCCAAACCCTGACCCAGGTAGTTTTGGAGCAAACGCCTTTTTATGCGGAAAGTGGGGGACAGGTTGGAGATACCGGAACACTGGTTCTGGGCGAACTTTCCATTCCCATTTTGAATACCAGAAAAGAAAATGATCTTATCATTCATACAGTTGAAACCCTGCCGCCGATAACAGATTCACGGGTCATCGCAAAAGTAAATGCGGGAAGAAGGCGATCGATCACGGAACACCATACACTGACCCATCTGCTGCACGCTGCATTGAGAAATGTATTGGGCACCCACGTGGCCCAAAAAGGATCTATGGTAGCTGATCAGGGTATGCGTTTCGATTTTTCCCATTTTGCCAAAATGACGGATGAAGAGTTACGGTCAGTGACCATGATGGTGAATGCCAGGATCAGAGAAAACATTCCCGTTGTGATCAGAGAAATGCCCAAAGAGGAAGCCATGAAACTTGGGGCGATGGCCCTGTTTGGTGAGAAATATGGAGACACCGTCAGAGTGGTAACCATTGATCCTGGCTATTCAATTGAACTTTGCGGCGGCACCCACGTTGGCTATACTGGAGAGCTTGGTCAATGCATGATCATTTCTGAATCGGGCGTTGCAGCTGGTGTAAGAAGAATTGAAGCAGTTTGCGGAAAGGCTTTTGAAGACAAACATCAGGAGGAACAGTCGCTGATCAGTAATCTTGGTGCTGCCATGAAAAATCCAAGAGATCTCCTGCGGTCTGTAGAACAACAGCAGGAGGAATTGTCTGCTTTGCGCAAACAGGTGGAACAACTTGAAAACAGATTGAATGGATATCTTAAAATAGAGATGCAGGCAAAGGCAGAGACAGTTGGAGACTTTTATTTTATTGGTGCCATCACCTCCGTCGGATCAGGAGACAGTCTGAAAAAGCTCTGCAATGAACTCAGAACAACCCATGAAAGAGCTGTAGTGGTGTTGGCTGCAAACATTGGAGGAAAGCCCTCCGTTGCGGTTGGGTTAGCAGATTCTTTGGTTGCTGAAAAAGGAATGGATGCAGTGAGCATCGTCAAAAAGCATATTGCTGTTCACATAAAAGGTGGTGGCGGCGGACAAAAAACACTCGCAACAGCAGGGGGTCAGGAAGTTTCTGGTATGGAAAAGGCGATTCAGGAAATTAGATCGATCCTTATCTAAATGCTTCGTATAACATGAATAACGAACTGGATACGACGTATGAGGTTGTTATTGGACTTGAAGTTCATGCTCAGCTGAATACCAGAAGTAAACTTTTTGCTGGTGATGATGCCTCCTTTGGCAGTGAACCCAATACGCATGTAAGTGCCATTACTTTGGGACATCCCGGTACTCTTCCCATGATGAATAAAGAGGCTATTGTTCATGCCATTAAAATGGGACTGGTATGCAATAGTAAAATCTCTCATTACAATTATTTTGCCCGTAAAAACTACTTCTATCCGGATCTCCCCAAAGGCTATCAGATCTCTCAGCACACTACTCCCATTTGTGAAGGCGGATACGTTAACATCACTACTTCAAATGGCAACAGAGATATCCAACTCACCCGGATTCACCTTGAGGAGGATGCAGGGAAGAGCATACATGATCAGCATGATGCATTCACGTTGCTGGATTATAACCGGGCAGGGGTTCCCCTTATTGAAATCGTTTCTGAACCAGATTTGCACAGCGCAGAAGAAGCGGCTGCTTACCTGACCAAGATCAGAAAGCTGGTACGTTGGATCGGTATTTGTGATGGTAACATGGAAGAAGGCAGTTTAAGATGTGATGCCAATATTTCTGTTAGACCTGCAGGCCAATTAAAACTCGGAACAAGGGTTGAGGTGAAAAACCTGAATTCAATCAAACATTTGAAACATGCTGTTGATCTCGAGATAAGCCGCTTGACCGCTATGGAAAGAAACGGTGAGAAGATCATTCAGGAAACACGAAGTTATGATGCAGATAAGGGCACTACATTTTCCATCCGCACCAAAGAAGATGCAGAGGACTATCGCTATTTTCCAGAGCCTGATCTTGCTCCCTTTTCATTTACGAATGAATTCATTGAAGAGGTAAAGCAATGCCTACCATCAATGCCGGAACTAAGAACCAAGAAGTATATTTCAGCATACGGTTTGAGTGCATATGATGCTGAACAGCTGACAGAAGAACGCTCCCTGAGCGACCTTTATGATACCCTTGCCGAACAAACAGAACACAGGAAACAACTGGCTAATTTTCTGCTGGGTCCTATTCGGGCGCACATCAATACTACACAAGCCTTATGGGAGGAATTGAACATTGCACCAGATAATTGGAATAAATTACTTCAGTTGGTGGCAGATGGTAAGCTGGGATTTTCAACGGCTGCACAAAAGATCCTGCCTGTAATGCTGACAGATGAACAGACAGATCCGTTTGAAATTGCAATGCAAATGGACCTGATTCAGGATGCCAAGGAAGATGAAGTGGAACAGTGGATCAATCAAGTACTTTTGTCGATGCCTGAAAAAGTGGATGAATACCGCAAAGGCAAAAAGGGGTTGATCGGCCTTTTCGTTGGTGAAGTAAAAAGATTATCCAAAGGTAAAGCTGACCCCAAGATCACTACTGACAGACTAAATCAAATATTAAATCAAAAGCCATAACATGAAATCATTATTCAAAACGCTGCTCTTGATCTTTACCATTGCACTTTTTTCCTGTAAAACGAAAGACAACAATGTTGTCTTTAAGCTTTCCTTGAACGGGAATACTGAAAAGAGGGCAGTGTTTTTGGATCTCATTGAAATGGATGCTGAACCTGTTACTATTGATACAGCCCAGGCAGAGGCTGGGAATACAACCCTTGAGCTCAAGGGAGGAGCATTGGATGAAGCAGTTTTGTATAGAATACGACTCGACAAAACTGAAGCATTTTTTCTGGCAGTTCCCGATCAAAAGGAGATTATTGTTACAGCAGACTTTTCAACACCTTCTGCTTATGCAGTCAATTCACCCGGTAGTAATTCCTTTAAATCATTGTTGAAAGGGTTTAACGATAGGCTTGCAGGCTTGGACACCCTTTCTAAGGAGCTTCAATCAAAGGGGGAGGAAATGGATAGCAGTAAAGTGGCCCTTGAAAAGTCGTTTCGTGAGAAAGTAACAGCTGCAGGTCAGTATTTACTGACTTATGCAGATACCACAACCACCCCGGCCGTTGCCATTTATGCATTAGGAATGTCGAGGAATCTAGTTGATCCCGCGCAAGTACAACCGGCACTGGCATCATTGGCGAAACGTTTCCCAAAATCTGAAAAGATCAATAAGCTTGCTGCTGATTACAACAAAGCCAGCCAGCCGGCATCCAGTGATGGTTTGGTTGGTAAGCCTGCCCCTGATTTTACATTGCCTGATGTTAATGGCACTCCGGTTGCGTTGAGTTCTTTGAAGGGGAAATTTGTGCTGGTTGATTTTTGGGCCAGCTGGTGCAGGCCCTGTAGGATGGAAAACCCAAATGTAGTGGCAGCATTCAATAAGTTCAAGAGTAAAAATTTTACTATTCTGGGCGTATCGCTTGATAAAGAGAGGGAATCCTGGATACAGGCTATTCAGGAAGATCAGTTGAATTGGCAGCATGTCAGTGATCTTAAATTCTGGGATAGCATGGTGGTGCCACTTTATGGAATTGAAGGAATTCCATTCAATGTGCTGATAGATCCGAATGGTATTGTTATTGCAAAGGATCTGAGAGGATCAGAACTTGAAAAGAAACTGGCTGATATATTGTAGTAGAATCGAATAAAACTAAAAAAGGGAATCCATTTGGATTCCCTTTTTTTATGCTAGTACCTTTATCAGAGCTGAGATATTCTAAGACCAATGGTCTTGTAGTTCTCTGATATTTTGATATTATTGCTACCACCTGAAAGAGTGAGATTCAGATCAACAGGTGTTGCCGAAGAAGTACCAGGATTAAGAATTTCTACAGGGAACTCTACAAAGCTGCTTTTAGCTGGAATCTTTACTGTTCCAGTAGTGATCCTGTAATGTGTTCCTGCAACTGCAGTTGTGTTGGCTCCGAGTATTACAAAGACATCAGTATCTGCAGCCAGTTGCTGGCCAGCAAGATTGATCCTGAATTTTTTCACACCGGGTGCAGTTCTTGTCAGTACCGGGTCAGCTGTAGAAGCGGCTCTGCCATAACCAGGAACTCTGGTCAAAATGGGATAGGTTAAACCTGGACCATTGGCATTCCAGGAAGCTGCGTCAAATTCCACTACAGGTGCAGTGAAAACGGTGAGTTCGTTTTTGATACAGCCATCCAGCAAAGCGATAGCAAGTATACCTATGATAAGTGATTGTAATCTTTTCATGTTTCTTGATTTTAGTATCCAGAGTTTTGAACCAGGCTCTTGTTCCCATCGACTTCTCTTTGAGGAAGGGGAGCAAGAATTCTGATATCTGTGAATGCAACAGTATTATAATGAGGAGCTTTTACAAGATCCCTTCCCAAACGCTTGAGATCAAAGAAACGATGTCCTTCAAATGCCAATTCGAGGCGACGTTGTCTAAGTACTTCTTCGTAAAGTGCTGATCCTGTAAGGGAAAAAGCAGTAAGCCCTCTATTAACTGCAATGGTATTGAGATCTGTCAGTGCAGCCGCTTCATTGAAAACGGGTGAGCCAGGTGTTGACATGGCTTCAGCCCTATTCAAAAACACTTCAGCGATCCTGATTACTGGAATATTATCAAGATTGATGAATCCATTTTTACCAATATATTTGGTGCATTCAATTTTTGAAGAACCACGACCAGTTGTTCCTGATTCATAGAGTTGGGCTCTAACATCCGTACCTCTTGTCAATCCTGTAACGGAAAGTCCGAAGTTTGCAGTTGTATTTCCGCCATTCAAGGTGATACCCAAATCGTTCAATAGGCTGATGGAGGGAACAAGATCACCGAATCCTCCGGTAACAACTGTGTTGCCAGGAGCTGTCAATGTGGTGAATGAGGTTTGAAGTGACTCGTTTACACCATTGTTCTCGGCATTGGTTGCAAAAATCAGTTGGAATAGTGTTTCATTGTGAGTTGATGCTCTCCATTGTGCAACATAGGTTCCTGCACCTGAAATTCTGCTTCCTGCCAGCGTGATACAGGCATCAGCCCATTTCTTGGCATTGGCATAGTCTTTTATATAGAGATAGACCCTTGAAAGCAAAGCTTGCGCAGCAGCCTTGTTGGCAAAGCTGGTACCCAATCCTGGGAAGGTGAGTGCTGCTTCAGCAGCAGTCAGGTCAGTGATGATCTGTGTATAAACATCAGCAATCGGTGCTCTTGCGGGAAGAAGTGCCAACGCACTTGTAGAACTGCTCACACCTTTTGTGATGACAGGTACGCCACCCTTATCCTGCGCACCTACAATAGCTCCAGGGATATAGGAGTAAACTTTTACGAGATCAAAATAATAAAGAGCGCGAAGGAATTGCATTTGGGCTGTCCAGGATGCCTTGTCAGCCGCAGTAATACCAGGGGCATTGACAGCAGGTACTGCCTCGAGAATGAGGTTGGCCTGGTTAATGCCGTTGTAGCAGGTAGACCATAGTGCATCTGAGAAATGTGCCCTGTATACATTGTTTGCTTCCGGCTGCAGACGTCCTGATTTGTTGGTGGCAAAACCATTGTCGGATAATGCCTCGGGAATACCGATCAGGTCACGGCCATACATACGAACACTTTTGAATCTCGAATAAACGGATACTACTGCAGCATTGATACCATCTTTCGAGGTTAGTGCATTAGCAGCATCAATGGATTGACGTGGCTGAATAACCAGCGCATCTCGGCATGAGCCAAATGCGGCTACCAGCATTACCAGCAATCCTGATTTGAAGAGTATATTTTTCATTTTCAACATGATTATGAGTTTAGAAACCTATTTGAATACCAGCGGTGAAATTTCTTGTTTGAGGAATGATACCGGTAGATCCACCTACAAATTCAATATCATAGCTGAACCAGTCAGCATATGTCCAGAGATTAGTACCCTGTACATAGAATCGTGCATTGCTCAGTTTCAGTCTTCTGGTCACTTCAGGATTCAGATCATAGGATAGGGTTACATTCTTCAAACGGACATAATCTGACTTGAATATCTGCCTGCTTCCAGATCCTGCACTGGAGCCTTTGGATTCAGCGCCATTGACGTTCATCCTTGGGTACCAGGTGATTTGTCCAGGAGTGGTCCATCTGTTATCGTATACTTCCTGCATCGCATTCAAACGAGCAATGTTTTCCAGCATGAAGCTAACTTGTCCGTCAGATTCCAGTTTTCCATATTCATATTGGAAGAAGATATCTAGGGTGAATCCTTTGTAGGTAAAGTTGTTTGTCCAACCACCCCAGAAATCGGGTTGGGTACCACCTCCGATATAAACACGGTCTTTGGCTAGGGGCTGGTAGGTAATGTTACCCAAAGAGTCCAACCACATAGGTCTTCCCGTTGCTGCATTTACACCTGCATAACGCTGTGTGAATACTGATCCTAATTCTCTGCCAATGCGAATGCTGGGATTACCAGGAAGCTCCTGCAGATTGTCGTAAAGCTTTTTAACCTTGTTCTCATTTTTGGTGAAAACAAAAGTACTGGTCCAATTAAAGCCTCCTGGTGAGAGCGACTTGACGGGCTGTATTCCGAGTGTTAGCTCAATTCCCCTGTTCTGGATCTGTCCAACGTTACGAGTAATGCTGGAGAAACCAGAGGTGAACTGCACAGGCTGGGAAAGCAGCAGTTCCGCAGTGATCTTGTCATAGGCTTCCAATGAACCAAAGATCCTGTTGTTGGCAAATGCGAAATCCAGACCGAGGTTGGCTGTTTTGTTTTTCTCCCATCTGAGTTCAGGGTTGGCCAACTGGCTAAAGGTGATGCCGGGCGCACCATTATAGGGTGATGCTGAACCATATAGACCTAATCCATCAAAGTTTCCGATTTGGTCATTACCGGTTATACCATACGAAGCCCTGAAGCGAAGACTGTTGATGAATTTATTGTTGGCCAGGAAATTCTCTTCATCAATGTTCCAGGCTGTTCTGATCGAAGGGAAAACACCATAACGGTAGTTCTCACCGAAACGGGATGAACCATCGTACCTCATGATACCACTGATGATGTATTTGCCATCATAGTTGTAGTTCAGATTACTGAACACACTCTGACGTCTGTAACCTGTAAAGAATTCTGAAGTGGAGAGAGGCGTTGCTGCAGTATTGAGGGTAGTGAACTGGTATGTTGGGAAACCTTCTGCAGTGGCTCCAATGCCCTCCTGATTTTCCTTGCGATACTCATAGCCAACCAATCCGTCAATCTTGTGCTTGTCCTGAATATTGAAATTGAAGTTCAAGGTTTGGGTTGAAATGATGTTGGTGTTCCACTCGCTCTCAACCTGTCCCAGACCTTTCCTGTTAAAACCATCCGGAGTCCTTGGATCGGTATAACGACTACCTTGGATCAGACGGTAGTCAAGACCGAAGAAAGAGCGGTAGTTCAGCCATGGCCTGATCTTGTAGTCGGCACTAACATTACCCACCAACTGATTTGACCTGTTGAAACCCTTATTGAATTCATTTACTGCAATCACATTCTGGTTCAGCAAACCTGCTACGTTCTGAGGAGGAACACCGAAATAAGTGCCATCAGGATTGTAGATGGGGTTGAAAGGCCAGATAGTGGCAGAAGCAAAAGCAGGACTTCCCAAAAAGCTACCGCTTGTTGCAAAAGGCACGATTTGGTCAAAAGTGCTGGCGTTGATACTAGTGTTCAGCGTCAGCTTATCTGTTGCCTTGTTGGTAAGGTCGAGCTTAACAGTACCTCTTTTGAAGTTGGCCTGTGAGATGACCGCTTCCTGAAGGTTATATGATGACGATAACCTGAAAGTAGTTCTATCATTACCTCCAGCAGCACTGAATTCATAGTTCTGGATGGAGCCGGTTTTGAACGCAGCATCCTGCCAGTCGTATGTAGGCAATGCAGCAATCGCGTCTACAGCAGCTTTGTCTGTTGTTACGTTTGTGATGGGTATCCTGAACTCATTCAACACAGTTCTTCTTACTGCAAGATCTGCAGCAGGAAGATTGAAAGCGTTTCCATAAGCCTCAGCACGAAGTTGGAATAGCTCCTGTGAATTCAGGACGTCCAATTTTTTAAGTGCAGTGGATTGTCCAATGTAGGTATTGAACTGGAATTTGGTCTTTCCAGCACGACCTTTTTTGGTGGTAACGATTACAACGCCATTGGAAGCCTGAGCACCATAGATAGCTGCTGATGCGGCATCCTTGAGGATGTCGATCGATTCGATATCATTAGGATTTAAAAAGGCGAGGGGGTTTGACTCTGTATAGTTGGCGTCATTTCGGGTATTCAACTGAACACCATCAACCACATACAAAGGCTGTGTACCAGCGAGGAATGAGCCTGTACCCCTGATGCGCACATTGATGCCACCACCGGGGATACCGTTATTGGATTGAACCAATACACCCGCAGCACGGCCCTGCAATGCTTTATCAAGTGAAGGTACCGGCAGGTTCTCGATCTCTTTTCCTCTAACGGTTGAGATCGCACCAGCTTCATCCTTTTTACGTCTTGCCTGGTAACCGGTGATGATCACCTCATCAAGCTTTCTTTCTTCCTGTTGAAGTGAAGCCTGAATGATGCCATTGGCTGGGATGGGGAATTCAGTAGAACTGAGTCCTACCGCTGAAATGACGATTGCCTTAGCATTGGTGGGTACACTGAAACTGAAGCTACCGGCGGCGCTGGTAGTGGTTCCAATTCGGGTTCCTTTCACGATAACGGATGCGTTTGAAACAGGTGAACCTGTAGCATCAGTTACCTTACCGGAAACCGTCCTGTTCTGTGCGGACAAATACCCTGAGAGGAGTATGAGCCCACCCAGAAGAAACAAGATCTTTCTCATGTCTTTTGGTTTGGTTTATGTTTGTTAATGTTTTGCAAACTAAACTATGACAAATAATTCCAATCTATTGTTGAAACTTACAGCCTTTTATTGGAATTTATAAATTATGAACAGTAGGTTGATAAATCTATAGATTGTTTAAAATCAGTATCTTATACAATTAGATATTGTCAAAATAATTTTTAGAAATTTTAAAGAATTTCTATTTATTCCATTCAGGCTTGTTTGACAGTTTTATGACCGGACATCAACAAAAGTAAAACAGGCAGCAGCACCAGGTTGGTTAGGGTAGCTACCAGCAGCGTGAAGGAAGTAAGCCATCCCAAAGCCTGTGTACTTCCAAAACCACTAAAGACAAAAATGACAAAGCCAGCTATGAGCACCAGTGAAGTATAAACTATGCTGATGCCTGTTTCTCTGATGGTTTGCACAACTGTTACCTGAATATTTCCATCACTGTGAGGAAGTTCCTGTTTATAGTTGACCAAAAATCGAATGGTAATATCAATGGCAATTCCCAATGCTACACTGAACACCAACACTGTAGATGGCTTGATGGCGATACCCATCCAGCCCATTAGTCCTGCTGTCATGACCAAGGGAATCAGGTTCGGGATCAAAGAGCAGACCAGAATGCGCACAGACCGGAACAGATAAAGCATGCAAAGTGAAATGAAAAGGAAGGCCCAAAGAATACTTTCCTTCAATCCCTTGATGATAAATCTGCTGCCCTCCAGAAAAGTAATACTGCTTCCTGTCAACGTTACAGCATATTTGCTGGTATCAAAGTAGTCGCCAGCATGCGCTTCTAAACTGTCGATCAGTTCCGGCATGCGGATACTGCCTACATCAGCCATATTCACACTGATTCTTGTCACCTGACGATTGCTGTCGATGAAGGAAGACATCAGTTTTTGCAAGGATCCCTGATCCGCGCTGCCGTTTTTAGAAGGTTTCATGTAATCGGCTAAAAAAGCACCATCGAATGCGTTGGGGATGCTATAGTTGTTGCTGTCTCCATCATAAAAACCCTGGCGGGCAAACTTCAGGCCCTCGGCCAGGGAAAGAGGTCTTGCCATTTCAGGAAAACTATTGATGTACTCACTATAGGCAGCAACCTTTTCATAAACGCCAAGCGCCCTTGAACCTGCAATGCCGTTTTTCTTTTTGGCATCAACCAATATCTCCAATGGCATGATACCCCTGAAATGGGTTTCAAAAAACTTCAGATCGGTGTAGATTTTATCTTTTTTGGGCAGATCATCTACGATAAATGCCTGAGTTTTCATTTTCAGGATGCCGGCAAAGGATATGATCAATGACAGCGCGGTAACTCCGTAAATAATTTTTTTGTGAGAGAAAACCCATGTTTCTATGTTGGCCAACAATTTTGTCAGCCATTTATTTTCAAGATATTTTGTGTGCTTTTCTTTGGGAGCCTTCATATAGTACAAAGCAATTGGGATCAATACCAGTGAAATAAAGAAGAGGGCCATGATATTGATACCTGCTACAATCCCAAATTCTTTGAGGATGATACTTTTGGTAAGGGCAAATACCGCAAAACCAAGAGCTGCACTGATGTTGCAGAAAAGGGTGACCACTCCCATTTTGGAAACCATTTCGATGATGGCATTTTTTTTATCACCGCTCTTCAGATACGCAGTATGGTATTTATTGAGAAAATAAATGCAGTTGGGTATTCCGATCACCACTACCAGCGGCGGAATGAGTGCAGTGAGCAGCGTGATCTTATACCCCATTATTACAATAGTGGCAAGACTGTACAGCACTCCAATCAACACCACCGAAAGTGACAGGATAGTGGTTGATATTGATCTGAAAAAAACATAAAGTATTAAAGCCGAAAGCAAGATTGATCCGAGCAGGAACCATTGCATTTCCCTGGCAATTTTCACGGCAACATTCGTTCTGATCAAAGGAAGTCCGCTCAGATGAAGTTCATAACCTGTTTCTTTTTGAAAGGAGCTGCACAATGCTTCTATTTCTCCAATGGTTTTCTCCCTTGATTTATTACCAAGGATCACACTGTTGATTCTCGCGCCCACCAGATATGCCTGGGTTTGTGGGTTGTATAGCAAGCCTCGATAAAAGGGTAGAGATTCAAATTGGGTTCTCAAACTGTCGAGCTCCTGTTGGTTCTGCAAGATTTCTGGAAATATCTTTACGGCGTCTAGCTTCTGGGTGCTATCGTTTTTGTTCAAACGTACTGCGCCATTAATACTCAGAAGATCTTCAACTCCATTGATCTTTTTCAGGTCTATCAAAAAGGAGGAAAGTCTGTTGAATTTGTTGACTGTAAAAAATGAGTCAGTTACAAAACCGATCGTCATCAGATTACCGTCTTCTCCGAAAGTTCTTTTGAACTCCAGATAAGCCTGGTATTTTGGATGATCAGTGGGGATGGCCCTTGAGAAATCATAGCTCATCTTAACTTTACTTGCCTCATAGCCTAAGAAAGCAGTCAGAAGCAACATGATGATGATCAGAGCAATGCGATATTTCAGGATGGCCTTGCCAAGCCCTTTCCACATATTGGTTGGTTTTTGCAAAGGAAAGGATTTTATATGTCTCCGTTTTCAACTTTTTGCCCGATGACCTCCTGTTGAAATCACTAATTTTACAATATGGGTAAGTTTTTCCTTTTCATGAGCTGCTTATTGATCTTTTTGCATGCGGCTGGACAGACACTTTTGCCTGTCGGACAATGGAGGAATCATCTCCCGATGCGTCAAGTAATAAACATCGAATTTGATGGAAGAAAAGTAATTGCGGCAAGCCAATACGCACTCTACTATTATAATCCAACAACCCGAGAGTTTCAACTCAAGACCACATCGGAAGGCCTTTCAGACGTGCGCATATCTCTTATGTCAAGAGACCCTCAATCTGGTAAAGTACTGGTTGCGTACCAGAATGGAAATCTTGATATTTTAGAAAATGATAAAGTCATCAATATTCCTGATATACTGAGGAGTAATGTACAAGGAAATAAAATCATTCACAATGCCCTCTGGATCGGGAATGATATTTTTCTATCCAGCAGTCTGGGAATCGTGGTTGTTAACACCCTAAAATCTGAGATCCGGGAAAATATTCGCATCGGAGAAAATGGATCAAATGTTGAAGTTTTTCAAATGGCCCTGCAGGGCAACCAATTATATGCGGCAACTGCAAGTGGACTAAAAAAAATAAATTATCCCAATACATCATTGGCTGATTACAGACAGTGGACCAATGAAAATATTCCTTTTACCTCGGGAGCATTTAATTCGATTCTGTCTTGGAACGAAAAACTGGTTGTTCGGAAAAGAGACTCATTGCTGGTCAGAGAAAATGGGACCTGGAAATCTTTATACTCTGGTTCTTTCCCTTTGAGCTTCGTGGCAGTTCGTAACGGGAAATTGCTGGCAGGACATATAAGAGGTGCAAAAGGAGCAGTTCTTGTTTATGAAAACACAATCAATGCTCCTCTTGTTGTAGCATTACCATCAATGGAGAGCCCTAAAGATGGTCAATTTATTGCTGATCAACTTTGGCTTGCAGACGGCGAAAAGGGAATTATTGCATCAGCAGGAGGTATCGAGCAGATCCATGTTCCGGCTGCACCTAATGGGATAGCACTGGGCAGAGGTTATTATACTGGTGGTTCAGTTCTCGCGACCGCAGGGGCAATAGATCAAATGGGCAACCCGGCTCTTATTCCTGCAGGTGTTTTCAGCTATGATGGAAACAGCTGGTCAAACCTGACAGCAAAATTAATACCTGCATTGGACTCAGTTAGAGACCTTACTATTGTTGCTACAGATCCACTCAATGAAACAATTTGGGCAGGATCTTTTGGCGGTGGATTGATAGAAAAACCAAAAGAAGGCACTATTAAGATCATCAAGTACGGTTCCTTTCTGTCACCTGCCCTAACGGATCCTACTTCTTATCGTGTAACCGGACTTGCAATTGATCAGCAAAGAAATCTTTGGATATCCAATCATGGTGCAGCTAAACCATTGGTGGTAAGAAAAACTGACGGCAGTTGGAAAAACTTCACGCTTCCTTTTGCAATAAATAATAATTCATTAACAGAAATTATAATTGATGAAGGTGGCAGGAAATGGATCCTGGCTGGTCCGGGTAATGGATTGATATGCTTTGACGATGCCGGCACTCCGGATCAGATAAATGATGATCAGTGGAGATTGTTCAGGCAGGGGAAGGGGAATGGTAATTTGCCCTCTTCAAATGTTTTGTCAATAGCAGGGGATCGAAACGGGTTCATCTGGGTGGGAACCGACAGGGGTGTGGCACTGATCCAGTGTGGTGATGATCTTTTCAATCCTGCCCAGTGTGAGGCCATTTTGCCGGTGGTACAACAGAATAATGTAGCAGGTTTGTTGTTAGCCAATGAGCAGATCAATGATATCAAAGTGGATGGAGCTGATCGCAAATGGTTTGCCACCAGCAATGGAGTTTGGCTGCTGAGTTCAGATGCCCAAAAAATAGTGTTTCGATTTACAAAATCCAATGGCAAATTGCTGTCCAATCAAGTTTATTCTCTTGTCATTCATCAGGAAACAGGAGAAGTGTTCTTTTTCACTGCTGACGGTATTTGTTCGTTCAGAAGTACCGCAACAGAACCTCAGTCAGAGCCGAAAAAGCTTATTGTTTTCCCCAATCCTGTGCCATCCGGTTACACAGGAAGTATTGCCATAAAAGGACTTGCCGCCAATGCATGGGTAAGGATTGCAGAGCTGGATGGAAAATTGGTTTATCAAACCCGCTCGCTGGGGGGGCAAGCCATCTGGAACGGTAAAAATTATAAAGGGGAAAGGGCGAGCAGTGGTGTGTATTTGATCTACACAAGTGATGAAAACAACAGACAACAATTGGCGGGTAAAATCTTCTTCATCCGATAACCATGGCAAACTTGCATCAAACGAGAGGAATAGTGATCAGAACGGTCAAATATGGTGAAACTTCACTGGTGGTTTCCCTGTTCACTGAAAAATTCGGTTTGCAGCAGTACATGGTGAATGGTATTCGCACTTCAAAAAAAGGGTCTACATTTTCTGCTTCTCAAATGCAGGTTGGTAACATCCTGGATCTGATCGTTTACCGAAATGAAAGAGATACTTTGCAACGCATCAAAGAATGTAAGCAAGCACTCCATTATCATGCTCTTTTTTCAGACGTGATCAAAAACGCTGTTATGCTTTTCATGATTGAGCTGCTGCAAAAGTGTTTGAAAGAGCCGGATGAACATGAATCTTTATTTCATTTCATGGAAGATATCCTGAAAGCACTGGATAAGGCTGAGCCCGCTGAATTGGCCAACCTGCCGCTCTTCTATACACTGCATCTTTCTCACTTTTTCGGTTTCCGGATCATGGATAACTATAGTGACACTAATGCTGTTCTTGATCTTCATGAAGGAAAATTCACCGCTTCAATTCCTGAGCATCAATTTTATCTTATCCCTCCCAAAAGTGAAGTAGTCGCTCAATTGCTTCGGGTCATGCAAGTTCAGGAGTTGGCAGAGCTGAAACTAAACAAGCTCGTCAGAAATGAATTACTCGATGATTGCCTTTCCTTTTATGCATTGCACATAACCCCTTTTGGCAATCTTCGATCTTTACCGGTGATCAGGGCGTTGATGGAGGAATGATCAAATGATCCTTCTTGCTGTCAGATTTTCATCCAAAAGCAAAACTCCAGGTTTTTTCCCTTTTTCAAAACTGCCTAAACTGTCCAGTCTGTCCAACGCTTTCGCACCATTATAAGTTGCCCAGCGGAGGATCATCTCAAGAGGTACATTTGGTAAACGCTTTCTGATGCTGCGAATTTCTGCAGCTATGCTGAGCTGATCATTGCTGCTGTAACTGTCGGTGCCCAGCACCAATTCTGCTTTTTTATCGATCAGCATTTCAATCGGAGGCATCTGATCTTCAATGTAAAGATTGGCATTCACACACAAACAGAAATAGATTCCGGAGAGAGATTGGGCTGCATGATCAATGGCAAAATCAACATCTTCAGCGGAAGTAAAAGTATTGTGTACCAGAATGATTTTTTGTTGCTCATTGAAGTGTGGTAGCCATGACTGCAGAGATGATTTTCCCGTTATCGGGAATGGACTTTCTTTCGATCCAAATTTTTGCAACAGTTTAAGAAATTCACCTTTGCCTGTACCGTAGAGCTCGTCTTCAGCCGGGGTTTCCTGATTATGACAGGAAATGGTAAGATTTCTTGTTTCCCGATTGATCCATTCAAATATTTTTGTTCCTACTGTGTAAGGTGCGTGTGGAACCAGAGACGATTTGAATTTTCCTTCCGGCAGATTATTTTCTGTTTCCCTGAACTGCGCTAGCACATGGCCATATTCCTGACGGATCCTGTCGAATTGATCTTCTTTGAATCCTAAAATTTCAACAAAATTATTCCATACAAGCTGACCATTGGCTTTTGTGGCAATGCTGTTGGCAGTGTTTCCAATATCTCCCACTGCCACAATTCCATCTCTGTACATCTCATCAACAGCCTCATTCATCTTTTCCTGAATATGTTCGGCAGGGTAGTCCCGTTTGTCCACAACATCCATCAGGAAAGGGATCAATCCGGTATGTTTTGGAATAACCCCTTTCATATGACTCAGCTCAAGATGACAGTGGGCATTGATGAATCCTGGGCACAGGGTTCCTTTTAACCTTTCAATATTTTCTGTATTGAAGCCCTCTTCTGTCAATTCCACGATCTCACCCTCAGGAGTACAGGTCAATACCCATGATCCGGAGAGAAATTCTTTACCGGTAAAGATCCTGTCGGCTTTAAACTTGCGCAAATTCATCAGCTGAAATAAAGTAACTTTGCGCACGAAATTAAACATTAAAAACCGCTCTCACTCCACCCATAGATTATGCTTGACAAACTGGAAGCCATAAAAGCCAAATTTGACGAAATAGGCGTTGCGCTTACCAATCCGGAAGTTGTGAGTGACAACAAGCGGTTTAGTCAACTTTCAAAGGAGTACAGAAGCCTTGAAAAAATAGTAGTAGCCTACCAACAATACAAAACGCTTCTTTCAGATATTGACTTCAACCGTGAAGCCTTGATGGGAGATGATGAAGAACTAAGGGAACTGGCAAAGGCGGAGACAGTAGGCTTAGAGGAAAAAAAGGAAGTGTTGGAAAAGCAGATCAGGAACATGCTTATCCCCAAGGATCCGCAAGACGAGAAAAATGCTATTCTAGAGATCAGGGCAGGAACCGGGGGTGATGAAGCTTCTCTTTTCGCCGGGGATCTGCTTAGAATGTACATGCGCTATTGTGAAAACAGGGGATGGAAGACAGCTTTACTGTCGGAAAGCGAAGGAACCGTTGGAGGGTTTAAAGAGGTGAATCTGGAGGTTACCGGTGATGATGTTTATGGAACCCTGAAGTTTGAAAGTGGTGTACACCGGGTTCAGCGCGTTCCAGAAACAGAAGCCAGTGGAAGAGTTCATACGAGTGCGGCTACTGTAGCGGTCATGCCGGAAGCGGAGGAAGTCGATTTTGAGATTAGGGAAAGTGATGTCAAAATGGAAACATCAAGAAGTGGAGGAGCAGGAGGACAGAATGTGAACAAGGTTGAAACCAAAGTTATGCTTACCCACATTCCCACAGGAACCGTGGTCATTTGTCAGACAGAAAGAACGCAGCTGGGTAACAGGGAGAAGGCCATGCAAATGCTGAGAACCCGTTTATACGAAGAGCAGGTCAGGAAACAGGAAGACGAGATCGCACGTCACAGAAAAAGTCTTGTTAGCACAGGCGATCGATCAGCAAAGATCAGAACATATAATTTCCCACAAGGTAGGGTGACCGATCATCGGATCGGGATGACCCTCTATAATTTACAGGATGTACTGAATGGGAACGTAGGAGAGCTGATCGACGCCCTCCAGTTTGCAGAGAACGCCAGCAAACTCACCCAATAGGGCTTTTACACACATATTGGTGTAAAAAAATAATTTTCCAATTTATAAAGGTCTTAACAATACGCAGGAGACTTTTGGCGTCTATATATTGTGCTAGGTTTAAAAGAAGGGCTTTGTGAGAACCTTAACAAAAGGGTGAATGGAAAACCTGGACAGCAAGCATCTCATTGATAATAAGAATTTTTCTCATAAGCAGTTAGTTTTGGTTACGGCCCCTATTTCCATAGGGGCTTTTTTTTGCCAGCCATACCCCAATACCTGCCCCAACCGTGTCGGCCAGACCATCCCACCAAGAAAAGGATCGATTGGTAAAATAGAGTTGATAAAACTCCATCCCCATCCCATAAACAGATCCTGCAACAAATACCAGAAGCGCGATTTTTTTGGTTTCATCCTTCGCCCTGTTTGCCCAGAAAACAAACCACAGCATGGAAAACATGACAAAGATTCCCCAGTGGATGTATTTATCGTAGTGGGGGATAGACTTTAAAAAACTGAACCTTCCTGAACTGGATGCATTCATGGTCAGCAGCCAAAAAATAATACCCGTCCAAATGAGGGACGGGTATATCGTTTGAAAGATTTTTTTCATGAAATCAGGCTCCTATAAGGGCTTTGTATGCTGCTGCATCCATGAGACCTTCGATCTGGGCAGGATTACTCAAAGTCAACTTCACCATCCATCCGTCACCATAAGGGTCCTGATTCACCAACTCAGGCTGACTTTCCAGCAATGGATTTTTTTCTGTGATGGTTCCGGCAACAGGTATGAACAAGTCGCTGACGGTTTTCACTGCTTCAACAGTACCAAAAACTGCATCTGCACTGAATTCTTTACCGATGGAATCGATATCCACATAAATAATGTCTCCAAGCTCGCCTTGGGCGAACTCGGTGATACCCACTGTAGCCACATTGCCATCAACAGAAATCCATTCGTGTTCCTTGGTATAACGGAGAGTCTCTGGGAAATTCATGTTCTAATTTTTTGCAAGTTTACTTTATTATTTACCAATGCACCAATTTTTCCATTCACATTCGGAACAATCAGCTGCGTCTCCTGATCATTTTTGCCTCACTGATCCTGATGGTCTCAATGGGTTTGTCGCCGCCCTGCCTGCCCGAGGTTTTGGTTGATGCTATTTTATCAAGCACATCAAACCCCCTAACCAATTCTCCAAAAATGGTATAATTCTGATCCAGATGAGGAGCCCCACCCAGTGTTTTGTATACTTGCCTGTGCGCAGGGGGTAATTTTCTTCCATTTAACCGATAGGTTTCAACTGAGTCCAATGAGGCATCTGTGAAAACCCTACCCTGTACAACATAAAATTGCACACCGCTGCTTTCTTTTTTGGGATTTACATTGTCTCCCATCCTGGCAGCGGCCAAAACACCTTTTTTATGAAAAAATAAAGGATTGAACTCTGCAGGAAGGGTATAAGACTTGAGAAGATTATTTGTGTCAACATTTTGCCTGGTTCGTTCATCCCCCGCCTGGATCATGAACCCTGCAATGACCCGATGAAAACCAATGCCTTCGTAATAATGACTCCTTACGAGTTTGATGAAGTTGTCGCGGTGGAGAGGGGTTTCATCATGCAGTCTCAGTACCATCTCACCGGAGTCTGTTTTGATCAGAACATCTCTTTTCAAGTCGCCTTTTCTGACCTTACCCGCAGGCTGCGCTTGCAATTGAATTGAACCAAGCAGTAAAAGAATAAAGAGTATCCTGATCATCAGAAATCGTTTTGCTCAAAATAGAAAAGGACATGGTCTTTCAGAAAATTATCTTGCTCCATCAGGTTCATCACAGGCAGTTCCCTGAGTTGCTCAAAATGAGGCCATCCGTCCTGGTCCCAGCCGGCATGTTTGTAATACCCGCTTTGTGCCAATATCGTACAAACCGCAACATGCATCAGGTCTTGTTTCTGTTCTTTGGTGAACTCATGCCCAACGCCTCCGGTTTCCTGAACGCCGATCAGGAAGAGAATCGACTCCAGATCCGGTTTTTTCCCAAATCGGTTTATCAGCTTTTCCTCTAGTTTCCACCATCTTGCCTGAAGATCATCTGTTATCAGCATGCTGCAAAGCTAAAGCTTCTCCGCCGATTGCTTATCTTTGCCAAAATTTTGTCGGCATGCTCCAATTGGCCTTCATTCGCAACAACAGGGATAAAGTGGTAGAATCTTTGAAGAAAAAGAACTTCAAGGACCTCGAACTGATCGACAGGATCATCGAGGCAGATGACAACCGCAAACATCTCCAGTTTCAGTCGGATGAGAAACTGGCTCAACGCAATTCTGCTTCTAAAGAAATAGGAGCTCTGCTGTCTCAGGGAAAAAAAGAGGAAGCCGAGGCCAAGAAGCAAGAAGTTAATACACTAAAGGTCTCCATTGATGAATTTTCCGGTGTTTTGGCTGAGGCCGAAGCCATACTGGAAGGATTGCTACTCCGCGTACCCAATCTGCCAAATGAACTGGTACCACCGGGATTGTCAGCAGCTGACAATGAAGTTGTCAGAACCCACGGAGAAATACCCAAATTGTACGCTGGCGCTGTCCCCCATTGGGACCTCATCACACAATATGATCTGGTGGATTTTCAAACAGGTGTTAAAATCACCGGCAGTGGGTTTGCACTATACAAAGGGCGTGGCGCAAAATTGCAAAGGGCCTTGATTCAGTATTTTTTAGATTATAATATTGCTGCAGGGTATACAGAATACATACCGCCTCATGTTGTGAATTCTGCTTCTGCCTTCGGAACAGGTCAGCTTCCAGACAAAGAAGGCCAGATGTACCACATGGCGATCGATGATTTATATCTTATCCCAACAGCTGAAGTGCCCATCACAAACATTTATCGTGATGAGATCATTCCAGCTGCGGAGCTTCCCAAAAAAATGACGGCCTATACTCCCTGTTTCAGACGAGAAGCAGGAAGTTTTGGTAAGGATGTACGCGGACTGAACCGGGTGCATCAGTTTGACAAGGTGGAGGTCGTTTACATCACCCAGGCAGAAAACAGTTATGCCGTGCTGGAAGAGATGGTAGCCCATGTTGAGAAACTCATTCAGTCGTTAAACCTCCCATACCGTATTCTGAGACTCTGTGGTGGTGATATGGGTTTTGCTTCTGCCATGACATATGATTTTGAGGTGTATAGTGCCGCGCAGGAACGTTGGCTGGAAGTTAGCTCTGTGTCTAACTTTGAAGCTTTTCAGACCAACCGCATGAAAATCCGCACCAAGGATGAAAATGGGAAAACACAATTGCTGCATTCGCTGAATGGCAGCTCCTTGGCTTTGCCCAGGATACTCGCCAGTCTGCTTGAAAACAACCAAACGGAGAACGGGATCATCATCCCGGAAGTGTTGCAGCCTTATTTTGGCGCAGAGAAAATTTCTTAAGCTGATTTTTGGAAAGCATTCATACGCTTGTGCATCACACTGAACCAAAGTGGTGGAACAAGGGAAAGGATCATCATGCCTGGATAGCCTGTTGGCATCTGTGGTGCTTCATCATGATGACGCAAAACCTGGTATTTTCTGCTGGCCAGATAATGGTGATCGCTATGTCTTGATAATTCAAACAACATCAATCTGCCCAATATATGACTGCTGTTCCAGCTATGTTCCGGCATGGCCCTTTCATATCCTTCATCAGTGTTCTTTCTCT
Organism: Chitinophagia bacterium; assembly: GCA_046309555.1. GTDB lineage: Bacteria > Bacteroidota > Bacteroidia > Chitinophagales > Chitinophagaceae > Pollutibacter. The sequence continues at coordinate 22,283 of JBKCOY010000022.1, forward strand.
CTAAACCATAGTGTTCAATATAGTTGACTGTTTCCAGCAATAAAAATCCGATACTGGCAGCTGCCAGGAAGGATAACATGATCTCGGTTCCGAACACATACTGCACCAACAATACGAACAAAATTTGCAACAACTGAAACTGGATCATCTGGTTGCTGAAATGCAATACGGGCTTGCCTTTCTTTTTCTGATCATCGGCAGCTATTTTCCAGGCAGAGATATATCCAAAGATTACTGTCCGAAAATAAAAAAGATAAATAGGCTCCCATTTGCGGGCGCTACTGGGATCTTCCTTCGTAGATACATTCTTGTGATGGCCTTTGTTGTGCTCAATATAAAAATGCATATAAAGGGATGTGAGCAACAAGGCTTTGGCCAGATTTCTTTCATACAGCAAGCGACGGTGTCCTAATTCATGTCCAACATTGATGCCAAACGCTGCGCATAACAAACCCATGGAAGCGATTCTGCCGGCCTTTTCCCAAGCGGTCAAGCCTTGGTCCTGCATAGAAAACAGAAAGCATGCAAGGGCAGCATATTGTAAGGGAACGATGATGTACAACCACCAATCATATAAGCGATCTTCTTTCGCAATTTTCTCTTCCGCTTCCGACATATTTTCTTTCGAAAGTGGAATCAGCAATTCCACCAGTGGAATGAACCCGAATGCATAGATCACTGGTGAAGCAATGAGCCATCCCTTTTGGGTAAATGCCAGATAGGCCAACACAAAAAGGCTGAAGGGCAATAAAAATTTCAAATGTCTTCCCTGCATAGTATTGTTTTAATCAGTAGTTTCTTTTTTCATGGCCACTCTGTAAAGTACAAAGGCCATCGCAAAGAAGATCAAAGTACCCAAAAGATAATAGCCTTGTTGACCCCAGGCATGCACGATCTTCTCCTCAAGATTCAACAGATTGAGCGTTGAGGCGATCTTTTCATTGGCAGAAAGAAAAGCAACGATCACTCCTGCAATGGCTCCGCCGGCAACCAGCCCGGTAGCAAATAGGTTGCCTTTGCTAAGGTCGTCTTCCTCCTGATGCGCGGCCGACTTATTCTTTTTCAACTTCCCATCCACAAAACCTCTGATTGCACCGCCAATGAAAATGGGAAGTGTTGTTGATAAGGGTAGGTAGATGCCGATGGCAAAACTCAACGCCTTGATGCCGCACAATTCCATCACCACTGCAATGGCAACTCCGACGAGCACAAATTGCCAGTCGAGGTTAAAGGAGAGAATCCCCTTGATCAGCGTAGCCATCAAGGTTCCCTGAGGTGCCGGATATTTATCCGTACCAATGGCATGGGTGATGCCGGAGGCAAGCATGTCTTGTGTTGGGGTGTCGAGCAGTTTTATGGTAAAGCCGATGGCAACGGATGATACAATAGCACCAATGAAAAGAGCGATTTGCTGTGCTCTTGGTGTAGCCCCCAGGATATAACCTGTCTTCAGATCTTGTGAAGTGGCCCCCGCATTGGCTGCTGCTATGCAGATCATGCCACCAACTACCAGCACCATCGGTTCAAATACTTTTCCCGTCCAGCCCACTGCAATGAAAACAAGGCATGTTCCCATGATCGTGGCAATTGTCATACCGGAAATCGGATTATTGGAAGAACCGATCAAACCCACGATCCTGGAAGATACTGTAACAAAGAAGGCGCCGAAAAGCACTACCAAAACTCCGATCAGCAACTTGCTGGCAATTCCCTCTCCGGGTATCTGGGGCATGATGGTCATCAGTAAAATCAAGGCAAGAGAACCCCAGATCACGATCTTCACCGAAAGGTCTCTTTCTGTTCTGCTTACTTCTTTTGTTTCATTGCCTTCCGAACGCACACTGCCTATACTTCCCTTAAACGAAGAAATAATGGTAGGGATGGTTTTGATAAGGGTGATGAATCCACCTGCTGCAACGGCACCTGCACCGATCTGGCGGACAAAGGCCCGATAGATCGCAACCGACCAGTCGGCGAACTGATGGCTAACCGGATCCCATCCACCAGGGCCACCAGCTGTGGTCAGGTCTTTTAGGTAACCAAGCTTCACCAATTGACTCGCCACCACATCACCTGGTACAACGGTTGCCAGGAGGGGGTTGAACACAAACCAGGTGAGCACGCTTCCTGCAACAAGCACGCCAGCGATCTTCGGACCGATGATGTATCCTACGCCAAGATATTCAGGAGTGATTTCACCACTGAGTTTCGCAGAAGGCAGGTATTTATTCGTTTGTGCAGTGATAAAGGATGGCGTCTCTGCTACTACGTGAAATATTTTTTGTAGGAAGGCATAGGCCGTTGCCAATCCCAATCCAGCAAATGCTGTCTTGGCAAAATTGCCACCTTTTTCTCCTGCTTTCAAAACAGATGCACAGGCAGTTCCTTCCGGATAGGGAAGGGTTTCATGTTCTTTGACGATCAGCGCACTTCTGAGTGGTATCATCATCAGCGTTCCGAGCATGCCTCCAAAGACAGCCAACACAAGGATGGTAATATAGTTGAAGTAATCAGCGCTGCTGGTCTCACTCAGGAACAGAAATCCCGGAAGCGTAAATACTACACCCGCAGCAATACTTTCACCTGCCGAACCGGTTGTTTGGATGATGTTGTTCTCGAGGATGGTGGTGCGCAGAAACAGTTTGCTGAGGGCAATCGACATCACTGCAATAGGAATGGAAGCAGATACAGTTAACCCTGCTTTAAGTGCCAGATAAACTGTTGCCGCACCGAAGATGATACCGAAGCAGGCACCGGTAATAACCGCCTTGATCGTGAATTCTTTCATCACGGTTTCGGGTGCAATGAAGGGTTGGAATTTTTTGGCTGACATGGTTGGGCTTGTGGGTTAAGAATTTCTGATCGATCAATCTTTCATGAGTTTTTGAAGCTTCCTAGAAAGGAAGAACAAGATCAATGCCGCTGTTCCAGACATGACCACAAACAACATGAAAAAGTCGTAGTTGTTGCTGATGTTATATCCCATGATATTTTTGGTGACGCCTGCATCAGGATATAGGGAACTCAATGCACCAGCCAGATAGTTGGCAAATGCATTGGCGGTGAACCAAACAGCCATCAGTAAGGAAGCAAATTTCAAGGGGGCCAGTTTATTTACCAGGGATAGTCCTATTGGTGAAAGACAAAGCTCGCCTGATGTGTGCATGGCATACATGCCCACCAACCAGATCATGCTTACTTTGATACCGGGCTGAACATTGTTTACTCCAAAGGCGATCCATAAATAACCTAGCGCAAGCAGGAAAAGTCCGATGGCCATCTTCGTTGGAGAAGAGGGATCATTTTTGCCAAGCTTCACCCATAACCAGGCAAAGAAAGGCGCCAGGGTTACCACAAAAATAGAATTGAGCGACTGAAAGAAACTCGCAGGAACCACAAAGAAGCCGAGGTCACGATTGGTCTGCTCATCAGCAAAAAAGGTCAGCGATGCACCCGCTTGTTCAAAGGCACTCCAGAAAAAGACAACAAAAAAGGAAACGGTGAAGATCACCAGTACCTTACTTTTCTCCAGCTTGGAAAGGGATTTGTCGGTGAATACTATAAAGGCAATGGTGATGATCGAAGCGGAAAGAAGGAACACCAGGTTGGTGAGCAGGGCTGTGCTGATCTCCAGGCTTCCGATGTTAAAGCCCCAGTGGTTGAACTTTGCAAGTCCTGAATCCATATACAACAATCCAGCGGATAGAGCTGCGAAACCTGTCAGTCCGGCCAGGGTGATGAACAGATTTTTGGTCCAGCCCGGTGCATCCGCAGGAGTCAAACCCAACACATCTCCAGCAGGGTCCAGTACATATTTTTTATGGAAAAGATATTGAATGAGTACACTCAACAACATTCCGATTCCTCCTGCCAAAAAAGCCCATTTAAAGTCGGCCGGATTTCCGGTATCGCCCACCAATCCGCAGATAAAAGGCCCCAAAGCTCCGCCCACATTGATACCCATGTAAAAGATAGTATAGGCAGAGTCAATTCTGCTGTCACCTTTCGGATACATTTGTCCAACCAGTGAAGAAATATTGGGCTTGAAAAATCCATTACCAGAGATCATGAATCCCAATCCTGTAAAGAAAAGGAAGGTGGATAGTTGAGGATCTGATGCATAGGTACTGCCACAGAAATAGAGGATGAATTCACCGATGGCCATTACCAGTCCGCCCACGATAATGGAACGCTGGTTTCCCCAGTAGCGATCAGCAATGTAACCTCCCACCAGTGGCGTAAGGTATACCAGACTGGTATAGCCTCCATATAAATGAGATGAGAATTCCTTTGAGAAGAGAAGTGCCTTGGTCATGAACAGAACCAGAATGGCCCTCATGCCGTAATAGTTGTATCTCTCCCACATTTCCGTAGCGAAAAGCACTGCCAGTCCTTTGGGGTGCCTGTTGTTGGTGTTGGATGTCATGCAAGCAGTATTTGTTGATTGGCCTAAAATAAGCAATTTGTATCTTCGCCGGAGCATTTACCCCCACAATCAGGGATTACCATGAACATACTTTTACTCGGCTCAGGCGGCCGTGAACACGCCATCGCCTGGAAACTCAGACAAAGTTCCCTTTGTACCCGACTTTTTATTGCTCCCGGCAATCCTGGCACAGCCTTATTGGGAGAAAATCTGTCATTTGGGGTGAATGATTTTGATGCAATAGTTGATTGCTGCAGGCAGAAAACCATTGACATCGTTGTGGTAGGTCCGGAAGACCCTTTGGTGAATGGCATTTACGACCATCTGAGGTCTTTCAACGATTTTGACAACATGATCATCGTTGGTCCGTCTGCAGTTGCAGCTCAGCTGGAGGGAAGCAAAGCCTTTGCCAAAGCATTCATGGAGCGTCAAGGTATCCCCACCGCTGCATACAGAGAATTCACCAAGGAAAACTATCTCGAGGGAGTTGAATATTTGAAACAGCATGAACTGCCGATCGTGCTCAAAGCCGATGGCTTGGCTGCAGGAAAGGGTGTGGTCATTGCCCAAACCCATGAAGAAGCACTGGATACATTTGCCGATATGATCCAGGAGGCTCGATTTGGGAAAGCCAGTGCCAAGGTAGTTGTAGAGCAGTTTTTATCCGGCGTAGAGCTTTCAGTTTTTGCGCTGACCAATGGAAAGGAGTTTGTCATTTTGCCCGAAGCAAAGGATTACAAGCGCATTGGTGAAGGCGATACAGGTCTGAATACAGGTGGTATGGGTGCCATCAGTCCGGTACCATTTGCCCAAGGCGAATTCATGGAGAAGGTTATGAATAGGGTGGTGAAACCTACCATTGAAGGGCTGAACAGGGAGAACCTGACTTATTTTGGTTTTATATTTTTTGGATTGATCAATGTTGATGGAGATCCATATGTGATCGAATACAACTGCAGAATGGGAGATCCTGAAACGGAGGTAGTGATGCCAAGGTTGTCAAATGACCTCGTAAAACTGTTTCAAAGCATGTTCAATGGTACATTATCGGGTACCACAATTGCGTTTGACCCAAGAGCTGCGGCTACCGTGGTGCTGGTTAGTGGAGGATATCCAGGTGATTTTGAAAAAGGCAAACCCATCATTGGATTGGATTCAAGTTTTCCAGCAGATACCCTTGCTTTTCATGCGGGAATCCGTGAGCAAAATGGTCAGTTGCTGACCAATGGCGGCAGGGTGGCAGCCATCACCTCTTATGGCAGCCATATTGGAGATGCCGTTTCGAGATCACTCCAGGCAATTGAAAAGATCCAATTTGAAAAAATGAATTTCAGGAGTGACATTGGTTACGAGTTCAGATCCTGATTAAAAATTCTGATTGTTTATTGGGTTATTTGTTTGAACTTTGTTTAGCTTTTAAAACACTGACGGAATGGGACTTTTTACCTGGTTTACACAGGATATTGCAATCGACTTAGGAACAGCGAATACACTGATCATTCACAATGATGAGATTGTAGTGAATGAGCCTTCGATTGTTGCACTCGACAGGAACAATCCAAAGCATCTTCTTGCGGTGGGCAAAAAAGCATTGCTCATGCACGAGAAAACACATGAGAGCATCAGAACTGTTCGTCCATTGAAAGATGGAGTGATTGCTGATTTTAATGCTGCAGAATTGATGATCAGGGAAATGATCAAATTGATTTACCCCAAAAAGCCATTATTTCCCCCTAGCTGGAAAATGATGATATGTATTCCTTCCAGTATCACAGAGGTTGAGAAGAGAGCAGTTCGCGACAGCGCGGAACAGGCAGGAGCCAAGGAAGTATATCTGATTCATGAACCCATGGCCGCTGCATTGGGTATTGGCATTGATGTGGCAGAGCCAATAGGAAATATGATCATTGATATAGGTGGTGGAACTACCGGCATCACGGTAATCGCCCTCGCCGGTATTGTTTGTGATCAATCCATTCGTATCGCAGGTGATGAATTTACTGCCGATATCATGGAGGCATTGAGAAGATATCACAGCTTGCTGATTGGCGAGCGCACAGCTGAACAGATCAAGATCAATATTGGTGCTGCCATGAAGGATCTTGATAATCCGCCAGATGATATTCCGGTAAATGGCAGAGACCTCGTTACTGGTATTCCAAAGCAGATCATGGTCAGCTATCAGGAAATTGCTGAGGCTTTGGATAAATCCATATTTAAAATAGAAGAAGCGATTCTCAAAGCATTGGAGACTACTCCTCCTGAATTAGCAGCCGACATTTACAGGCGTGGACTGTATTTGACTGGTGGAGGAGCCTTGCTCAGGGGTTTAGACAAACGACTTTCTAATAAAATCAAGTTACCCGTGCATATCGCTGAGGATCCACTGAAGAGTGTGGTTCGCGGTACCGGGATTGCTTTGAAAAATTATCAGCATTTTCCTTTCATCATGCGATGAGAGTGAATTCCTAAACACATTGGAGCCGCTATTACATGCGTAATATTTTTTTATTTCTCAAGCGGTACAGCATCCTGATCACATTTCTTGTGCTTCAAGTGGTCTCATTGGTAATGCTTTTTAGTTATAACCGGTTTCACCAAACAGTATATGGGATGTTTAGTTCGGAAGTGTCCGGTAAGATCAATGAGCGGGTGAATAACGTTGAAGTTTTTTTCACCCTGAAAGATGAAAATGAAAAGCTGCGTGAAGAGAATGCAAGGCTTCGTTCTCTTTTGCCTTCTGGTCAGTTGAAGGCAGATACATCATATAAATTAGTGGTTGATACAATCAAGGTGGATTCTACTTTACAAACCAGACAATATCAGTATTATGCTGCAAAAGTAATTTCCAATTCAGTTTTTCTGCAACAGAATTATCTGATGTTGCATAGGGGCAGTGATCAGGGTATAGTTCCCAATATGGCTGTAATCTCCTCATCTGGAATAGTAGGAACGGTTGTGGGCGTCAGCAAGAACATGGCAACTGTGATGAGCCTTTTGCACAAGCAGTCAAAAGTGGTTGCTGTCCTCAAAAAAGGCAGTGGACTGGGAGAAGTGAGTTGGGATGGTAAAGACCCGCGTTATCTTCAATTGGTTAAAATTCCTAAGACAGTTGAAGTAAAAAAAGGAGATGAAGTTGTTACCAGTCCCTATTCTGACAGATTTCCTCCGGGGATGACGATTGGGTATGTTGAGAAAGTAGAGCAGGATCAGGAAACCAATACGTATATCCTGAAGATCAGAGCAGCCGCCGATTTTTATAACCTGCAGCATGTTTATGTAGTGCAAAATTTGCTGGAAGGAGAAATGGAAGAGCTCAAAAAAATGCTGAACAAACAATGAACCTGGTAGTAAAAAATATCATCAGACTGATCCTGTTCATGTTCATACAGGTCTTCATCTTGCAGAAGATACCGCCGTTGCACCAGTTCATTGTTCCATATTTTTATTTTGTTTTTATCTTATGGCTGCCTTTTCGGATATCCAGGCTACAACTATTGATGGTAGCCTTTGTGACAGGTCTACTTCTTGATCTCTTTTACAAAACACCTGGGCTACACGCTGCTTCTTGCACTTTTATTGCCTATGTGCGTCCATATCTGATCAACCTGTTGCTTCCAAAAGAGGCAACGGAGTGGGGAAATCAGGAGCCAACTTCAAAAAACATGGGTTCTGTTCCCTATTGGACTTATATGATCATCATGACAATGCTGCATCATTTTTGGATGATATTTTGGGAATGGATGCAATTCGGCAGCTTTTTATTTTTCCTGGGTAAGATCATCGCTACATCCGCGATCAGCATACTGCTGCTGTTGATCACAGATCTTTTCATGAATAGAAATGGGAAACTGCGCTAAGCATGCGTAACTTTACTGAGTAAACCCTCTTTCAGCAATGCCCGTTTTCAACCAGTCACGACAAAATGTAATCCGAGTCATTGTTGCATCATGTTTTATAATTTTAGTACTCAGACTTTTCTTTTTGCAGATCGCATCATCGGAGTATGACTTGCTGGCGTTGGACAATGCAGTAAACAAAAAGGTCGTTTATCCGGATCGGGGTATAATTTTCGACAGAAAAGGAAGATCGATTCTTGAAAACACTTTGACTTATGATCTGATGGTAATGCCCACGCAGCTCAAAGGAATTGATACAGCAGGCATTTGTAAAATACTCAATATTGATATAGAGGTATTCAAGGAAAAAATTATTGGCTCAATCATTAAAAATGGACGTTATCGACCATCTGTTTTTGAATCATCTCTTTCGATTGAAACATTTGTAAAACTTCAGGAGAATATTTTTCGCTTTGAACCTGGATTTTTTCTTCAGGAAAGACCCATTCGATCCTATCCTTATAAAGCAGCTGCTCATATTCTCGGTTATGTGGGGGAAGTTGATTCCAACATCCTGAAGCGAACAAATTATTTCTACCAGATGGGCGATTACATGGGGTTGAGTGGTCTTGAAAGATATTATGAGCCCATATTGATGGGCCAACGTGGGGTTCGTTATCAGATCAAGGATAATAAGAACAGAATTGTGGGTTCTTATGAGAATGGGAAGTATGATTCAATTGCAGTTGCAGGTAGAAATCTTCGCACCAGTATAGATATCGAAGTGCAGGTACTAGCAGAAAGACTGCTAAAAAATAAACTGGGAGCAATTGTTGCCATAGAACCCAAAACAGGTGGGATTATTGCCATGGCCAGCGGGCCAACTTATGATCCGAATCTGCTGACCGGAAGCCTACGGAAAACGAATTTTTCATGGATGCTGAGAGATACCGCAAGGCCTTTGTTCAACAGGGCAATCAAAGGACAATATCCTCCTGGTTCTACCATCAAGCCTGCAGGGGCACTGATTGCATTGGATGAAGGCGTTATTACGCCGTCATACGGTATTGGATGCGGGGGTGCATACCTTGGATGCAGACGACCTATCAAATGCACCCATAACACATCCGGTCATGCGGGCAATCTTCGTGTTGCACTGGCCAATTCCTGCAATAGTTATTTTTCTCACATTTATCGACTGGCTATAGACAATCCAAGATTGGATGGAACTGTAAATGGGTATCTTAAATGGAAGCAATACATGAACTCATTTGGCTTGGGTGTAAAGTTGGGGATTGATCTCCCCAGTGAAGACAAAGGGTTGATCGTTGATACTTCCTTTTACAATAAACTGTACAATCGTTCATGGAATTCCTGTACAAATGTATTTCTGGGTATTGGGCAAGGCGAAATGCAGGCAACACCATTGCAAATGGCCAATATGATGGCCATCATCGCCAACAAAGGGTATTACTATACTCCACATTTCGTTCGTTCAATAGACGGACAAAAAACTTCTGATACAGTTCTGAACAGGTATAAGCAAAGGCATAATGTGACAACGATACCCGGTGATATTTATGAGATCGTGCAGATGGGTATGCAAGACGTTATTGAGAGTGGAACCGGAAGAGTTGCAAGGATTGAGGGAATTACTGTTGCCGGCAAAACAGGCACTGCAGAAAATTACGGAATGATCTATGGGAAAAGAGAAAAGCTCAAGGACCATTCATGGTTCGTTTGTTTTGCACCCAGGGAAAATCCAAAGATCGCAGTAGCCGTAATTGTAGAAAATGCAGGTTTTGGTGCTACATGGGCAGGTCCTATGGCAGGATTGATCATGGAAAAATTTTTGAAAGATACTTTATCGGCTTTAAGATGGAAGGAGGTAGAGAGGATCGAACAAACAGAGATCATACTTCCTATCGTGAAAATGAAAAGAACAAGACTTGATTCATTGAGGCAGCAAAGGATTAGGAAAATGATGAAAGAGAGAATTGCATCCCAATCATCACATAACAAGAACCCGGAAAAGAAACTCCCAAAAAAATCCATGGCAAATCTGGAAGCCATCAACAAAAGGCATGAGGAACAATACATTTGAAATATCGAAAGGGATTGACTGGGCAGTCGTACTTGTGTATGTAATTCTTGTCATTGCCGGAATTGCCAGCATTTTTGCTACCACCTACAGAGATGAATCGTTATTGAACGGATTCCTGTCATTGAAAACAGACTATAGCCGACAACTTTTTTATTTCGCAATCTGTTCGGTATTGGCCGTTTTCATTTTATTGACTGATAGTAAATTCTTCACTGCTACATCGAATATATTTTATGTTCTGGGGATCCTGCTACTTTTGCTTGTCTTTCCATTTCATACTGATGTAAAGGGTACCCAATCCATCATACGTTTCTCCGGATTTCAATTGCAACCTGCTGAGTTATGTAAGATTTTCGTCAATCTTGCATTGGCCAAGTATCTCTCAGCATCAACCAATTCTTTCAATCAGTTTAAATCGCAACTCATTGCAGCTTCAATTGTATTGTTGCCAGCAGTGCTGACCATTTTGCAAAGTGAAACCGGACTGGCACTGGTATATTTTTCCTTTTTCCTGGTCATGTACCGAGAAGGTCTTCCCTCATCAGTGCTGGTAATTGGATTTTCTGTAGCCCTGTTGGTTATTTTGACCTTGTTGATTGACCAAAATATTCTTGCTGCTATCCTTACTTTATCAGCTGCCGGATTTATTTATTTGTCGCGCAAGCAACTCAAACGGAACAAATCAATTCTTTTTTATACCATTCTGATATGGGCAGTATGTGTAGGTATTCAAAGATTCGCTGTTCCTTATTTCTTTAACAATGTACTCAAGCCATACCAGGTGCAGCGTATCTATTCGACTGTAGGCCGTGATTTTGAAGTAGGTACTGAGAATATGAGTGAAGAAGAGAATAAAAAAATAGAAGAGAAAAAGAAAGCAGGAAATTATAATGTAAAACAGAGTAAGATCGCCATTGGTTCAGGAGGATTTTGGGGGAAGGGGCTGATGAAGGGGACACAGACCCGGTATGACTTTGTTCCGGAACAACGGACAGATTTCATTTTTTGTACCATCGGCGAGGGATTCGGTTTTTTGGGTAGTATAGTTTTACTTGGACTATATGGATTTCTGTTGTTCAGGATCATCAGCATTGCAGAACGTCAGCGAAGTACATTCAGCAGAGCTTATGCATATGGAGTGGCATCCGTAATTTTCTTTCATGTCTTCATCAATATTGGCATGACGATCGGAATCATACCGGTTATCGGTATTCCATTACCATTCATGAGCTATGGCGGTACTGCTCTCATCACATTCACGGTATTGTTGTTCATTCTTATTCGGCTGGATGCTGACAGGCAAATGATCCTCAGGTAATATTTAAATCATGAAAATCATTCCATTATCTGAGGGGAGTTTTACCATTGATCATAGCAAGATCTTTGTTCCATTTGATATGGGGCGTGATGATTTACAGCAAAGGCCCAGGGGGAGTCTCCTCGTTGAGATACAACCGTTTCTAATAGAAACCTCAAGAGATTTGATTCTGTTAGATGCCGGGTTAGGTTTTTCATATCATGGAACACTTCAGATACTTGAAAACATCACAAATGCCGGGTATGCACCGCATGACGTAACCAAAGTGCTGATGAGCCATTTGCATCGTGATCATTCGGGTGGATTAACATTTGTAGATGCATTGTCCGGGAGGCGGGAGTTGTCTTTCCCTAATGCCTTGCATTATGTTCATCGTCAGGAGCTTTCTTATGCGCTACAGCATGGGAATAAATCTTATGAAAGAGAATATCTGGACATACTTGATGGGAATGAAAAAGTTGTATTGTTGGATGACTCAGGATGTATAGATGGTTACATCCGCCATCAATTTAGCGGGGGTCATTCACCCTTTCATCAGGTATTTTGGATTAAAGAAAATAAGCGAGTGATATTTTTTGGAGGTGATGAAGCACCTCAGTTACAACAAATGAAAACTCGATTTGTGGCCAAGTATGACCATGATGGGAAAAAAGCAATGGAGCTCAGGCAGGGCTGGTGGGAACAAGGAAAGATTGAGGAGTGGGAGTTTTTATTTTATCATGATATCAAAACTCCTACTGTTAAGCCATGATGAATCATCGATTATTCAGTACTGATAGGTATGTGTTATTAGAATTCTCCTAAAAAAAAGAGGCCGGTCCTAAAAAGAACCAGCCGTTGCTAACCTATGAAAAACACCGAGTTAAAAATACATTATAAAAATTAATCATCAAAAGCCTTTTTTTCTAGGCTCTATATTTCTTCTTTCATCCTGCCTTTTCTGGAATTCTCTTCTTACCAGGGACTTGAACTCATCCTCAGCCCCGAAAACCCTATTTGCGCGGTCCTGATTCATTACTTTGGAGAAATCTTCACGATATTTCTTTCTGACATCCAGCATTTTTTGCTGTTTTTCCAGGTGGTCATTCATCTTTTTTTCAGCAGAAATGGATCGGAGTTCATTTCTGTATTGGTTGAATACAGGCCAAAATTTTTGAGCTTCCTCTGGACTCAGGTTCAATTCTTTGGTGATGAAGGCCATTTCCATGGCCTGAATCTTTTTTAATTCATTGGCCCTGGCTTCAGGGTTTCCCGGTCTTTGACCTTGGGAAAAAGCGGCGAGTGAGCAAAAAAGCAAAACCAAAGTAAATTTTAGTGTTCTCATAATCAATGCTTTATTAATTTAACATTTCCATCTCACTACCTTCAGTCTGGCTGATATAAGATGAGATGTCATTTTCTGGAATTTCTTTTAAGATTTCTGATATTACCTGCGGAGTCATTTCAACAAGAAGGTTGGATTCTGACGCTAATTCGGTGCTATAGTTGATGGTTTCAGTAATAACATCCACTTCTGTCAGATAGGTTTGCATACTCTCTGTGGTAACTTGTTGGTCTACCAAAGTCGAGTTTTGTTTAGCCATAGTACCATCAGGTGTATCTAGGCCATTAAAATACAACAGAATGCCCATTATCCCAATGAAACAGGCCGCTGCTGCATAGCCCATCCATTTCTTCCAGGAGAACATACTGACAACCTGATGATCCTGTTTTGGAACGTTGACCGCAATACCATGAAAATAATTGACGGGCACCTGAAATGGATTTTGCTCTTTCAAAGACTGCAGCAGGGGAGATAATTCTATGCTTATCTCTTCATTATCAGATATTTGTGCAATTTTCTGGAGAATCTTTACAGGAAACTGTTCAAAATAATCTTCCGGTACGGCAAATGGGGTGGTGTTGGATAGGTTAGCAACGGCCGGACTGATCAGCTGAATTTCTTCTTGTATGTGATTCTTTTTCAACATTCCAACATTGGACAATTTACACCCCTAACGGTTTAACCATTTAAAATAAATTCTTCAATTTTTTTGACGGCGTGATGATAGCTGGCTTTTAATGCGCCGACTGATGTATCCAAAAGTTCACTCATCTCTTCGTATCCCATTTCATCAAAGTATCGCAAATTGAACACAACTCTCTGTTTTTCAGGAAGTTGCTGTATAGCAAGCTGAAGTTTCCATACTGCTTTGCTCTCATCAAAACTTTTCTCTGCCTGAAGCTTATTTTCCAGGGTATCAGCAACATCGTCAAAAGACAAGGAAGCTCTTTTTTTCTGTTGTTCAAGATAAGTTAAAGATTCATTGACAGCAATCCGGTATAACCAGGTGGATAGTTTTGCATCCTCCCTGAAATTCTCCAAACCATTCCAAGCTTTGATGAATACATTTTGGAGCACATCATCTGCATCTTCATGGTTGATCACCATCCTGCGTACCTGCCAATATATTTTTTCCTGATATCTTTTTACGATGCCTGTAAATGCTTTATCCTTGAAAGGGGCGCCTTTCTTGAATTGACTGACCAATTCATTATCGTCTCCTATAAGATGCATTAGCTTGAATGCTTTCTGGAAATGGCTTTTTCAGCGGCAGCAACTATAAACTCAGTATCCAGTCCATACTTTTTCAGCAGATCAGTGGGCTTCCCGCTTTCTCCGAAAGTATCCTGTGTGCCGATCATTTCAATAGGAATGGGTTTGGATTTAGCAGCTGTTTGTGCAATGCTGTCTCCCAATCCTCCCAATACATTGTGTTCTTCCGCAGTAACGGCACATCCTGTTTTGGAAATGGATTTTATAATAGCTTCTGTATCAAGTGGTTTGATGGTGTGTATATTGATTACATCTGCATGGATACCTTTTTCTTTGAGTATTCTGGCTGCTTCAATTGCCTTCCATACAAGGTGTCCGCAGGCAAAAATGCTGACATCATTACCTTCTGCAAACTGCTGTGCCTTTCCAACAACAAAGGGTTCATCCGGATTGGTGAATATGGGCCAAACAGGTCTGCCAAAGCGGAGGTAAACCGGACCTTCATATGCTGCAATTGCAATGGTTGCTGCTTTGGTTTGGTTATAATCACAAGGAACAATGACTGTCATCCCAGGTAACATTTTCATCAATCCGATATCTTCCAGGATCTGATGAGTTGCCCCATCTTCCCCCAGTGTGAGTCCTGCATGTGAGGCACAGATCTTGACATTTTTACCGGAATAAGCAACAGATTGTCTGATCTGGTCATATACTCTTCCGGTAGAAAAGTTGGCAAAGGTGGTTGTGTATGGAATTTTACCGCCTATGGTTAATCCTGCTGCGATTCCGATCATGTTGGCTTCTGCGATGCCGCATTGTATGAATCGATCCGGGAATGCTTTGATAAAAGCATTGAGTTTTAGAGAGCCTGCCAGGTCAGCAGTCAATGCTACCACATTGGGATTTTTTTGCCCCAATTCAAAAATACCATCACCAAATCCGCTCCTGGTATCTTTCTGTCCTGTTACCTTTATCGCATCCAACATGGAAAATGATTTGGCGCAAATTAATGTTTTTTTACGCTTGGAGCAGGAGAGTAAAGGTTAATCTTTTTCTCAATTGAGGCGATAGGCTCTTAGGTCCAAATGCTTGGGCTGATCCTCCAGGTAGCGTTCCCATTTCCATGCACTTGTCATGATATCCTGTAGGCTGAACTTTGGTACCCAACCCAGATCTTTTCGGGCTTTGTCATTATTAGCAAAAATAGCCACCACGTCCCCCGGTCTTCTGTCACCAATTTTGTAGTTCAATTTTACGCCGGTACTTTCTTCAAAGGCTTTGATGGATTCCAATACTGTAATTCCGTTGCCAGAACCAATATTGAAAACTTCACAATTCGTGTTTGCTTTATCTGCTAACAAATAGTCAAGTGCAAGGGTGTGGGCATGTGCCAGATCACAAACATGGATAAGATCCCTGATACATGATCCGTCCCGGGTGGGATAATCGTTACCAAAAACAGTCAGTTGCGGTATTTTACCAATGGCCGTCTGGGTGATTACTGGAGTAAGGTTTTGGGGCCTGTCGATCGGAAGCTCACCAATCAGTGCGGATTCATGAGCTCCGGCAGGATTAAAATATCGCAACAAGATAGAATGAGTAGCAGCATTTGAAGCAGCAAAAGCTTCTATCATTTGTTCTCCCATTTGTTTCGTAAGTCCATAAGGAGATTCCGCCTGCTTCCTGGGTGTGTCTTCTGTTACCGGAATGGCATCAGGATTTCCATAAACAGTGCAGGACGATGAAAAAACAAGGTTTGGCACCTTGAATTCCTCGATACAACGGAGGATGTTGATCAGGGAACCCATGTTGTTGTGAAAATAGAGCAATGGTTTCTCAACGGATTCACCCACAGCTTTGTAGGCTGCAAAATGTATTACTCCGGCAATAGTATTGTTCTCTTCAAAGATGGCCCTGGTTTCATCAAAGTTGCAGAGATCTACTTTGTAGTTTTTAACTTTTATTCCTGTGATCTTTTCTACACCATCCAACATGCCAATGGTGGATCTTGAATTGTCATCTGCCGAAATCACCTCATAGCCATTTTGAATAAGGTCAACCAATGTATGAGACCCTATGTACCCTGTTCCACCTGTAACTAAAACCGTCTTTTTCATAGAGATCAATTGAGTAGATCCATAAGGTATTTTCCATAGCCGCTTTTGAGAAGTGGCTCTGCAAGTTTTGTCAGTTGTTCAGTGCTGATGAATCCTTTTCTCCAGGCAATCTCTTCGATACAGGCCACCTTGATGCCCTGCCTTTGTTCGATCACCTGTATGAACTGAGATGCCTGCATCAGAGAGTCGAAGGTGCCGGTATCCAACCAGGCTGTTCCTCTGTCGAGCACAGAAACACTGAGCTTTCCTCTGTTGAGGTATTCCAGATTCACATCAGTTATCTCATACTCTCCTCTTGGAGAAGGTTTGATGTTTTTGGCAATGTCTACCACATCATTGTCGTAAAAATAAAGTCCGGGTACTGCAAATTTGCTCTTGGGTTTGGATGGTTTTTCCTCAATGGAGATGGCTTTCATGTCCTTGTCAAATTCAACTACGCCATATCTTTCCGGATCACTAACTTGATAAGCATATACGATGCCTCCTTCAGGGTTGGCATTTTTTTCCAGCGTTTTACCCAGCCCCATGCCATAGAAAATATTATCACCCAGCACCAGTGCGCAAGGATCATTGCCTATGAAATCTGCACCAATCACAAAAGCCTGTGCCAATCCGTTGGGCAGCGGTTGTTCTGCATAGCTGAAGTTCAGTCCTAGGTGACTTCCATCTCCAAAAAGTTTTCTGAATTGGGGGAGGTCCTGGGGCGTGGAGATGATCAGGATATCCTTGATGCCGGATAGCATGAGGGTCGACAGGGGATAATAGATCATGGGTTTGTCATAAACCGGCATGATCTGTTTGCTAATGGCGTAAGTGATAGGGTAGAGTCTTGTGCCGGAACCACCGGCGAGAATGATGCCTTTCATATTCACGATTATGGATGCAAAGATGCCCCTTTTTTCTTTTCAACAACATTTTCAGCTCTTAACATTGCCGTAACCTCAAGGTTACAATTGATTAACATTCCCGTAACCCTGCTTTCATGCTGTCGTCGTTGCTTTGCACTACAATTTGATTTATGCTGAAAAAGAAGAATTTGCAGGTGTTGATGGTGTTGCCACTTCTTATGATGATGAATCTGGCCTTTTCCCAAAAGGTTAGCATCAGTGGTAAAGTTGTGAATGATAAAAACGAAGCGATTCCAGGTGCCTCCATACAGGTAGAAGCATCAAAAACAATTATCACGGCAAATGTGGAGGGCTATTTTAGCCTGACGCTTGACAAAGGGAAAAAATACAGCATCACAGTTTCCAGTACCGGTTACAACACCAAAACAATTGATGATATCGAAGCTACAGGTGCTGATGATGCCCTGGTAGTTGTGCTGACACCTAAAGTGACCAGTGGAGAAAACATTGTGATCCGTTCCACCAGGAGACAGGAAAGCACAGTGGCACTGCTAACATTTCAACGCAACAATACTTCTCTCGCAAGTGGACTGGCAGCGGATTTCATTCGAAGAACACCTGATAAAAATACGGGTGAAGTTCTGAAGAGGGTAAGTGGTGCTTCTATACAAGACAATCGTTTTGTGGTGGTTAGGGGCTTGTCTGATCGATACAATTCCGCTATGCTCAACAGTGCTTTGTTGCCTTCCAGTGAACCCGATAAAAAAGCGTTTTCGTTTGATCTTTTTCCTGCAGCCCTGATCGATAATATTGTCATCAACAAAACAGCAACGCCTGAATTTACCGGAGAGTTTTCAGGAGGATTGGTTCAGGTAAACACCAGGGATATCCCTACCAAAAACATGATTTCCGTTGGTTTCGGGTTGGGTTATAACAACCAGTCTACTTTCAAAGATTTTACCAGCAATGCACGTAATCAATATGATTGGCTGGGTTTTGATAATGGCATCAGAAATTTACCCGACAGCTTTCCTGCCACTGCTCAAGCCTACAGGGCCTTGGGAAAGGATGCAGCTGGTGTGAACAAGCAACTCGAACTGAGCAGACTCTTCAGGGGTGATGTTTATGCACAGCAAACCACCACCGCTGCTCCGATCAAAAATTTCAACCTGACGTATGCTCATACCCATCGTTTTAAAAATGGTGGTCAGCTGGGAACCTTATTGGCGGTTAACTACAGAAACGCCATGTTGATTTACAATGTTGAACGAGCTTTTTATGAAGCAAACGGTAATGTGGTATTCAACTACAACGATGTACAGAATCGTTACCAGACCAATACTGGTGCCGTTGCCAATATTAGCTATGTCAAGGGCAAGAGCAAGATCTCTTTTAAAAATCTTTTTAACCAGTTGTACGACGATAACTATTATACCAGAACAGGATACAATACCAACCGTTTGAATGATATCCAATTCTACTCTTCCTATCTCAATCAGCGTTCGCTGTACAGTTCTCAGTTAGAAGGAGAACATCAGCTTTCCAAAAATGGGATTCGGTTTAAGTGGAATGGCAATGCCTCCTATAACTGGAAGACACAGCCGGATCTGAGGAGTGCCCTTTATGCAAGAAGAATCAATACAACTGAAAAATTCGAAATCGATCCGGATGATACCCGCAGGTTCTACAGTGATTTGAAAGACTACAGTTTTGGAGGTGGCGGTCAATTGGTAGTTCCCATGAATTGGGGAGGCAAGGACAAGCAAACCCTCAAAATCGGCGGTTCCAATCTCGTCAGGATCAGGGATTTCAGAAGCCGCATTTTCCGTTATAATATTACCAATTTCAATTCATTTGTTGCCGCTAACAGCTACAAGCCTGTAGCGTCTGCTTTCTTGTCAGACAATATCGGCACCAATGGGTATATAATGGAGGAGTTCACCAATAACCAGGATAAATATTTTGGTATTTCAGTTCTCAATGCTGCCTATGGTATGTTTGACAACAAGTTTGGTGACTTCAGGTTCATTTGGGGACTTCGTGCAGAAAACTTCCAGCAGTTGCTAACCAGTAAAACGCAAACCGGAAAGAGAAGTGTTCGTTTAACAGAGAAGTGGGATCTGCTTCCATCTATGAATGTTGTTGTCAATGTTGGTGAAAAACAAAACATCAGGTTGTCAGGCAGCAGAACAGTTGCAAGGCCAGAGTTCAGGGAGATTGCCGAGTTTGCTTTCTTTGACTACGAAATGAATTATGGTGTTAAAGGCGATACGGCTCTTCGTCGTTCTTCTATCCTGAACTATGACCTTCGTTATGAATTGTATCCCAAGGCAGGTGAAGCAATCACAGTTGGGGCATTTGTAAAAGATTTTACCGATCCTATCGAATTCAGATTGGATCCAGCCAGCAATGCCGATTCCAGGAGATATTTTTATCAGAACGCCCTCAGTGCAAGAACTGTTGGCTTTGAGATTGAAGTGCGAAAAGGACTTGATTTCATTACGCCTGCATTCAAGAATCTCAGTTTTTTCGGCAATTACACCTATCTGAGGTCTGAAGTAAGATTCAATGACCTGAGTGCAGGTAACAAGGAGATCAAAGCCAATCGTCCCTTGCAGGGCCAATCACCTTACCTCATGAATGCAGGGCTCCAGTTCACTTCCAAAGCACTCAATGCATCAGTATTGTATAATAGGGTTGGTGAAAGACTGGCCTTAGTTGGTAATGATGAATTTCCCAATGTATACGAAAGGCCAAGAAATCAATTGGATATCCAGTTGTCAAAAAAGGTAATGAAAGATCGCGGAGAATTCAAGATCAACTTTGCGGATATGCTGAACAACGCATTCTTCTTTTATGAGAACCTTGATGCCTCTACAGCATTTAAAGAGGGAACTGACAGGATGTTCAATAATTACAAGCCAGGTTCAACGATTACTGTAGGATTCACCTATGATTTCAATATTGACAAAAAGTAAATCAACAAAAAAAAGAAAGTTATGAAAAGGATCATTTTGGGGCTAATGACCGTAAGCACATTACTGTTGGGTTCCTGTATCAAAGTTAATTTTGAGGAACAAATCACCAATAACAAT
>JBKCOY010000023.1:0-7576 GCA_046309555.1 Chitinophagia bacterium
TGCATGTTTCACCGGAGGCGGCGAAAGGCGGCACATTGGCTCTTGTGAAAGATGGTGATCTCATTGCGCTCGACGTAGAAAACCGCACCCTGCAATTGCTGGTGGATGATGAGGAGCTTGCAAAGCGCAGAGCAGAATGGAAACCCAGCCATCCTTCAGCCACACGTGGCTATGTGCAATTGTATCAGCAACATGTACAACAGGCACACTTAGGGGCCGACATGGATTTTCTCAAGGGATGTTCCGGGAGTAGGGTAACGAGAGATTCGCATTAAAAGATGTTTTTTAAAATAACCTTTTTACATTGTCCCGGACTTATGTCAGGGGCAAGTGAAAACAGTCTATATTGGATTTGAACTGTTTTAAAAACAAAATTTGTGTTTTCTTTCTTTAGGCACATGAGAATGGTTAACTTGCGGATTCACCTTTACCATTTCCATGTCACTATCCCACTTGCTCAAATTTGTTTATAACAACGGAACCGATGAGGTGATCCGCAGGGGCAAGAAGATTCACGCGATCGGTTATGTCGAGTTCATTGAAAGTGATGAGCTGATGGGATCCGTCAGTTTCAGGGTGAAGGATGATAACTACAGTACCTATTATAAGGTGCATGTTCAGAAATACAAAGATCCAAGAGCGCTCTCTCTCCGCTGTTCCTGTCCCTATAATTTAGGAGATATCTGCCGACACGAAGCCGCTGCCTTGTTGCAGTTGCAGGATATGGTGGATAAGAATCTCATAGGCGACAACACCATACGCTATGATCAGCGACACACCGTGATCAAGATGAAGCAGATCGATCTGCGAACCATCAGGTTGCTGGCAACGCCGGAGGTTACAGAGAAAGCTGAGATTATATTGAGGAAAACCAAAGCTGCTATACATGCTGCCAAAGAGGAAAGAGTAGAGGCCAGTCTGGATTGGGAAGGCGAAACCTTTGTATTGGTTATTCAACGGAATGAGGAACGAAATTTTGATACTTCCTGTAAGTGTACAGAAGAAACGCATCCGCTTTGTCTGCACAAAACCGTACTCTTTCTGCAATTGCTGAATGCATTTGGCTCACAGTATTTTGACAGCATTCGCAATTGGGATAAAGAGAAAAATAAATTGCTGGGTATTTATGGTTACAGCATGAATGAGCCCGACTGGGAATCAAAGTTTGAGTTCACTTACAAGGATGGTAAGCCTTTCCTTCGTGTTCTTGATCCGAATGTGAAGAGAGTAAATACACCTCTTGAAAGTAAGCCACAAGTACAGCAGAAGGAAATCGTAGTAATAAAAGAGATCAAAGAAGAAGTTGCCGTTGTATCCGCTGAAAGACTTGGAGTGGTATTTTTAGAGACTCCTGGGAAATATCCTGGGTTCAATATTGAACTGGTCTGTGGTGAGTTTGATGCAGACAAAATGGAGTTTCTGGGTAAAGTAACGCATGTCGACCTCACCAAATATGTGATGACTACTGAGTTGAATGCAGATGACATCAACCTGCTCAATGTTGTTAGAAAACTGCAGCGATCGGAGATCGATAAATATGTTAGTCGAAATTCTCCTTTCTCCGGAATCTGGGAAAATATTATTTACTCAGAAGAAGAAGGACTGCCTGCTGAGACCACACAACTGATTGACGAATACCTACATCCCAAGATCACAAAATTGATCGCTGATAATGTTGACCGTACAGTCTTCTTCCGACTGCCATCCGGGAAACCCTTCACTACTGCTAACCTTTTGCCATTGGGCATTGGCAAAGGCAAGATGAATCCAGGCTTACAGATCAGACAGGTCAAAAAACAAATTGAACTTGTACCAATCGTTTTGATAGAAGAATGGGATATTGATCTTGATGCCAGTGAATGGTCGTCTCAGTTGGTAGCCATGTTCAACAACAATCTCTACACTTGGAATGCTTTGGAAGACCTTGAGGCTATTACCGAGTTCTTACCGGCAAGAGAGCGTAAAGTAACACAGGAGGTATGGCCGGATTTTCTTCAAAGAAAAATACTCCCTTTTTCCAGAAAATATAAAGTTGAGTTTGACAAGACCATGATCAGTGATCCTATCGATGGCAAGCCGGAGATCAGGCTGATGCTGCAGGAGAACAATGAGTATCTGGTCTTTGCACCCATTTTTTTGTATCAGGGTCATGAGATCAAACAAACAGATAAAGAGATCGTACTGCTTCCAGAAGGAGGAAAAGTAAGGATGATCAAAAGAGATCTTCAGCGTGAGGGGGAATTCATGCAGCAACTTTTCTCTCTCCACTCCAATTTCATCCGAACGGACAATAGTTTTAATCTCGTGCTCAAGGGCAATGAGGTCCTTCGCAACAACTGGTTCTTTCTGTTTGTGGATGCAATGAAGGAAGCCAATGTTCCGGTGGTAGGTTTTGAGGTTCTGAAAAATTATCGCTTCAATACAGCCAAGCCTCAGACGCGAATACACATCAGCAATGGAGTAGATTGGTTTGATGCAAAAGTTGATATTGTCTTTGGTGAGCAGAAAGTGACCATTGAAGAGATCAAGCGAGCACTTACCAATAAACAGCAGTTTGTTCAACTGAATGATGGTACCCTGGGTATACTTCCCGAAGAGTGGCTGAAGAAATATTCTCTCTTGTTCAGGGTTGGTGAGGGAAGCAAAGACCAACTCAAGCTTTCCAAGTATCATCTCAGTGTGATTGATGAATTGTACAATGGTATTGATGAAACGGAGGTGATGATCAGGCTGGAGGAGAAATACGATCGTCTGAGATCTTTTAACAGGATCAATGAAGTGGATCCGCCTTCAGCACTTTCGCATATTCTACGACCTTATCAGGTAGCCGGTTATCACTGGCTTAATTATCTGAATGAAGTGGGATGGGGAGGTATACTGGCAGATGACATGGGTCTGGGTAAAACGGTACAGGCCTTGTCGTTCATACAACGTTTCAAAGAGAGCAATGAAAAATTGACTGCCCTGGTAGTTTGTCCAACCACCCTGATGTTCAACTGGGAAAATGAGATCAAAAAATTCACTCCGAAAGTCAGTTATAAGATCCATCATGGCGGTGAACGCATTCGTAACAAAAAAATATTTGAGGAGCATGATGTGGTGATCACCACTTATGGAACTTTACGCAGTGATATCAAATTCATGCTGGAAACAGAATTTGACTATATCGTTCTGGATGAATCTCAGGCCATCAAGAATCCGCAGAGCAAGGTTACCAAGGCAGCCTGCCTGTTGAATGCAAGAAACCGACTCTGTATGAGTGGTACGCCATTGCAGAACAACACATTCGATATCTATGCCCAGATGAACTTCCTTAATCCGGGTATGCTGGGCAGCATTGAATATTTCAGAAATGAATTTGCCACACCCATTGATAAGTTCGGCGAGAAGGAACATAAGGATCATCTAAAGAAATTACTATTTCCCTTCATTTTGCGCAGAACAAAGGAGCAGGTGGCCAAAGACCTTCCGGAAAAAACAGAGACCATTCTCTTCTGTGAGATGGAAGAAGAACAGCGTAATATTTACGATGCGTATCGCAATGACTATCGGGATAAGATCCTGGGTGTGATCAAGGAGCAGGGTATTGATAAATCACAGCTGACCATCCTGCAGGGATTGATGAAGCTGCGCCAGATTTGTGATTCCCCGGCAATCATGAATGAGAAAGAGCCTTTGCCCAATGTTTCAGTTAAGCTTGAAGAACTCGCGAGGGAGATCACGGAGAACATTGGCAACCACAAAGCTTTGGTATTCTCACAATTCCTGGGAATGCTCGCTTTGATCAGGGGTAAGCTAACCGAACTCGGTGTTAAGTTTGAATATTTTGATGGCAGTACTACAGCAATTGAACGCGAGAGGGCGATACAAAGTTTTCAGAAAGATGATGAGGTACGTGTATTCCTTATTTCACTCAAAGCCGGTGGCGTTGGTCTCAACCTAACCGCGGCTGATTATGTATACATCGTTGATCCTTGGTGGAATCCTGCAGTGGAGCAACAGGCAATTGACAGAACACATCGCATCGGGCAGACCAAAAATATCTTTGCTTATCGCATGATCTGTAAGGATACCATTGAAGACAAGATCCTCCAATTGCAAGAAAAGAAACGTGCATTGGCAAGGGATCTCGTGGCGGATGATGATGGTTTTGTGAAAACACTGAGCCGAGAAGATGTAGAATATCTCTTCAGTTAGGGATTTCCCTCAAAATAAAGCCGATATACTTTTTATACTCAAATACAGTGTAGCCAGCAGGGCTATCCATCCGATGATCTTCAAAGCGGTGGGATGCACATATTCTCCAACAATATTTTTTTGAGATGATGCCAGGAGAATGAGCCCTAATGCAATTGGGAGGATGAATCCATTCAGCGCACCCACGATCACCAGCGTCTTAACAGGTTTTCCGATTGTGATGAAAATGATCAAAGCGATCAATACAAATCCCAACAGCATCCCTTTTTCATTTTTTTCAAATTGCGGATGAAAGGAGCGAAAGAATGAGATGGAGGTATAAGCTGAACCTACAACTGAAGTAATCGCAGCACTCCACATGATGATCCCAAAGATCTTATAACCAATATTCCCAGCTGCCAGTTGAAAGACAGAAGCAGCAGGATTGCTGCTGTCGAGCGACAATCCTTTTGCAATTACACCAAGGGCAGCAAGAAAAAGCAAGATCCGCATCACTGATGCAATGATGATGGCGGAGACAGCCGACTGACTGACTTCTTTTGTATGATTGGTACCGGTCAGTCCTGCATCAATCAACCGATGAGCGCCGGCAAAGCTGATGTATCCGCCAACTGTACCCCCTACGAGGGTGATGATGGCTACTATATCGATTTTTTTTGGGATTATGCTTTCAACCAAGGCCGACTGTAAGGGAGGAGAGGAGGTGAAAACCACAAAAAGGGTGAGCACGATCATCACCATGCCCAGCACCTTGGCAAACATATCCATCCACTTCAGTGAAGATTTGTTGATGAAGATGAGGATGGCAATCGCGGCACTGATTATTGCGCCCGCTTCGGTTGATATTCCTGTCAGCACATTGAGCCCCAATCCTGCTCCTGCCAGATTACCCGTATTGAAAGCCAGTCCACCGGCAACAACCAGCAGGGTAAGCAGATAGCCGGCTCCCGGAACGACTTTATTGGCAAGTGCCTGGGCCCTCATGCCACTGGCACACAAAACACGCCAGATGTTCAGTTGTATGGCGATGTCGAGGAGGATGGAAATCAAAATCACAAATCCAAAACTGGCCAGTAACGATTGTGTGAAGACTGCAGTTTGAGTAAGAAATCCCGGACCAATAGCAGAGGTGGCCATCAGGAAGGCAGCCGCTACGATGGGTGATTTTGAGAAAAAGGCAGCAATATTTTTCTTCATCATGTTGTTTTGATGCTGATCCCTTTTGCTTTCAGGGCATCATGAATTTTTTGTGCAAAATCCACTGCATGCGGACCATCGCCATGGATGCATATCGTGTCAGCCTGCAGTGAAACTTTTTTCCCACTCCATGAAGTTATGTTTCCTTTTTCCAGCAGCTGGAGAACTTGTGCAATGGCAATCTCTTCCTTTTCGATAAGGGCATGTGGCTCTGATCTTGGCGTAAGCAGTCCATCATCAGTATAGGTTCTATCGGCAAATGCTTCACCACAAAAGCGCAAACCTGTTTTTTCTGCAGCTATTGCAAATGCACTGTTGGCGAGTCCATACAGGACCATCCTCGCATCCATATCTGCAATGGCATGCGCTATCGCTATGGCAACATTCACCTCTGTTGCAGCAACATTGTAAAGAGCTCCATGTGGTTTTACATGGTGCAGATTCATGCCCATATCAGCTGCTATTTCATTCAGAATCCTCAACTGATCCGTTATAATCTTATAAACTTCTTCATCCGACATGGTCATCGCCTTCCTCCCAAAATTTTCTTTATCGGGATAGGATGGATGAGCACCGATCGCAACACCATATTTTCTGGCCAGGCTGATGGTTCGGATCATTGTCTGTTCATCTCCCGCATGGTATCCGCAGGCGATATTGGCTGAGCTGATGAAGGGCATGATCAGGGTTTCGCTGTCATATCCTTCACCCATGTCGCAATTCAGATCAATCCATGACTTCATTTTCCAAATGTAGTTATTATGCTGTTTTCGTTTTTTTCTTATATTGAAGAATGAAATCAAGACGCAACTTTATCAAAACAACATCACTTGTAACAACTGGTATTATGGCCACTAAATCATTTGCCTTCAATATTGGCGGGAAAAACCTTCAACCGGCAGACCTCATCATTGGTCATAATGGGATGCAATACAAAGTTGACAAGGCCTGGGCCAAGGTCAATCCATCAACCCATCCGGTGATCAACTGTCATGAGATGGTGCAAGACAGCAAGGGAAAACTTTATATGGTGGGTGATGACGTGCACAACAACATCATGGTTTTTGATAAGTCAGGTCAATTGCTGGACTCATGGGGACATTCTTTTCCCGCAGGACATGGACTGACCATCAGCAAGGAGAACGATGAGGATTTTCTGTTGATAGTTGACAATGGATTTTACAGTGATGCCTCCGGTAAAGGGAAGTCACAGCACGGCAATATAGTCAAGACCGATCTGAAGGGAAGGATTATCTTCTCGTTGGCGCAACCCCATACCATTGGTGTTTATAAGGATGAAGACAAATATTTTCCAACAGAAACAGCTGTTGCTCCCAATGGCGATATTTATGTTGCTGATGGATATGGTTCGGATTATATTCTGCAATTCGACAGCAGGGGTAGGTTCATCAGAAAATTCGGCGGCCGAAACAATGAGAATCCGGCACACAACTTGAAGAATGCGCATGGCGTAGTAGTGGATACTCGGGATAAGAACAATCCGGTGATCATTTGTACTTCAAGGGATGAGTGTTGTTTCAAGATCTATACATTGGATGGAAAATATCTGAGAACCATTGAATTGCCGGGCATGTATGTTTGTCGCCCTGTTATCCATGGTGATAAATTGTATGCCGGTGTTTGCTGGTCAAAAGATAAAGAAGGCAAGCGCAATGCAAATACCGGATTCCTGACCATTCTGGATGGAAAAAATAAAGTTATTTCCAGCCCGGGTGGTACAAATCCCGTCTATCAAAATGGTATCTTGCAGTCCACTTTCCAGGATGAGTCAAAGGTATTCAACCACGGACATGATGTTTGTATTGATGAGGATGAAAGCATTTATGTTTGCCAGTGGAATGCTAATAAGACCATGCCGGTGAAGCTTACTAGGGTTTAGGGAGGCTTAGAGAGGTTGAGGGAGGTTGAAGGAGGTTGAGGGAAGTTGAGTGAGCTTTAGATAAGATTAAGGCTGTTTTCAATAGCCGCCGACTTTAGTCGGCGGATAATATTTTAAGTAAATACATTAAATTAAAATGGATAATAACAAAGTAGACATGTTCATTCTCAGCAATGGGAAGTTTTTTGAAAGTAATCAGTTGATGCACATCAGGGAGCGCCTGCTCACCTTGGATGATTCAAAGTGGTCCGTCATTCAGACAATACAGTTCAAGGATCCTAC
>JBKCOY010000024.1:0-7659 GCA_046309555.1 Chitinophagia bacterium
GGCGCTGCATTTTTCCAGAGTGCGAAATCCTGCTTGTTTCTTTTCTCATCCTGTGATTCCAGCTCCCGTGTAGTCTCAAGCTGCTCTTCCAAAACCCTTCCACTGAGAATCCCATACTGCATTCCCTTCGCTCCAAAATCACGATGATATTTCTCAACATCAAAATAAACGGAACCATTCACCACATAGGCATATCCATCAGCAATGATCTTTTCAATCATAACAATCTGCTCTACAATATGTCCCGTTGCAGTGGGTTCAATACTGGGCTCAATATTGTTGAACTCCCGCATGGCCCAATGGAAAAGATTGGTATACTTCTGCACCAGCTCCATGGGTTCAAGCTTCTCCAATACAGCCTTCTTGGAGATCTTGTCTTCACTCTCCCTTCCCTCCTCTTCAAAATGCCCTGCATCGGTGATGTTGCGCACGTATCTGACAGAATACCCCAAGTGCCTGAGGTAACGAAAAACAATATCAAAAGTGATAAAGGGACGGGCATGGCCCAAATGACTTTCACCACTGACAGTTGGTCCGCATACATACATGCCCACTTTACCGGGTATGATGGACTGGAAAGTTTCTTTCTGTCTTGTCAGTGAATTGTATACTTGCAAAGCCATATGCACGTTTATGGCTGCAAAGATAAACAAAGGGCTCCTATTTCAACCGGATATCCGCCACCAGGTAAGAATGATCAGAGAGGCGTTCACCATCAATGGCAAATTGTTCAACTTCCATTTCCTGCGGGAGAAAGATATTGTCAATCCGAAGCGTGGGGATCATTTGCAAGACAAAGGAAGAAGAACTGGTGAAGGTGCTTCCAATTCCCGATCCTTTCTCCAGGAAAGCATCCTTTCTCTTGCCTCTCACAACCGTATAGGCATACGAACCTGGAACATCATTGAGGTCGCCCATGATCAGCGCTGGGTAAGGTGACTTCTCCAGTTCCCTGGCAATGAAATCAGCCTGCATACCATGCCAGTAAAAAGTATTGCGCATCTTTCTGATCACATGTTTCGACTCCATTACACTGCTGCCTTCAGATCGAACATCATCCAATGCCCTGTATTCACGATTGCCAAATCCGAACGATTGCAAATGAACAGAATAAACACGAAAAGTATCATTGCCCGATACAACATCCGCATAGACCGTACTTTCAGCATTGCCATCTTCACTGGGAGGATAAGGCAATACATCACCACCAACGATTGGTAGCCGTGAAAAAATAGCAATGCCACTGTATTGTCTTGTACCAAAAAGATCTTCGCCTGCAAAGCGATGATATCGATACCCCATGGCTTTTAATAACTGCATCGGATCTTTTTCTCCAGCTGCAGGCATCGAAATGAATTCCTGAAAACAGATCACATCCGGATTGTTTTTTTTGATCTCTTCAAATATCTTGCTTTCATGAGCTTCGCGATCAGGTTTGAAATCAGATTCATCAAAGGGTATGAAGTGCCTGATATTCCAGTCCATGAACCTGATACTTCCAGCAGCCTTTTTAGAAGCATCAAACGAATTTCCCAATTGAAGGGCCACGTGTAGCCGAAAGTTGCTGAAACCTGCAACCAGTACCAAAAGGGGTAACAATGCTTTTTTACTCTTGAGCAGGATCCAGAACAAAAGGAAAAGGATCAACACCACAAACAATACCGGATAAAACAATCCTAGAAAACCCGTGAACCACCAATCCCTGGGGTGCATCTGAGAAGCAAAACTGCAGGCCAGGAAAAGGATAGACACCACCAGATTGGCTATGAACATCATTCCTGTTGAAAACCACCTAAGGAATTTTAACATGGTGTTGGGTTATAGGTCTTCGTTGCTAGCTTCCCTGAGAAATTTCTTCTCTTC
This sequence comes from Chitinophagia bacterium, assembly GCA_046309555.1. GTDB lineage: Bacteria > Bacteroidota > Bacteroidia > Chitinophagales > Chitinophagaceae > Pollutibacter. The sequence continues at coordinate 1,864 of JBKCOY010000024.1, forward strand.
TTCGGTCAGCAGATCATATCCCTTCTGATTGATCTTATCCAGCAACGCATCTATCCTTTGTTGTGTCACAATGCTCTTCTTGCTGAAGGGAGATTGATTGCCCTGCTGGTAAAAAGTTGTTTGTTTCGGCGAAGAATTTTTTTTCTTTCCCGGGGTATAAAGATTGGCCATCCATCTAGCCATACTGTTCATCCAATCTCCCAGGTCATTTCCGCTGTTCAGCAATCGGATGAACAAATACCCCATAAGCGCGGCAGCCAACACCGGCAACAACATCACGGGTTTTGAGAAAAGCGCAGAGGCATTCAGGAGAAAATAAATAACCGTGATGATCCATAAGGGGATGCCGCCGCCGATCATGGGGAAGAATCTGTACTTAGGAGAAATGGTAGTTGCCGCAATCGCGAGCCCCATGGTGCCTGCAGCCGGACCATTGTAGAAAAATGAAACCGTATCATTAGGATACATCAGATTGACCGTAAGCATGAACACCAGTCCTGCAGCAGTGGCACTGTAAATATAAATAGGGAATAATTTGTCATTCCCAATCAGATCCTGAACCAAAAAGCCAAAGGTCCACAACCAAATCAGGTTGCTGATCACGATCATGAGCCTGACCTCTGAAAACTGCATGGTGATGAGTGTCCAGGGCCTCTGGAAAAACTTCATCAGATCTGCCGGCATGATGAACCAATGGTAGATATTGCGATAAAAGGCTTCTTCCTGCATACTGGAAAAAGTGTAGATACTCTTGATGAAATTCAGCAGGATGAAAAAAATTATCTGCAGAATAACGAGCATGACCAGAGGGTTTGCCGTATTCAGAAGATTATTCCTACTCCCTGCTGTATAGTCTCTGTAACCCATGGATTTTTTTTAGTAAAAATGTCTTCTGTTCTTTCTGTTCCAGATCATCACAATGACAATACCAACCGCGGCACCTCCAAGGTGCGCAAAATGCGCGATACCGGAATTGCTGCTGTACACTCCCCCAAACAAATCAAGCGCTGCAAGACCCAACAATGCCCATTTGGCTTTGATGGGAAAAGGTATCGGAAGAATGATCATCTGACTGTTGGGAAAAGTATAGGCGAATGCTGCAAAAATTCCCATTACCGCACCGGAAGCACCAAGCGTTGGTATGTTGGTGAAAATAAAAAGATCTTCAGCACTGTATTGCCCTGCTTCATACAATGCAGTTACATTGGAAAGATCATAGGTAAGAGCCAGGGCTTGCGTGATACCTGCCCCCAATCCGCATACCAGATAAAAAGCGAGGAATCGTCCAGGGCCCCATAGATTCTCCAACGTTGACCCGAACATCCAAAGGGCGAACATATTGAACAGAATGTGAAAGAAAGAGGAAGATGAATGCAGGAACATGTAGGTCAGGTACTGCCAGGGATGATAGTATACAGAGCTGAAATGATGCAAGGCAAAGAGATCCTCTATCGACAACAAGTCTTGCCCGACTGTTATCTGGGCTAGCCAGACGAGTCCGTTGATGATGATCAGATTCTTGATAACAACTGGAAGCACCTGAAAACTACCCGGCCTGATCTCTGATTCCATAGAATTGATTGTGATGCAAATTTAAGGATTGCCCTTCAACTTCAGTTGAACGACATTCTCAATATGATGGGTATGGGGAAACATGTCTACAGGCCGGATGGCGGTTACTTCATACCGCTCAGCCAACAATTGCAGATCCCGGGCCTGTGTGGCCGGATTGCAGCTCACATAAACCACCACCGGAGCACTCATCTCCAAGATCTGGCGCACCAGCTTTTCATGCATGCCTGCTCGGGGTGGATCAGTGATGATCACATCAGGCTTTCCATGTGAATTGAAAAAATCATCATTGCATACATCCGCAACATCACCGGCAAAAAAATCTGCATTGTGAATGTTGTTCAACTCAACATTTTCACGGGCATCATCAATCGCTTCTTCGATCAATTCCACTCCGATCACCTGAGCAGCCTGATCACTCACAAAAATGCCGATACTTCCAGTCCCACAATACAGATCATATACTATCTCTTTGCCGGTGAGTTCTGCAAATTCCTTGGTGATGGAATACAATAACTCCGCCTGCTTTGTATTCGTTTGAAAAAACGATTTGGGTCCCACCTTGAATCGCTTGCCATCAAGCTGCTCAATGGCAAAAGGTTTACCGTGAAAGAGGATGGGCGACTGATCGTGCAAACTGTCGTTGAACTTTCTGTTCACGGTATAAAACAGTGATGTGATTCCCGGAAAGGTCTCCTTCAAAAATCCCATCACATTGGCAATGCTTTCATCCTCTTGTTCCCCAAATACCAGATTAACCATAAGATCGCCTGTTGTACAAAGCCTGATCATGAGATTTCTCAATAATCCTGTGTGGTTGCGGATATCATAGAAAGAATATCCTTTTGCCAGTGCATACTCCTTCAGTGCATTCCTGATGGCATTGCTGGGTTCCTCCTGAAGATGACAGTGCTGAATGTTGATCACCTTATCAAAGGAACCAGGCACATGAAAGCCCAGGGCTGGAATGGAAGGCAAACCGCGGGGGCCTTCTTCCGGCATTTCCATTCCGGAGATCTCGGCATCTGTGAAATATTTTTTGGAACTGAAAGTGAATTCCAGCTTGTTACGATATCGCTCAGTTTGCGCTGCTCCGGCAATGGGTAGCATTTCGGGTAATCCGACCTTGCCAATCCTTTTCATCTGCTGCTCTACTTCTTCCTGCTTGTATTGAAGTTGTTTTGTATAGGGCAACATCTGCCATTTGCATCCTCCACAAACACCAAAGTGTTCGCAGAATGGCTCTACCCTTTCTGAAGAAAATTGATGAAAGCGAAAAGCTTTCCCTTCGGCCCAGTCTTTCTTATTTTTCGACAACCTGACATCCACCACATCTCCGGGAACAGCCCCCTCAATGAAGACCACCTTACCCTCAAGCCTGGCCAGCGATTTACCGCCGGCAGCATAAGCAGTGACTTCCAGCTTTTCCAGAACCGGATTTTTCTTTTTGCGCATGGCGCAAAGGTAATGTTAAAATGATGGTGGACATTCGTACGATCCTTGCAGATAAGCTGTAAAGCCTAGTGAATTGTGCTTATTTTTACACAAAAATTATTATGCGCAGTTCACTGATGTTGCTATTCGGAATGATGTTGACCCTCATGGCCTCTTCCCAGAACGCCTATGAGATCAAAGCCAACATCAAACCTTTCAACAAAGGATTTTACTACCTGGCCTACCACTTCGGAAACAAACAATACCTTATCGACTCTGCTAAAATTTCCCCAACCGGTGATGCAGTTTTTACCGGAGCAAATAAATTACAGGGTGGTATTTATATGATCGTTTTCCCTCAAAAGAATGGTTGGGTGGAGTGCATGATCGATCAGCAACAAAAATTCACGGTATTTGCAGATACAACTGATCCGGTAATGAAACTGCGATACGAAGGCTCTCCTGACAATACGATTTTTGGTGACTATCAGAAAAAATCATTCGAGATAGGAAGCAAGATCAATGGCTTGAGAAAACAGATGAGCAGCACAGATGCTGTAGCACAATCTCCTTTGCAACAACAGATCACAGACCTGAGCAAGGAAATGCAAACCTACCGTGAAGGGCTTCAAGCCAAATACCCGAAACACTTGCTGACTGCTATTTTCAACCTCCTCAAAGATCCGGAGATACCATCTGCTGATAAACATCCGGGGGGTAAATACGATAGCCTCTATGCCTACCATTATTATAAAAGTCATTACTGGGATGGCGTTCGCTTTACCGATGATCGCCTGATCAGAACTCCGGTGCTACAAGGAAAATTCGACAGGTACTATGATGAGATCCTTCCCCAGCAGTCTGACTCGCTGATCGAGTATGCAGATAAAATGTTGGGGGCATCCAAGCCCAATGAAGAAATGTTCAAATATGTGCTCTCAAGTCTGACCGATAAATACGTCAACCCCAAATACATGGGCCAGGATGCAGTCTTTGTTCATTTATTTGAGAAGTATTACATGACCGGACAAGCCGATAGCTGGATGAATGAGAAATACAAAAAATTCATTTTCGACAGAGGCTACTCGATGATGTCCAATGTGATCGGAAAAAAAGCTGCTGAACTACCCATGGTTGATACCCTCGGCAAAGCCTTCTCATTGTTTGCAGTGCAGGCTCCCTTTACTGTAGTTTGTTTCTGGGACCCGACTTGCGGACATTGCAAAGAGGAAGTTCCCAAAATGGATTCTATTTTTCAGGCCAAATGGAAAAAAGAAGGTGTGAAATTGATTGGCGTGATGACAGATGGCGGAAAGGACAACTGGTTGAAATATATACGCGAGAACAAATTGAAGGACTGGATCCATGTTTACCAAACTGAGGAAACAAAAGACAGGATCTACAAAGCCAATCAGCCGGGATATCGCCAACTTTATGACGTTTATCAGACACCCATGGTCTATCTGCTAGACAAAGACAAGAATATCATAGCGAAAAAACTCACCTATCTACAGGTGAATGATTTCATGGACTATAAGAAAAAATCTAAGAATACCCCCAAACCATGAAGAAGCCATTAATCCTGCTCTCTTTTTTATTATTGATCTCTCTTTGTAAAGCCCAGGTTTTGTTCACCTTTGGAGGCAGACCTGTAACAGAAAAAGAATTTCTGTATTCATTCAACAGAAACAATACTGATACCGGCAATACGAAAAAAGCCATGCAGGATTATCTTGATCTTTATGTCAAGTATAAATTAAAAGTTCAGGCAGCCAAGGACCTTCGAATGGATACCCTGGCCAATCAAAGGGCAGACCTGAAAGGGTTTGAAGAACAACTAAAGCCATTGTATCTACTCGATCAGCCTTCACTTGACTCTCTAGTGAGACAAGCTTATGAGAGATCTCGTTATGAAATCAAGGTTAATCACATTTTTTTTAACAAAGAAAAAGTTGCCGCCAGGGAAAGATCTGAAAAAGTGATGGCAGACTTAAAAGCAGGCAAAAACTTCAATGAACTTGCTGTGTCAGTTTCTGATGATGAGGATGTAAGTAGAAACAAAGGCCTGCTGGGTAATATTACCGCCTTCACACTGCCTTATGTATTTGAATCTGCCATTTACGATCTTAAAGATGGCGAATTCAGCAATCCCGTAGAAAGCAGTGCAGGGTATCATATTTTCAACAGAATTTCATCTAAATCGATCATTTCAAAGCGTTCATACAAGCATATACTAGTGGCAACTCCAGAGGGGATTCAGGGATCTCAAAAAACACAATATGCGCTGAGAGTGGATAGCATTTATAAAAAAGCAATAGCAGGGATCTCTTTCGATTCACTGGCCATGATGTATTCTGATGACCGCAGCACTGTGGCCTTGGGTGGCTTCATGGATGAGATACCTGCCGGCAAATACGAATCCGCTTTTGAAGAACAGGCCAATGCATTGAAAAACAAAGGCGATATATCACCTGTATTCAGTACTTCCTTTGGCTTTCATATTTTACAAGTGGCAGAGGAGCAAATGCTAAACAAAGATTTCAAATCAGCAGAAGAAGAATGGAAGAACCTTGTGATGCAAGATGAAAGAAAAGAAATTGCAGCCAAAGAAATGATCAGAAAAAGTATTGGCAAGAATGGCCTTATTGCAACCACTGCAGACAAAGAAACATACATCGCCAAAAGACTCGCGCTTTTCAGTCCGCAATACGCAGCCCTGGTCAATGATTTCCGAGATGGCAATCTGTTGTTTGAGATCATGGATAAAAAAGTCTGGGGAAAGGCATCAAG
>JBKCOY010000025.1:0-4160 GCA_046309555.1 Chitinophagia bacterium
GCTCCCGACCTCATCATCACCAACGGCCGCATCATTGATGGTACAGGCAACAGTTGGTTCCGGGCTGATGTAGCAGTAAAAGGGGATAGGATCATGGCGGTGCAAAAAGGTCTTGCAGCCAAATATCCATCCACCAAAATCATCGATGCCCAAAACAAGATCGTATCTCCGGGTTTCATTGATGTACATGCCCATATTGAAGGAGGTATTTTCGAAAGGCCCACAGCTGATAATTTTATATATGATGGGGTAACCTCAGTGGTTACAGGAAATTGTGGCGGAAGCGCAGATGATATCGGCGGTTTTTTAAGGAAGATCGACAGCATCACAACTTCCATCAATGTGGCCACACTAGCCGGTCACAATACCATCAAGCGACTGGGTATGGGATTGGACAACCGAAAGGCTACAGAGGCGGAAATGAAAAAGATGGAAGAACTGACACTCGCGGCCATGAAGGACGGGGCTGTGGGATTGTCGACCGGACTGATATATTTACCCGGCATGTATTCCCCTACCGAAGAGATCGTGGCACTTGCCAAAGTGTCCGCTTCAAAGGGGGGCGTATATGCTACCCACATGCGCTACGAAGGCACCAAAGTTAATGAGGCCATTGAAGAAGCACTCACCATTGGCAGAGAGGCCAATATTCCGGTTCAGATATCACATTTCAAAGTGACAGGAAAAAACAACTGGGGAAGATCTACCGAAACACTGGGTATGGTGGAAGAAGCCCGGCGTCAGGGATATGATGTGACCATTGATCAGTATCCGTATACTGCTTCAAGTACAAACCTTGCGGTAAGGGTGCCCGACTGGGCATTGGAAGGCGGACTTGATTCTTTGCGCGTAAGGATCAAAGATCCCGAAATGAGAAAAAAAATACTGAATGGCATGAAGGCTTCGCAAAAGCGCGACAAACAAAAGAATTACGGGTTTGCTGTAGTAGCATCTTTCTCTCCTGACACTTCTTATAACGGCAAAAGCATCAGCCAGATCAACAAGGATCTTGGCAGAAAACCCAACTTCATCAATGAAGCCAATCTTATTCTCGATATGCTGGCCAAGTCCAATGCCCAGATGATCTATCATACCATGAACGAAAAAGACCTTGTTCATTTCATGAAGTACCCCTTCAACATGCCGGCCGCCGATGCCGGCGTAAGCAATGGCAAGGGCATGCCCCACCCCCGCGGATTCGGCACCAACGCCCGTGTTTTGGGCAGGTATGTAAGAGAGCAAAAGGTAATCGGACTGGAAGAGGCCATCAGGAGGATGACATCCCTGCCGGCAAAGAAATTTAACCTGAAAGACAGGGGACTCATCATGGAAGGCAAATATGCTGATATCCTGATCTTCGATGAAAATGAGATCACGGATCTCTCGGTTTATGAGAACCCACATCAATATTCAAAAGGTATTTCTCTGGTACTGGTGAACGGAAAGCCAGTGATACAGGAAGCAAAACATACAGGAGTAAGATCGGGGGTCGCCCTTCGTTCAGCACAATAAAAAAAGGCCGTCGCAAGACGGCCTCTCTATTTTCAAAAACCCGGATTTTTTATTTCTTGAGGGTGATGGTTCCCAGTTCGGTATCCTTTCCTTTGGTGACCACTACATTGGAGATGGTTTCTTTCAGGTAGGGAGCGATGGGTTCGATGGTTACGGTGTAGGTACCGGGCTTGATTCCGCGGAGTTTGAATTCACCATCTTTGAAAGGAAGTGCTACTGCATTGAAGGAAGCACCATCGGTGATGCGAACTACAGCCTTGGCATCCAGCGGAAGAACCTTTCCTTCCACCTCACCAAAGTTCTCGTTACAGAAGGGGCGAACAACGGGTTTCAGGTAGAATTTTCCGTTGATCAGCACGATAGAAGATCCCAAGTCGAAATCGATTCTTACCGCAACAGACCTGTTGTCGCTTCCGCGACCCCTGTGCTCATCGTACAATTTGATGTAGATCATGTTCTTGGTCTCATTCAGGAGGGTAAGAGTGATGTTTTCTCCATTTTCGAGGGTTACACTGTTATTGGTACCCAGCGTCACCCGGATCTTCCTGACCCTGCCTTTGACGTTGCTTGCAGAGGCGATCATTTTCTCCACGCCGTTGCGCAATTCCAGTACATTGATCACACCTGGTGTTACCTGTAAGTCAATCCACTCTCCAAAATCATCCTTCCGTTGCTTGTCGTCGTCCTTGTCGTCATCATTGTCGCCATGACGGTCATTGTCCCTGTGTTTCTCATCATTGTCCACTTTGGCTTCCACCTTCACAATATCAAGGGAAACTGCTTTCAGGTCGGTTGGTCCGTCTGTCAGGTAAACCTGCAGACCTTCACCGCCATTGACTCCCGATTTGGTACAGGCAGTGAATACAAAAACAAATGCAATCAGCAGTGAGGCGAGGCCGAGAAAAATTCTGTTTGTCTTCATGTAATTCGATTTTTGGTTTTCAGTTAAGGGTAACATACCCGACACAACCATAGACTGTTATTAACGTTCAGGGTTTAAGGGAGATTGTTCCTTAAACAAAATTTTAACAATGATCCCTGCAACGACCCCAAAGTCCAACATGCTCGGTGGCTTTTGATTAACTTGCATGTATGTATAATTACCTGGATGAGCTGAACCCGCAGCAGCGGGAAGCCGTGTTGCATGTGAATGGTCCCCTCATGATCATTGCCGGTGCGGGAAGCGGGAAAACCAAGGTGCTGACCACCCGAATCGCGCATCTCATGGCCAATGGAGTAGATTCGTTTAGGATCCTGGCGCTGACCTTTACCAACAAGGCGGCAAAAGAGATGAAAGAGAGGGTGGAGAAGATCCTGGGGGATGGGGAGGCAAGGAATTTATACATTGGGACTTTCCACTCGGTATTTGCCAGGATTCTTAGGACCGAAGCCACCAGGATCGGTTATCCTCAGAGTTTCACCATCTATGATACAGATGATGCCAAGAGTGTATTGAAGACCGTCATCAATGAATTGAATCTTGACGACAAGATCTATAAACCAAATATTGTTTACAACAGGATCTCAGCAGCCAAGAATGCATTGGTGACTGCGGAAGAATACGCCAGTGATTATGGATTGATGCAGGAGGATGCCCGTGCCAACAGACCTGCCATCAGCCAGATCTATAGTGCTTATGCTAAGCGCTGTTTTAAGAATGGTGCGATGGATTTTGATGATCTCTTGCTACAGTTTTATCTCATCCTCAAACATCATCCCGATGCCCTGCACAAGTATCAGCACAAGTTCAGTCATATCCTGATTGATGAGTATCAGGATACCAATCCGGCTCAGTATGAGATCATCAAACTGTTGGGTGCCATGCATGAGAATGTTTGTGTGGTGGGTGATGATGCACAATCGATCTATGCCTTCCGCGGAGCAACCATTGAAAATATTTTGCTGTTCAGAAAAGACTATGATGATGTGAAGGTGGTGAAGCTGGAACAGAATTATCGCAGCACGAAGGCTATTTTGAATGTAGCGAATCAAGTGATCGGGAACAACAAGGGACAGATCCCAAAAGAATTGTGGACAGAAAATCATGATGGAGAGAAGATCCGGTTGGTGAGAACCATGACCGATAATGACGAAGGAAAATTTGTTGCTGATACCATTCAGGAGCAGAAACTGCGCAATCATTTTTTTAATCGGGATTTTGCTGTGCTCTATCGCACCAATGCACAGAGCCGTGCATTTGAAGAATCGCTGCGGAGGATGAATATCCCGTATACCATCTTTGGCGGTATAAGTTTTTATCAGCGCAAAGAGATCAAAGACTTTATTGCCTATCTCCGCATTATCGTTAACCCTCGAGATGAGGAGGCGCTCAAGCGCATCATCAACTATCCTGTCAGGGGTATTGGTAAAACATCACTGGATAAGCTCATCCTTTTCGCTAATGAAAAAAATATTGCGCTTTGGGAAGTGCTCACAAAAGCAGCTGAATTCGGGTTCAGGGCTGGAACACTGGAGGCCATTGAGAATTTTGTGCTGATGATCAAAAGCTTTGCCAGTATGCTGCAGAAAAGCAATGCTTATGATGTGGCATTTCATGTGGGCAAGCAAACGGGACTCGTGAGAGAGTTGTTCAACGACAAGAGTACTGAAGGGGTGCAACGATATGAGAACGTGCAGGAGTTGCTGAA
>JBKCOY010000026.1:0-25719 GCA_046309555.1 Chitinophagia bacterium
ACAAACGTCTCACGATAACGATCACGGTTATTGGTGATGTCGATATCACTGTAAAAGACATTTGCAGCTACTTTGGTTTTTTTATTGAACTCTTCATTGTAGTTGAGACCGCCACCCAACGTAGTGGAAATTCCATTGGCATTCCCGTTATAAATATTTGAACCGCCGGTTGCCGCTTTATCACCCGGATTCATATTACCCAGAAAATCCTGTACAGAGAAATTCTGGTTGTTGATGTTGTTGTATTGGGCGATGAAAGAGATCTTCCTCTCGCCATTGATCCGGTTGGCACTGATGGCATTGGCGGTTCTGTTATCAGTTCCATAGGCAATACTTGACTTACCAAACACTCCTTTCTTTCTGTCTTTTTTGGTGATGATGTTGATGGTTCGGATCCTGTTGCCATCATCAAAGCCACTGAACTGGCTCTGGTCACTCATGGCATCGATCACCTGGATCTTTTCAATGATATCAGCAGGCAAGTTGCGGGTGGCTAGCTTGGGATCGTTGCCATAGAAGGGTTTACCATCCACCAGAATTCTGGTCACCGGTTCACCTTGATTTTTAATAGAACCATCCCGATCCACTTCAAGTCCCGGTACTTTTTTCAACAGATCTTCCGTGGAAGCATTGGGCAGTGTTTTGAATTGTGCAGCATTGAACTCCGTGGTATCGCCCATGATGGCCATGGTGGAACTACGGATGATGATACTTTCCAAGAGATTGGCAAATCGCTGCATACCCAAAACACCCAGATTGATGGTTGAATTTGATTCGTCAACAATAATGGATTTACCAAACGCGACAAACCCCGAAAAACTAATCCTCAAGAAATACTTACCAAAGGGTACTTCATTCAGAGAGAGATTTCCAGTTGCATCTGTAACAACTGATTTAAATGATACTGAGTCTGGCATGGTGAGCAAAACAACTGAAGCGCCTTTCAAACCGGATTTGGAAAGGGTATCAGCAACATCTACTACCCTTCCGGTGATGGTTCCGGTACCCTGCGCAAAAAGATGAACAGAGGAGCTGAAAACTAAAATGAAAAAAATCAACTTCAGTATAAATGTGTTCCGCTGCTTCACTTATTTCTTATTTTTTATGGGAACCGTCAATACCTGTTCTGCTTTCAACAATTCTTTTTCCAGCTCCGCATAATCCAGCTGCTGTGGCGTTGTTTGACGATCCATAGACATCACGGCTGCGATCGCTGCACTTTGTCCGAGGATCATGAAAACCGGTTCCATCCTGATGGAGCCATAGGCAATGTGTGAACTGGATACTGCTACCGGCACCAGCAAATTGCTGCATTCTTTTTCTTTTGGCAAGATTGTGCCATAATCAATGCTATAGGGCCTTGCAGGTTTTACACCAATATCACCTTCATTCTGCACATATCCTTCCGGTGTAACATATCGCTGTGCATTGTGTGCATCCAATGCATAGGAACCCATGCCGATGGGGCGTACAATATTTGTTTTTCCCAGCGCATCGGCCTCTTTCATGATGAAATCTCCAATCATCCTTCGAGCTTCACGGATATACAACTGGTGCGGCCAGTTTCCATTATCCTTAAACTCATCTTTGGCAAGTCCGAAATTGGCCATCTCCTTTCTAACGGCAGCAGGAACAGCTGTATCATTGGCTAAAAAATACAGATACCCTTTCTGGTAGAGTTCGTGCGATTTGATGATCTCTCTTCTCCGTTCATAACTTGCTTCAGGATAATCATAGTTTCCCCCGATATAATCTGTGCTCATTGGGCCATGATTATTCGTATCTGTTTTACGATTGGGAATGGTATCAAATTTTGAGAATACTTCCTTTACATCACCCCATCCTGCTGCGAAAGCTCTGGACAGCAATTCATATCGTGAACGATCATATCCTTCTGGTTTGGGGAAGGGAACACGATTGTCAGGATGGTTACTCATGCAAAGCCTGAAACAATAAGCCTGTAATTTTTTATCGCCACTCCCTTTTGCTCCGGGAGGATTGGCACTGATCTCCGGAAGCAATCCGCTCGATGGTACACCTGGAATTTTATACGGATCAACTTTCTGCATAAAATAATGGCGGTGCTGGAATACACCTGTCTGCACGCCATTCCATTGTTCGCCATACACATCGTTCCCCTCCCTTCCTACGGTATAGTTCACACCTGCTGCTGCCATCAGGTCACCTTCATAAGTTGCATCAATGAACATCTTCCCCTTGAATACCTTACCGCTCAACGTCCGAAGCGAAATGATCTTACCTTTTCGCGTGATGACCCCTCCGGCTTTTCTATCCAGCCACTCATCTCTTCGAACATCAAGCTTGTTTTCCTTTACATATTGTTCGAATACTTCCTCGGCTGCATGCGGTTCAAAAATCCACATTGTCTTGTAAGTACTGTCTAGTGCTACTGTAGCTTGTCCCACATTCCCATATTCACTCTTCTTCTCCCATTGCCAGTTCTTTTCATCATTGTAATGCATAAACAACCTGTGATAAAAATCCCTTGCCAGTCCACCAATGACCGTTTTATTACCGGTATCCGTAAATCCCAATCCGCCGGAAGACATACCGCCCAAATGGGTATCTGGAGAGACCACGATGACCGACTTGCCCATAGACTTGATCTGAACAGCAGCTACAACTGCAGCAGCTGTGCCTCCATAAATGATCACATCAGCATCCGAACTGCGATCAACTGGAGCATAAGGTTGTCCGCTAAAGGAAAATAGCCAGACAAGTGCCAAAAAAATACGGAGCAAGAAAGACGGCATAAAGCAATAGAATAATGAGGCAACAATTTACAACATTACCCCATGCCATCCGAATCAAAAAAGGAATTACTACTGCTTTAAGGCAGTATAAAGAATTTCCACCGGATGAAAACTTTTTCTGCCAGTTCCGTCTTTGATTTGATGCCTGCAACTGGTGCCTGAGGCGGCTACTTCGACTTCTTCATCAAGCTCCCTGACCGACTTGAACAGAACCAGTTCTCCGATGTTCATGGAAACATCGTAATGCTCTGCTTCATACCCAAAAGAACCTGCCATGCCGCAGCATCCGGAAGGGATCAAACGGGCTTCGAAATTTTCCGGAAATGAAAGTGCTCGCTTGGTCGGTGTCATGGAAGCGATCGACTTCTGATGACAGTGCCCATGGATCTTGAGTTTCTTTTTTTCATTGGTAAAAACATCCTTGCTGATCTTCCCTTTGTCAACTTCCTGCATGAACCATTCCTCAAAAAGAAAAGCCTGTTTTGCAATGCGCGCTGCTGAAGTTTTCAGGGATGGATCAACCAAGGAAAGAAATTCATCCCTAAATCCCAATATGGCCGAAGGCTCGATACCCACCATCGGCAATTCTTCATTAATCAATCCGCCAAATATCTTGATCTGTTCATTGACCAATTTCTTGGCCTCTCTGATCAATCCCTTTGATAAATAAGTACGGGCACTGTCGGGATGCTTCACCATCAGCACTTCATAACCGAGTGCCTCCATCAGCAGAACAGCCTTCTTTCCTATTTCCGCATCCTGATAGTTGGTGAATTCATCGCAGAACAAATAGACGCTTCCATTGCTATTACCGTTTCTTTTTACTTGACTACTTTTTTTTCTTTTCTGATACCATTTCCACAAGGTCTCGTTTGCCACCAATGGCAATGATCTTTTGGGATGAAAGCCCACCATCTTGTTCATCGTTTTTCTGATGGTGGGGGTCGATACCATCGCATTGTAGATGCCAGCAAGCTGAGATGCCAGCTTCATCTGCTGGCTGAATCTGGCGATGATGTTGGTCCGAAACGGAACTCCCTTCACATCATAATAGGATTGCATGAATTCACCCTTGAGCTTGGAAACATCAACACTACTCGGACACTCCGTTTTGCAAGCCTTGCAGGAAAGACAGAGATCCATGATCTCCTTCACCTCTTCCCGGTCAATACGGTTGCTCTGATCACCAGTCAGATATTGTCGCAATACATTGGCCCTTGCACGGGTGGTATCTTTTTCGTTGCGCGTGGCCATGTAACTGGGACACATCGTACCACCACTGATATGGGATTTGCGGCAATCACCAGAGCCACTGCATTTTTCTGTCAGCTTCAGGTATCCTTCCTGAGCAGAAAAATCAAAGACCGTTTTTGTTTCAGTCAAAGATTGACTGTTGAAACCATATCGCAAATGGCTATCCATCGCGGGCGTATCCACGATCTTGCCTTTGTTGAAGATACCATTCGGATCGAAGATCTGCTTCACTTCCCTGAATAGGGCATAGACTTTTTCGCCCATCACCTGTGGTATGAACTCACCGCGAAGTCTACCATCACCGTGTTCACCTGAAAGTGAACCCCTATATGTTTTTACCAGCAAAACAGTATCTGATAATATTTGTCTGAATAGCTTAACCCCCTCCGCTGTTTTCAGATTCAAAATGGGTTCTACATGCAATTCTCCCGCACCGGCATGGGCATACATGGAATATTGCACACCATGGTGCTGCAAAAGCTTTTCAAGATCCGCGATATAATTTGGGAGATCCTGCGGATGTACGGCGCAATCCTCAATGAGGTTTACAGGTCTGGCATCACCGGGTAGGTTGCGCAGAAGACCGAGTCCCGCTTTGCGAACCTCCCAGGCCGACTGACAAGCTTCTCCCTGAAGGATGGGCCATGCATATCCAAGATTTTTTTCTTTCAATGCAGTAGCCAGAGCTTCACAGCGTTGGATCAATGTATGCTGATCCTCTGCAAAAAACTCCACCATCAGGATAGCCTTGGGTGCTCCTTCAATAAAAGATCTTTTGGCCGACAAATCAGGATGCGACACTGTGAATTGCAAAATGAAATCATCCACAAGTTCTGAGGCCGAACATTGATGGTCCAGCGCCACAATATTGGCCATCATGGCATCCTGAATGGATTGCGTATGCACAGCCACCATCCCAACATGTGCGGGAGGAAGATCAATCAATTGCAGCTTTGCTTCGGTAATGATACAGAGGGTACCTTCTGCACCAGCGATCAGTTGACAAATATTGAGATTTTCCTTTGCTTCCAATGCATTACTCAGGATGTCAAGTGCATAACCGGTATTTCTTCGTTTGATATCTTTTCTGGGGAAACCTTCCGCAATATTCTTTCTGTTTTCAGTATCACCCAACAGTGTTCCCAATGCATGGTAGATTTGACCTTCTGCATTATCCTGCTCTGATTTCTTGTTCCATTCATCGCGTGTGGCTTTATGAAAGCAAACTTCCTTCCCATCAGATAGAATAACTTTTGCTTCCTGCAGATGATCTCGGGTATTGCCCCAGATGATAGAATGCAATCCACAAGAATTGTTTCCGATCATTCCCCCGATCATGGCACGATTGGCGGTAGAGGTTTCCGGACCGAAAAGGAGTCCGAATGGTTTCAGATAGGCATTGAGATCATCCCTGATCACCCCGGGTTGAACCCTCACCCATTTCTCTTCAACATTCAATTCCAGGATCTGATTAAAATGTACGGAGATGTCCACTACCAACCCACTACCCACTACTTGTCCCGCTAAGGATGTACCTGCCGCACGGGGTATCAGGGTGATATTATTTTCAGTTGCGAATTTTACCAATTCCTGAAGATCGGAAACCGTTTTTGGGATGGCCACACCGATGGGGCGCTCCTGGTACTCGGAAGCATCGGTTGAATAGATGGTACGCATGGCTGCGTCAACACCCTGATCTCCCGAAAAAATCTCTCCTGAAAAAATTTTCTTCAGTTCCTCAAACATGGCCTTAAAATTCGGCTATTTTGGGCAATTGTCAGACCCCAACAAACATTAATTGTATACTAGGCCATACTGATCTTTTCGGAGATCTTGTCGAGTAATGCAAAAGCGGTTTCTGCCATGAGGTTGCCTTTGTTGTCGAGCAGTGGATTGATCTCCGTCCATTCCATGCAAACCACTTTTCCGCTATCCCAGAAGGCTTCGATGATTCCACTGATCTCATTGGGTTGAAATCCGGTTGGAACAGGCGTTCCGGTACCATAGGAAATACTATCGCAATCCATGGAGTCCACATCAAAAGAGATATAGATCATGTCGCAAGCATTCAGTTCTTCCAAACATTCCTGAACACATGTGGCGATGCCGCGATAGCGAACCTCTTCAACGCGATAGACGGGTATGTTAAGACGCTGGATCGTGCGCATCTCTTCCTCTTCGAAATCGCGGAGTCCGAAATAAACAAGATGATTGGGATCGCATTTGGTACCTGTCACACCCAGGTCTTTCATACTGTTCCAATAGGTAACGGTTCCTTCTTCGGTATGATTGATGCGGTTCTCCAGATTGTCCAACCCTAAAACAGCTGCCAGTGGCATGCCATGGATATTTCCTGAAGGTGAAGTATAGGGTGAATGGATGTCGGCATGTGCATCAAGCCAGATAACACCAAGTGTTTTATCGGGAAAGGCTGCTTTTATGCCACTGATGGTTCCCAGTGCTGAGGAATGATCACCTGATAATACGATAGGAAAACTTCCGTTGACAAGGGATTGTTTAACGGCCTTGCATACCCTTGCACACTGATCATATACGTGTTCAATCCTTTTGGCAAAGGTGAAGGTGGTCTTTTGGTAAATGGTCTCATTATGGGTCTCCACATCCACATAAGGATGACGATGAAAATAATCATTACCGGCGTTGATTGCAGCAATCTCCATGGCATCAACCCCAAGATCAGAACCACGGGTCCCGGCTCCAATATCAGATCTGTTCTTGATGAGTTCGATGTTCATGGAGCAAAATTAAGAAAGGGAATCACCGAACAATACGCTGTTGCTGAACTCCCTGTTAAATTTTTTCAAAAGCGATGTTATCGCAACTAAATCATAACTTGATTACTTCGCCCGTTCTAACACTGTCATCACAGGCAAAGGCAATGCGGAGACTGTTTACGGCATCTTCCACATGATCGGTAAGATCAATATTTTCACGAATAGCCTTTAGAAAATATGCCTGCTCGCGGTTGCACAATTCCTGATGATCGGGTTCATCCGTCAGATCGATCCAATCGTCCTTTTTGATGAACTCATTCTTATCATCGATATCAGCATGATGCCAACGCAATGATTCTGTTTTGGTATGCGCATCCACGGAATCCGACTTCCCTGCTCCGCCTGCATCTTTGGCTACAATCGAAACACATCCCTTCGGACCCACCACATCTTTCACAAAAAAAGCAGTCTCACTCATCATCGGTCCCCACCCTGCTTCATACCAACCCACCGATCCATCTTCAAAACGGATCTGGAGTTGTCCGTAATTGTAATTGCCTTCCGGAATGTCATTGGTCAGCCTGGCACCGATGGCACTCACCTGAACAGGTTTTGAACGCACCATCTGGCACATGACATCGATATAGTGTACGCCGCAGTCAACGATCGGACTCAAACTTTTCATCAGGTTGCGGTGTACATCCCACATATAACCATGGCTCTGCTGGTTCAGGTTCATGCGCATCACCAATGGCTTTCCCAACTGCTGGGCTATGTCGATAAATTTGATCCACGATGGATGATGACGGAGAATGTAACCGACCACCAGTTTCTTACCCGATTGCTTCGCAGCTGCTGCAACCCTTTCAGCACCGGCAACAGAATCAGCAATGGGCTTCTCCATGAACACATGACATCCTTTCTCAAAAGCCATCACGGCAAAAGCCTCATGGGTATCCGGATAGGTGGAAATGCATACAGCATCAGGTGATGTGGCGTTCAATGCCTCTGCATAATCACTGAACAGAGGATATCCTCCGCCAAGCTTCTCATTCAGGACCTCCTTGCTCTTGCCGGTTGACACAATACCGCAGATTTCCGCACCATCGAGCAGGGTAAATGCTTTTGCATGGGAAGCACCCATGTTACCACATCCTACTACCAAAACTTTTATTTTCATTATTCCGCTGATTTGAATTGAATATGACATCTAAAATAGAACAAAACCCACATGAATCATTAAATTTGTTTCTCTCCTATCAGATAATCAACATGGCGGAAAATTTTGAATTTGATGCGATTGTTATTGGCTCTGGCATCAGCGGTGGCTGGGCTGCCAAGGAGCTTTGTGAAAAAGGATTGAAAACGATCATTCTCGAAAGAGGCAGCATGGTGGAACATGTGAAAGATTATACAACCGCCAACCTCAATCCATGGGAGCTGGAGCATCGCAACAGGTTAACCGAAGAAGAGAAAAAGATCTATCATATACAGTCGCGACACTATTCAATAGGAGAAGACAACAAGCACTATTATGTACGGGATATCGATCATCCCTATAAAGAGAATCAGCGCTATGACTGGGTCAGGGCGGACGTGTTCGGCGGTAGATCATTGCTCTGGGGAAGAATTTCGGTAAGATGGGGCGATCTCGATTTTGGTGCCAATGCTAAAGACGGGCACGGCGTGGATTGGCCAATACGATACAAGGAAATTGCGCCCTGGTATGACTACGTTGAAAAATTTATTGGTGTCAATGGCAGTCGCGAAGGACTGGAAGTATTGCCTGATGGTATCTTTCAACCTTCATTCGGACTCAACTGCGGTGAACAACTGGTCAAGGAAAAACTGGAAAGCAAATACCCGCACGTTAAACTGATCCCCACCCGCTCTGCCAACATCACCCAACCTTTGGATGGTCGCTCCAGTTGTCAGGCACGAAACCTCTGCCACCGCGGTTGTCCGTTTGGTGCCTACTTCAGTACCCAATCGTCTACCCTTCCGGCGGCAGCTAAGACAGGTAACCTGACCATTCGCACCGGCGCTGTGGTAAACAGGATAATCTATGACGACAAAACGCAAAGGGCAACGGGGGTTGAGGTCATCGACAGAGAGACACTGAAAACTTATGTGTACAAAGCAAAACTGGTATTCCTGAATGCCTCCACCATTGGAACAGCACACATTCTGCTCAGCTCCACCAGCAGCCGTTTTCAGCATGGCATTGGAAACGATTATGATATGGTGGGCAGACACTTGATGGATCACCATAAAGGCATCAATGTGAGTGGAGAGATAGAGGGACTGGACGACAAATATTATTACGGCAAAAGGCCGACAGGCATCTATATCCCGAGGTTCAAAAACATACACGATCAGGATCCCAACTTCATCCGTGGATACTATTTTCAGGGAAGCGCTTCAAGAGAAAGAGGTATCAAATCGGAAGAGATTGGTGCATCATTGAAAGATAGCAGTACTGAACCGGGTAAATGGAGGATCAGCGTTGGTTATTATGGCGAAACCTTGCCCTATGCAGAGAATAGGGTCATGTTGAACCATGACATCAAGGATATTTTTGGCAGACCGGGACTTACCATTGATTGTTCCTTCAAGGATAATGAAAAAGCCATCAACAAGGATGCTGGAGCCACCATGCTGGAAATGTTCAGCAATATCGGCTTGAAAAATGTGAAGCAGGCCGGCAGCATTTCAGCACCGGGCAATGCCAACCACGAAATGGGAACGGCCAGAATGGGGCATGATGAAAAAACTTCTGTGCTCAACAAATGGAACCAGGTGCATGCTGTTAAAAATCTTTATATCACCGATGGCTCTTGCATGGCTTCCAGCAATTGCATCAATCCTTCGCTCACCTATATGGCACTTACAGCAAGAGCAGTTGACCATGCTGTAAGTGAGCTCAAGAAGATGAATCTCTAATTCAATCCGGAAAGGATGCTGTCTATTTCTTCTCGTTCAGCTCCTGAAAATTGGATGTTGTTCAAGGCATTGTATGCATCCAATATATGTTGCACCTTACTGGCGCCAATCAAAACAGAGGTTACCCGATCATCACGCAGCAACCAGGCCACAGCCATCTCCGCCAGTTTTTGTCCGCGTCTTTGGGCAAGATCATTCAACTGTCCAATCACAGAAATCATCTTCGGTGTGATCTGGGTAGGATTGAGTGATGGATGACGAGCGGCTCTCGACTGCTCAGGAATGCCATTCAAATATTTGTCGGTCAACAATCCCTGTGCGAGCGGTGAGAAGGCGATGCATCCCACCTGATTTCTTCCTAGCACATCCAGCAATCCTTCTTCTGGCGTTCGCACGAACATGGAATACTTGGGTTGGTGGATCAAACAGGGTGTACCCATCTGCTTGAGCATATCTATCGCTTTCTGTGCGAGATCAGCGGGATAGTTGGAGATACCTGCATACAGCGCTTTCCCCTGCCGTACAATAAGATCCAATGCTGCCATTGTTTCTTCCAATGGCGTATTGGGATCGGGACGATGATGATAAAAAATATCGACATAATCCAGCTGCATACGTTTGAGGCTTTGGTTCAAGCTCGCCACCAGATATTTCTTACTTCCCCAATCGCCATAAGGGCCATCCCACATGGTGAATCCGGCTTTGGTGGAGATGATCATCTCATCACGGTAGGCGCCAAATCCTTTTTGGAGTATATCACCAAAATTGGATTCTGCACTGCCGGGGGGTGGACCATAATTATTTGCCAGATCGAAATGGGTAATACCCAGATCAAAAGCAGTGTACAGAATATTTTCAAAATTTGAACGGAGATCAACATGCCCAAAATTTTGCCACAACCCCAAAGAGATGGCGGGCAGCACCAGTCCGCTGTTCCCACAGCGGCGGTAAGGAATTTTACTATAGCGATCTGAAGCAGGAACGTATGACATGGTATTGAGTTGAAAATTATTGGATGGTTACGCGGATCTTTTCTGTTATCCTAGACCGGTTAATCTGAACATGATTGAACCAAAGTGCCGCATCGGTGAATTCACCGGCCATGTTCCAGCAAGCACCATTGTAATACACAAATGATGCTGATCCTGCCGGAATCTTGGCATGCATCAGCAACTGTTGTTCAGAAACATTCATCTTCGTAATCGGTGTTGCTGTGAAGACACCCACACCGGTGATGCCATCGGCTCCGTGCAGGGGTTCCCAGTAAGCCATCACAGAGCGTTGTTCATCCAGCACCATGACACCTTGTTCATTCCTTTTCACAATACCCATCACCACCGGCAACTCAGCATTTACCTGTCCTGAATAACTTACCTCAATCTTATTAAAATTGGATCCTGCATCCAGTGATATCGTTTTGGTTGCCTTCAATTTCAAACTACCGGCATTCCATTCATTGTAGCTCAGCTGAAAGGTTGTGCGGAGTGGTCCGCTATCCAGCATCTTCCATGTTGCATAAGTACCGTCATACCTGATCGTGTCTTTCACGTATGGTGCAATATTCCCTGCGCCAAGGGTTAGTCCCACATGATAATAATCCATGCCATCGCCTTGGTTCTCATGATACTTGCCACGTTTGTAACGTTCGTTGATGACCATGCGATCGGTACTCTTTACCCATACATCCGTACCATAGGCCATTTCCTTCGGAGTCTTCTCGAGTTCCTTGCCATACATGCGAAATGCGATCTTGTCATTCTCCCAGGCAAAGTCGTCCTTCCTCTCCGGCACATAGCGTCCATAGGTTCTGATAGGATAGGTGATGCGTTTGCCAGTCACCACCGACAGCTTTACAGTACCAAGTGCCGTGAAATCCGTTTGTAATAAAAGGTTCAGGATCTTTGTTCCGCCTTTTGTTTCAAACTGCACTGGAATCTCTTTTTTGGTAACAGCATTGACCAGTTTAAAATTGGCTGTGTCAAGAGTAGGTATTTTTGCCTTTACTGTTGCCCAGGGTACTTCCACGACTTCTCCCTTTCTGGGAAACACGGAAGGATTGGAAAGTGTGATGGTTTGGGCAACCGAAATATTCTGGGCAAAGAGGAAAAATAGAATAGCATACAGAAGTTTCATGTCAACAAGGTTGTTGACGAAGTTAACTCAGAATTTCACTTTTACAAAACTGATATAGTTGCCGCTGATGCAAGGCAGAATGGTTTCAGCAGGTCCGGTTTGAATTCCTTTTCGCATCATGAATCGAAAATTGGGAACAAGATTTTTGAATGATGGCAATCGCCTTAAACGATTACCCGGAACATAGGCAACCAGGTTTGGAAGAAGTCCGCCTCTTTCTTTTTCATTGAATAGGATTCTCAATCCGGAAGCTGTTCTAATGGTAGTGTAGGAGATCAGATCGGAGCTGTTCTCTTCCACTTGCTCCTTTCGTAACATCTGCAATTCTCCCAGCTCACCTTCTTCGTTCAACGAAACCATAAGCAAATTTCCGCTCGTATTTTTTATGAATGATTTTTGATCAATGGCTTGGCGGAATGGATCATTCAGGCCACCTATAGTTGAGAACAAAGGCGCATACCCGCTGATGCCATTGAACACCATGGAAGGAGAAAGTAGATTGTCAGAAAAAAACCTAACCCCTGTTCCAGGATAGCGACTGCCTTCTGAGACTCTTCTCTCAATCAGCAAAGCGTATCCTCCATATGTGTAGGGAATGATCTCATCAATTACAAAATCATTAAAAGTGGAACGATTGGGAACGGTAGGAAGTTTACATTCCTTTCTCAAGCTATCTGAAAAAAACAAAGGCTTACCACCAAGAATACTATTATTCAGCATATCAATCGTGATGGTGAAAACTCCGGATACATCCATTTTGGGACCAGAACCAAACAAAGCTGCTGCTATGATCGTGTTATTTGCATTATCGGTTTGCAATCGCATTTCACGAACGAAAAGGTCATTGACCCTGATTGTGGTAAACTTGACTGTATCCTGAGAAACTGGTTTGATGAGTACATCTGCCCTGGTGAGTACCCCTGTTTCCTCATTTAGAATACCCCGAAAAAAAATAAGATTCCCGTTATTGTCCAATTGAAATTCTCGCAGCATATCTGTACCACTTGGCGATACGATCAGCATATCAGCATTGTCAACCAAACTCATCTTCTTATCATATAAATTAGTACTGATCTTTACTACCTGCTCATTTTCAACCGATTTGCTAAAAGTCATGATATGACTTTTAGCAGCATTCGCGATGAGGTTGAAAACATTCAATTCTCGGG
Organism: Chitinophagia bacterium; assembly: GCA_046309555.1. Taxonomy (GTDB): domain Bacteria; phylum Bacteroidota; class Bacteroidia; order Chitinophagales; family Chitinophagaceae; genus Pollutibacter. Next base: position 13,009 of record JBKCOY010000026.1, read on the forward strand.
AATTTTCAACAATCATAGAATCAAGGATAGCAGGCTCGCTTACCAATTTAATATCTGCATTGAACTTTGCCACAGAGCAATACAGGGTATTATTCTGAACATGTTGATAGAAGAGATACACAAGTTCATTCGTATTGATAAAATCAACTTTGACAAGCTGCCGAGGCAAAAAAGTCAAGTCAACTCTTCTTACCGGCAACATTGAATCGTTGTATATCGAAATAGAATGATCACTTTTAAATGACCTGTAAATCATGATGTTTCTGCCAAGGCGACCTATGATATCATAATTCATCCCCTTCTCATTTCCAGATTCAAGTGGTGTAAAATAAATCTCCTGTGAACGTCCTAATTGGACGATGAGCAGCAAAAACAACAAGAAGCAGATCCTGATCATGGAATAGAAACAAAAAAAAGACAAAAGGGTTTGTCAGGAACTCGTTTTTTAAATTAATTTCAGGGAGATAATCATCCTTAATATTTCCATACAATGAAAAAATTGCTTGTTATTTTACTGTTGCCAACTATTTTGCTGGCACAGAAGAAAACAACCCCTGCCAATGCCCTTCAAAAATATTTGAGCAATGGCGACAATAACTACTCCTATGAGTTAAAAGATTCTGGCAAGATCGGAAACACGAAAACCTATCAGCTTCTGCTCACTTCACAAAAATGGAGAGGTATCACATGGCGCCATCAGCTGACGGTGATGATACCTTCAAAGTTACAGCACAAAGGATCTTTGCTGATCATTTCCGGAGGCGGCAATACCAATGAGCAACCCAATTGGTCTACGCGTGATGGACTGTGGACACCTGCCGCACAGATGGCAGAAACCAATCGTTCTATCGTGGCCATCTTGAAACAAACTCCTAATCAACCCCTGATGGAAGGAAGGAAAGAAGACGGATTGATCTCCTATACTTTACAACAATATAAAAATGACGGGGACTATGAATGGCCCCTGTTGTTCCCCATGGTGAAGTCAGCCATTCGTTCCATGGATGCCATTCAGGATTTTGCTGCAAAGAGATCCACATTGCCAGTAGAAGAATTTTTGGTGGCCGGTGCTTCCAAAAGAGGATGGACCACCTGGCTCACTGCAGCAGCCGGAGACAAGAGAGTGAAAGCCATCGCGCCGATGGTGATCGACATGCTGAACATGTCCGTTTCACTCAATGCACAACTCAAGGCATATGGCGGCTATAGTGAACAAATCGAGGATTATGTCAAACTGGAAATCCCTCAATCCACAGGCAGTAAAAAAGGAAAGGAAGTAACCACCATGATTGACCCGTTCAGCTACAAGGAAAAACTAACTGTACCCAAACTGATCTTCATCGGAACCAATGATGAGTACTGGACAGTGGATGCCATCAAGTGGTACATCAATGACCTGCCAGGACAAACCATGATCCACTATGTACCCAATGCCGGTCATGATCTTGGAGGAGGTGTGCAGGCCCTGCAGACGCTCAATGCCTTCTATGGCAAGATGCTGCAGAACAAGTCCTATCCCATCCTAAAGAACAATTCGCGCGTGGAGAATGGAAAATTGAAATTATTGGTTTCTGCTAATACGGATGAACTGCAGGAGGTATCGCTCTGGAGTTCGAATTCAACAGATATGGATTTTCGAAAAGAAAAATGGAGTGCCCAATCCATCGGAAAAGGAACAGCCGAAAACCAGATTGAAGTAGACCTGCCCAAAGAGGGATATAAAGCCTTCTATGTCGACTTCAAATACAAAGGTGCCGAAGGTCCTTATATTTCCTCCACCAGAATGTATCTGCTTTCTTCAAAGGGTTTGGAATGAAACTTGTCAAAACAGTATCACACTTTGCTGCATTACTTTTTTTGTCATTTTCATTCTTGAATGCGCAGGAAAAAAACAAACCCAATATCCTGTTGATTCTTGCAGATGATCTTGGATATGGCGATTTGAGTTGTCTGGGTGGAAAAGATGTCTATACCCCCAATATTGATCAGATCGCCAATAGCGGATTGCAATTCAGAAATTTTTATGCCAACTCAACTGTCTGCTCACCAAGCAGGGCATCGCTGCTGAGTGGTAAATATCCCGACATGGTAGGAGTGCCGGGAGTGATCAGACAAGAAAAAAAAGATTCATGGGGATACCTCAATGAAAGTGTTGAACTCTTACCTGCCATTCTGAATAAGCAGAGTTATCATACTGCGCTCATTGGTAAATGGCATCTTGGATATCAGCGCCCAAACCTGCCCAATGACAAAGGGTTTCAGTTCTTCAAGGGTTTTCTGGGAGATATGATGGATGATTACTATACCCATCGCCGCGGAGGCATCAACTGGATGCGACATAATGAATCAACAATTGATCCTTCTGGTCATGCTACCGACATTTTTACACAATGGACGGTTGAGTATCTGAACGAGAGAAAAAACCAATCTTCCCCTTTCTTTCTTTATCTGGCCTTCAACGCTCCGCATTTTCCGATTCAACCTCCCTCAGAATACCTTGAAAAAGTAAAAGCAAGAATTTCTGGTATTGATGAAAAAAGAGCCATGAATATTGCGCTGGTAGAGCATATGGATTATAATATAGGTCAGATATTGAAGACCCTTAGGGAAAACGGACAACTTTCGAATACACTGATCATTTTCAGCTCAGATAACGGGGGGTCACTTCCCCATGCACAGAGCAATGGAAATCTTAACGGAGGAAAACAAGACATGTTGGAAGGCGGCATCAAAGTGCCCTTGTTCATGTTTTGGAAAGATCAAATCAAGGAAGGATGTAAGCGTGATCAGCTCGCTATCATGATGGATATTTTTCCCACCTTAGCAGAAATCGCAGGGGCAAAAATTGATCAGCAACCTGATGGCATCAGTCTTATGCCTTTCATACGACAAAAAGAATTGAATCAAGAAAGGACATTGTTCTGGGTTCGAAGAGAAGGCGGCAGCTATAACGGACAATCATATTATGCAGCCCGCAAGGGAAATATCAAAATCCTGCAGAACCAACCCTTTGAACCCTTTGTATTGTATGATCTGTCAAAGGATCCTCTTGAGAAAAATCCAATGGATCCAAAGAATTCTCCAGAAGGACAGCTTTTAAAAAAAGCGCTAATGGAGCATATTCAAGCGTCTGGCAAAATATCCTGGCAGTAAGCTATAATTGAAAAGAGGTACAAAGTGGAAAAGGATGGATATCGCAATCTTCAGATTAACTTGGCTAATTCTTCAATAAAAGGTAAATCAACATTATATGTTTGCGCTATAATATCATGAGAGTGATTATTTTCTTTTAAGGCTTTCAAAACAGCTAATACAGTTGATGTTGTTTCCTCTTTACCCTGATCGTACCCTCTGTCATAGCTCTCCATATATGCCTGATTGATGTCTGCCACGGCTAACAGATGCTTATCATAAGCATACAACTGCGCCTCAGTATAGTTTGATTCATCAAGTAATTCAACTGCCTTTAATAGATTTGGGTAAACTGAAACGTCAAACTTGTGCATATCAATTAATTTATCAGGTTCAGTCAGAAACATCAACCACCTATCAATTGGATTTTCCAAATTAAAATTACCCAATTTTTTTCTTTTTTCAAGCTCAATGAAAATAAGATGTATTCCTTGAATTTGATGATTAGGCTCTTTTTCGTCCCTCAAGGCGAATCGATGCATCCAGCTGTTTGGATCTTTTTTGATCTGATGATGAATGATACTCAACAAAAATACTGGCTGCACCTTATCATACTTCATTCCTCGTTTTAATTGTTGACCGTATGCTTTTGCTGCATAAAGCAGAATACGTTGCTCAAAACCAATATGGTTGATCAACTGAATTTCTAAAATAAAATGTTGATTCATGGAGTCAGTACATCGAATGTCTACAATAGATACTTTACCATCTGATAACTCAGGGAGAAGTTCTTGAGAGTAATATTCGATTTCTACTACCGGATGGGGTGGATCAATTAATAGGTTGATTACCTCAATAGCAATTTCTTTTTCTTGGCCAAATATTCGCTTAAATACCGGATCTGCTGTGGGTTTCAATAATTTTTTTATCATACATCAAAAGTGCTCATCTGTTGATGTCTGTCAAAGTGTAAAAACACTAATATGCGTGAGAATAAAACAAAAATTTTAGGAGAAATTACCCTTGCCTTGAGACTATTTCAAAAAGATTACCTTTTCAAACTAATAATATTACTGGCAAGATACCCAATCCGCTGTGCCTTTGCCAGAACCTGTTGACCCTGCTGGATAGCAAAAGGCCCATTGTATATTTCCCAGCGATCGGGAGCAATGCCATCTTTCCCAATGATCTTATAGGCAATGGAGGCACCGGCAGTTTCAACAGCAATGCCCACTTTGAAATTACTGATAAATATCAAGGGATCAGTTGTTACCGGCGGCGACTGCTTACCATTCCACATGTCTGATATCATCTTCTTCTCAGGCACGGATCCCATGTCGGGAACTTTTTGCTGGTACTCCCTGAATACAGTTCTGAATCGCTCCAATTCAGCCTTATACTTCGGATCGCCTGAAAGATCATGCAATTGGTAGGGATCATTTTGGACATCATAAAATTCCTCAACTGTTCCCTTTGGCTCAAACCATCTTGCCTGAACGGCATTCAATTTACCGGCGTCCCTCAACCGCAAAATGTCCCTCATAGAAGGTTGTTGCTTCCTGTATGCCAGGTCCATATACCGGGGCAGTCCCGGAAAAAAATTATAGACATACTGATACTTTCCATCATGTACCGAACGTACACGGTCGTACTCACTATCCAATCGATCCCTGGCTGCAAAAACATATTCATGCCCCTTTGCTACCGCATAATTTCCATAGATGGCTTTACCCTGCATGTTATCTGGAGGCTTGATGCCAGCCAATGACAAAACTGTTGGAGCAAAATCAAGCGAACTGGTCAACCTTTCATTGACGCCAATCTTTTTTTCAAAAGATGGAAATCGTATCACCAAAGGAATGCGAATTCCCCTATCTGTAATTTCTCTCTTGACGTATGGTAATCCATCACCATGATCCGACCAGAACATGACAATGGTATTCTCCAATAGTCCATCTTCTTCCAATTCCTTGATACGCTCTCCCACCCAATCATCCATCTCTGATATGTTGGTATAGAACCGTGCAATATCCAACCTCACTGAATCTGTATCCGGATAAATCGGTGGTACTTTCACATTTTTGGGATCTACGCGAAGCGGTCGTTTACTTCTTTCCCATACCTGACTTTCATGGGTGGTATTGGAGTTGAATACTGCGAAGAAAGGTTGTCCGCCTTTTCGATTGCGAAAATGTGCCTCCCTGCCATTCTGATCCCAGAAAGTTGCAGATTCGTCAAACTGATAATCGGTCTTCGCATTGTTGGTGCAATAATACCCTTCCGCTCTCAGGTATTCTGCCAGATGTTTTACGCCAATGGGCATCACGGCTGAATAACTTTTGGGAAGGCCAGTTTGCTCGGGATAGGTATTCATCAAGGTGCGCATGTTATGCCCACCATTGCTGGTCTGCATCCTGCCCGTGATGATGGCATTTCTGCTGGGCGCACAAACACCTGCAGTAGTAAAAACATTGGTAAACCTCACACCCTGCTTTGCCAATCGATCGATGTTGGGAGTTGGCACAGTCGCATCACCATAACAACCCAGGCGCGGACTCATATCCTCCACACTGAGCCAGATGATGTTTGGTCGCTTGACGATCACTGATTTTTTAGCAATCGGTTGCGTTGCCATCAAAAAAGGCTCCATCGCTTTTTTCCAGATCAGATAGCCTTTTTCATTCATGTGCAGTCGGTCTGATACGAATAACCCCTCCATGAATGAACCATCTGCATTCAACATGGGATTGAATACATCAATGAAATCACTATTGGTCGACTGTTTACAAAACTGTTCAATCAGCCGGTTGGTTTCCTTCACTGTTGGAAGAAAAGAAGCACGAACGGGACTAGGCTTCAAGGAAACAAAAGAAATGCGAACCTTGGGGTAGATCTTTCTGATCATCCCGTGTAAAGTTTTGAAGCGTTGTAAAACGGTATCGGCTGAAATGGAAGTTGATGAAGCAACATCGTTCTCACCGCAATAAACAACGATCTGGATTGGATCATATGGTTTCACGATCTGATCAACATATCGAATAAGATCTGGAAGAGATGAACCCCCGAATCCACGGTTGATGATTCTTTTGTCAGGGAACCAGTCACTCACGTTCTGCCATTTGGTAAACGAAGAACTGCCTATGAGCAAGATGGATCCTTTTGCAGGTGCTGAAACGGAATCCGCTTTTTGAAAAGCCCTGATTTCGTTGATGAAAGGTTGCGCAAACATTTGCTGGCCTGCAAGCACCATCAACAAGAGGAATACAATTTTTTTCATGGATGTAATTTTATTATTTCATCTCAATAGCGCCATGACTGGAGATCTGCTCCTTTTGGCGCACGGGTCTTCACTTCCTCACTCCATTTGGAAATGAACATGCGATGATAACGAAGGCGACTGATGTAATTGGGTTGTGTATGATCTCCGTTCCAGCAATGCTCTGCCCGGTCACCATAAGCCACTTCACACTGGCATGCAGGATTATTCAGTTTCTTCAACATATCTTCAGCAGTATATACCGCATTGTTCAAATAAAAATTATCCATGTCACCTACATACAAATGGATTTTCCCTTTGAGCTTCTCACCGATCTTAGGCCAATCGCGTTGTATGATATGCGTGAGATCAAAATTTTCCTTCCAGTAGTCGGCAACTTTATGATCGATCACCCCCGTCTTTTTATCAAATATCCTGACAGGATAACCATCCTTGCCAACAGGTGAATACACTGCCTCCCATATATCCCACTGATCGCCACTTCGGCTTTTTGTTCCCAATGCCAGCTCACGGTAATTCATGTCTTTGATCGTGGCATTCACATGACCCAGATAATCTCTATGACCAGGTCGTGACGTGTTTCGAAACGGCCCCTCGCTGTAGTAAACATTTTTATCCTTGTAGAGATTCGCAGTCATGTAATGATTGAAGTCAATCGGATCGGGACAAGCTGCATAACCGCCATTGTACTCATCGGGATAAAAAACCTGAGCAGCCAAGGCTTCCCAGCCTCCTGTGCTGCCGCCATACATAAACCTGGCCCAACCCTGCCCGATTCCCCTGAATCTTTTCTCAATCTCAGGGATTAGTTCATAGGTGATAGCATCACCATAAGGTCCCAGATTTTGAGAATTTACAGCATAGGAATCATCATAGTAGGGATTGGCGTGTTGGATTTCGATAGCAATCACTCTTGGAAAATCGGGACCAGTCCACATTTTGTAAAAATCATAAGCCTCCTGCTGCACGATTTTGTTATAACCAATCAGGTTGAAACGCTTTACAGTATCAGGTACAAGATTCGCATCCGGAGGCGTTGTTCTCCAGCCTGAAAAATCATCCGGAAAATGTCCGTGAAAAATGGCAAGGGGATATTTCACATTCGGATGAGAGTCCCAGCCTTCCGGCAACAAGATGTGTGCACCAAGATACATTGGCCTGCCCCAGAATTCTGTTAGCAATTTCGACTGGATCTTGATATGCTTCACATACTTAGAATCTTCAGGTTGCTTTATTGGAGGAATGACTTTATCTAAACGCAGAGAAATCTTGAAATCTGCAGCGGGACGATAGGCAATAGACCTGGGTTGCGAGTAAGGATTGCCGGGTGCGAGATTCCAATGTTGTCCCTCACCCCTGTCCATTGGTAATTTCACTACATGTCCGTCCTTCCGATGAAAGGTTTCATACAAATGAAGCAGTGCCTGCACCTGATAAGTTCCTGCTTTGATCTTAGACAACGTTTCGATTGGATAACCAAATGCAGAAACATCAACTGTTCTTGTGGTGCCAGGGATCCAATCATTCACATCAACCCCAAAGATCTGCTGGGTACCTTCATCATCGCTGATTTGAAATCGAGGTTCCCCCGATGCACGGGTGGAAAGCATGAGAAGCAAACGGCCATCCACTGGTTTTTTATCTTTTCCTGAGGGCAGCTCGATGGTAAACTTTTGGGCATGCAACATTGATGCAGTCAGCAATGCAATAACAAAGAAGATGTGTCTCATGATTTTTTTATTTAGCATGATTTTATGCTGCCGGAACCAGATCCTTTTCCAATTGCTCCAGTGAAACTCCCTTGGTCTCCGGCACTTTGGTGAGGACCCAGATCAATTGCCAGGCCATCATGGCTGCAAAAAAGGCAAAAATAGGCCAGGGATTGTCCTTGAAGATACCTTCCTTGTCATCAATAAAAACAGGAGCCACGAGCGTGATCAAAGCTGCAAATACCCAGTGCACACTTGCTCCCAGGGCTTGTCCCTTGGCCCGAATGTGATTGGGAAAGATCTCTGAAATGAATACCCAAATCACCGCTCCTTGTCCCACTGCATGTGAAGCAATGAACAACAACAAGAAAAACAACAAAAATCCCGGTGAAGCCGCTGCATAAAATGCATAAGCCACCATGCATAGACTTAAGATATATCCCAGTGATCCGATTATCAGTAATGTTTTTCGTCCAAGACGATCGATCAGATAGAGTCCGACAAAAGTGAATACCAGATTGGTGCCTCCAATGGCGATGGAATTCAGCAATGATTCCTGTTCAGCCAATCCGGCAGCTGCAAGGATCCTCGGTGCATAATAAAGAATGAAATTGATGCCGGAAACCTGATTGAAAAAAGCCACCATAAATGCGAGCATGATGATGCGGTTGTGGCGTTTGCTGAGAAATGGTGTGGCAGGCTGATCACTGGCGGATGATGTGTCCATGGTTTCCATCATGCTTTCTTGAAGTCCGAGTGAATCAATGATTTTTTTAGCCCCTTCTCTATCCTGCTTGCGGGAGATCAGCCAGCGTGGACTTTCCGGAATGCCAAAGACCATGAGGCTGTAGATCAATGAAGGGATTGTCATCACACCCAACATAAGCCTCCAGTCATTTTCACCGCCAATACCTTCGAGAAAATAATTTGAGAGATATGCGATGAGGATTCCGAATACGATATTGAACTGATACATGGCCACCAATCTGCCTCTTGATTGGGCTGTTGAGATTTCAGAGATATAGGTTGGTGCAGCGACAGAAGATATACCAATACCAATTCCTCCCAGCAAACGGAAAAAAGAGAACAGATAAGGATCATTGGCCAATGCAGATCCTACGGATGATATCGTAAAAAGAATACCAACTAGCATGAGGATTTTCTTACGACCATATTTCTCAGTGGGTCCTCCTCCAAAGATGGAACCAATCACTGTGCCCCACAAGGCCATCGACATGATGAAGAATCCATGGAACCAAGGGGAAGTCTGCCATAATTCCTGAATGGCTTTGTCGGCGCCGGAAATGACCACCATGTCAAATCCAAAAATGAAACCGGCCAATGCTGCCGTGAGAGAAATGCCAAATAATCCGGAAGCTCCTTTTGTTGATTGCATAAAGCGTTGTTTTGGTGTCTTAAGATAAAGATTTTATTTTATCTTGAAACGATGAAAACAGATCTGGTTATTGCAGGAGGTGGACTGGGCGGAATATCGGCTGCACTGGCTGCTTTGCGCAATGGTCTTCAGGTGGTGATGACAGAAGAGACCGACTGGATTGGAGGACAATTGTCGCAACAAGGTGTGCCTCCCGATGAACACCAGTGGATCGAAACCCATGGTGCTCCCGCATCATACCGCACCTTCAGAAATGGTGTTCGAGATTATTATAAAAAATATTATCCCCTCACCGATGCTGCTAAAAAAAGACCCAACCTTAATCCGGGTGACGGCGCGGTATCAAGACTCTGTCATGAACCAAGAGTAGCTGTATTGGTACTCACAGAAATGTTGGGCCCCTATCTCGTAAGCGGACAATTACAACTGCTGTTGGAACACAAGGTCGTCAGCGCAATAATAAACAATGAAATGGTGAGGTCTGTGCTGGTTAAAAACCTGAAAACAAGTCAGACGGAGACCATCAAAGCGGATTTCTTTGTGGATGCTACGGAACTGGGAGAACTGCTTCCCATGACCGGAACTGCATATATTACAGGTACAGAATCCAAAGAGGAAACAAGTGAATTTCATGCACCTGAAAAAGCAGATTCTCAAAACAATCAGGCGTTCACCATGTGCTTTGCGATGGACTACCAACCCGGCGAAAACCATGTGATTGAGAAGCCGAAGGAATATGATTTTTGGAAAGAACACATTCCACCACTGGAACCCAACTGGTCGGGAAAGTTACTTGACTTAAACTATTCCAATCCGCAAACCCTTCAACCCAAAGCACTGGGTTTTCATCCGGAAGGGATCGCAACTGGCACGATGCTCAACCTCTGGAATTATCGTCGGATCATCAACAAAGAGAATTTCATCAAGGGAGTTTACAAAGGTGATATCACGATCGTCAACTGGCCGCAGAATGATTATATGCTGGGGAATATTGTTGATGTAACTGAAGAAGAATTTCAACATCATGTTGGGCGTGCAAAACAATTGAGTTTGTCGCTCCTTTACTGGTTGCAAACCGAAGCGCCTCGCCCGGATGGAGGGAAGGGATGGCCGGAATTACGCTTGCGCTATGATGTGATGGGCACAAAAGACGGACTGGCCAAATATCCTTATGTACGCGAAGCACGAAGGATCAAAGCACTGTTCACAATAAAGGAAGAACATGTAGGCAAAGCACAATCATCCCAAAATCCATTGCCGAAATGCAGAGGAGGAGCAGTTGCATTTGACGATAGTGTTGGCATTGGATATTATCATATCGATCTGCATCCGAGCAGCAAGGGCAACAACTACATTGATTTTCCATCTGTTCCATTCCAAATTCCGTTGGGTGCTTTGATACCCATCAAAACAAAAAACCTGTTGCCGGCGTGCAAGAATATCGGTACCACACATATCACCAATGGCTGCTATCGGCTACATCCGGTAGAATGGAGCATCGGTGAAGCTGTGGGATGCCTGATTACTTATTGCAATCAAAAAAAATTGTTACCACGAGACGTAAGAGAAAAAAAAGAAGTGCTGAATGATTTCCAGCACTTTCTTCATCAGCAAGGTATAGAGACCGACTGGCCCTGATTTTTTACTAAGGTTTAATCTTTGACATCAACCAATTGTTCATGGCCAAACGTTGATCGGGATAAGTCCAGTGACCAGTGTCATGAAAGATATTCGCCTGCTTTGGTGCAGTTACCACATTGTAAGCTGCGTAGAAAGAGGTAGGGGGACAAGTCTCGTCGTTGAAACCCCATGAATAATATCCTTCAACATTGATCTGTCTTGCAAAGTTGACAACATCATAATAAGCGAGTGCAGCCTTTGCTTTTTCACTCTGAGGATTCCAGGCATGCCCATCACTGAACATGTGCGGCCATCCTCCTGCTCTGCCACGGAGATATCCTGGCATGTCTGCCAGAGCAGGATACAAGGCAGCCATGTATTTGACGCGCTTGTCCAATGATGCAGTTACCACACTCAGTGCACCTCCCTGACTGCCACCCATGACAGCCAAAGTTTTACCGTCATACTCCGCCAAAGAAACCAACAAATCATTGGCACGCACCACATTGGTGTAAACACGCTTATAATAATTCTTATCGCGATCATCCATGTTATAATAGAAATAGCTTTTGAGTCCGCCATTGGTAAGGTCCACATAAACCTGTGGGTCCAGGTTTACTGGAATGCCATGAATACCAATGGTGAAAACAATTACGCCTTTGTCGGCCAACTCAAGATCAGGTGAGTAGGGACGAATACCGGCACCAGGAACTTGCAGTACTGCTGGATATTTTCCGGGAGCCTTGGGTACAGCCAGCATGCCATAGATCCTTGATCCGCCATAACCCTGGCAGCTCACATGATAGGCATTGGTTTTGGAGGATGATCTTTCGGGCAGCAAGGTAAATTTTGCATCGAGGGGGAGCTTTGACAATTCTGCTATGGCACCTGACCAGAACTTTTCAAAGTCTGCCGGTTTCTCAACCGTTGGTTGAATGGAGGTGATGTCATATCCTGCAGTAGTCAGGTTGCGATAGGATTTACCATCTACATTGGCAGTCACCACACATCTGAGAAAGCCTGGTTCTTTCATGGTGAAATTACCTGTATTGAATTTTCCATCTTTCAGGAATGCAGAATCCAACTTCATGGGTTTCATCCTTTCGGGCCCTACCTGATATTGGATCATCACATTCTGCTGTGGTACACCAAATTTCAAGACCTGAATGGAGAAGGTGGCGGGTTCACCCAATTTGTACTCCCAGTTGGCATGGTTCGGAGTGATGACAATCTGAACCGGCTGCACTGTTGGCTGCGCGAAGAGCACAGAGAAGTTGAGCAGTATGGCCAGCAGGACAAAGCAATACTTCTGAAGTTTCATGTGTTGGAATTTATGGTTGTTTTGATTGTTTGATCTGTTCTAATTTTTCCATGAGCTCTTTGACAATTTCCGGATGAAGAGCCGCCTGATTTTTATCTTCGTGCGGATCTGTTTTGAGATTGTACAATTGCACATTGGGCTCTCCATTCTTGGGAATAACAATCCTCGGAACTGTGAACCCTCCCGAACCCAATCCCACAATCAACTTCCAGTCTCCCTTGCGTATGGCATAATATCCATTGGAAGAATGATGCAC
>JBKCOY010000027.1:0-15175 GCA_046309555.1 Chitinophagia bacterium
TTCAATGCTTTGTCGAGTATCATCTCTATCTGCCCGTTCACACTCCTGAACTCATCCTCAGCCCATTTCGCCAAGGCATTATAAGCATCTGCATTGATCCGCAAAACAAAATTCTTTTTCATGAGTGACATCGCTGAAGCAAATGGATTAGTAAAGGGTTCCGGTATTTAGAACTGGAGAGGCTGCCTTCTCACCACAGAGCACTACCATCAGGTTGCTGACCATCGCCGCTTTCTTTTCATCATCGAGGGTCACGATCTCTTTTTCTGAAAGCATCGACAATGCCATTTCCACCATGCCCACAGCACCTTCCACGATCTTGGTACGGGCAGCAACAATGGCTGTTGCCTGCTGTCGCTGTAACATGGCTCCTGCAATCTCAGCAGCATAAGCAAGGTGGCTGATCCTGGCTTCGATGATTGTAACACCAGCGTTGGAAAGTCGCTCGCTCAACTCCGCTTCCAACTGGTCGATCACTTCCTGTCCGCCATCCCGCAGGGTGATGCGTGCGTTCTCATCTTCGATATTATCATAAGGATAACTGGTGGCAAGATGTCGAACGGCTGCCTCGCTTTGGTTTTTGATGTATTCATTGAAATTGGTCACATCAAAAACAGACTTGTAGCTATCCTTGATCTGCCAAACAATCACGGCCGCAATTTCAATCGGGTTTCCCAGCTTGTCGTTCACCTTCAAGCGTGTGCTCTCAAGACTTTGCGACCTGAGGGATACCTTGAGTTTATTGTAAAGCGGATTGACAAATTGAAGTCCGTTTGTTTTTACGGTACCTACATATTCACCAAAAAAAGTAAGCACGATTCCATAATTGGGTTCTACCACTACCAATCCTTTGAACATCACAACTGAAGCAGCAATACACAAGACTCCTATGATGATCCACATGGGTGCTTCAGATGGAGTGCTGTTCGCATGCACCATACCCATTGCACCTACTACTGCAAGTATGAACATGATGGCTATTGCTTTGAAACCTGAAAATGGGGTTAATGATTTTTCCGTATTCATAAGATGATATTAAAATGATATCATAAAGATAGTATAAATCCATTCAAATTAATGTCTATTTTTGGTGCTTATATAATCAAGATGCAGGAAGCCTATATCGTTGCCGGATTGAGAACAGCCGTGACCAAAGCCAAAAAGGGTGGATTTCGTTTCACACGCCCTGATGATCTGGCGATAGAAGTGATTCAAAAGCTGATGGCCAACTTACCATCGTTGGAATCCAAACTGGTGGATGATGTAATCGTGGGCAACGCTGTTCCTGAAGCTGAACAGGGATTGCAAGTTGGCCGGATCATTGCCGCTGCAGCATTGGGACATCAAGCACCGGGAATGACGGTGAATCGGTATTGTGCATCCGGACTGGAATCGATCGCAATCGCAACTGCCAAGATCAGAGCCGGCATGGCTGACTGCATCATTGCCGGTGGTGTCGAAAGCATGAGTATGGTGCCAACTGCAGGTTGGAAGACTTCTCCATCCTTCAAGATTACTCAGGAAATGCCTGATCTTTATTTGAACATGGGACTAACAGCCGAAGCTGTTGCACTCAAATATAAAGTGAGCAGAGAGGATCAGGATGCATTTTCTCTTTCCTCACACCAGAAGGCCATGCATGCCATCCAACAAGGATATTTCAAAGATGGCATTCTTCCGATTGCTGTCACTGAAACTTATCTGGATGAAAACAGCAGAAAACAGGAACGCAGTTTTATCGTGGATACCGATGATGGCGTGAGAGCAGATACCAGTGCAGAGGGACTTGCAAAGCTGAAACCTGCTTTTGCAGCACAGGGTACTGTTACCGCCGGCAATGCTTCTCAGACCAGCGATGGGGCGGCTTTTGTTGTGCTGATGTCAGAACGCCTGATGAAGCAATTAAACCTTACACCCATCGGTCGTTTGGTGCATTATGCCATCGCCGGGGTTGATCCGAGATACATGGGTATCGGTCCCCTGCAGGCCATTCCCAAAGTACTGCAAGAGGCAGGAAAGCTTCTTCATGATATAGACCTGATTGAATTAAATGAAGCCTTTGCTGCACAGGCCATCGCTGTAATGCGTGAGCTTTCCCTTGATCCTGAGAGAGTAAATATCAATGGCGGCGCCATTGCATTGGGTCACCCACTGGGATGTACAGGGGCCAAACTGACCGTTCAGTTGCTGGGTGATCTGAAAAGAAGAAACCAACAGTTCGGAATGGTCTCCGCTTGTGTGGGCGGTGGACAAGGAGTTGCCGGTATCTTTGAGCGGCTATAAAAATTTGCAACAATATTGCAAATTTTGATTTTTTGTGTAGTTTTGGCCTCTTGATTAACCATGAGGTGCTTTCTCATCATATTCACTTTCCTGTCTTTGGCAATTTCAGCCAATGCCCAATGCATCCTGCAAATAAAAGGTCAGGTAAAGGATGCTGATACCCGCTTGGTATTGGAGAAAGCAAGTGTGAGTCTGGTTGGCACCAAAACAGTGGTCATCACTGATGCACAAGGAAATTTTCAACTAGCCGGTCTTTGTCCGGGTGATTATACCCTCCGCATCAGCCATGCCGGTTGCCAAACCATAGATTTTCATGTTCACCTGAAAGAGGATCTTTTCAAAACCATAGAATTGCCTCACGCAGAAAATGTTTTGAAAGAAGTGGTGGTGGTAGGATCTGCCTCTGTTCAAACGGAGGGAATGAGTGGTGAACTGAGAGGAAGGGAGTTGGCGCAGACACGAGGACTTACATTGGGAGAATCCCTGCAAAAGATCAATGGGGTGAGTGTACTCCAGACCGGCAATAATATTTACAAGCCAGTGATACAGGGTCTGCACAGCAGTCGTGTTCTGATCCTCAACAATGGGATAAGACAGGAGGGTCAGCAATGGGGCAGTGAACATGCTCCTGAAATTGATCCCTATGTAGCCAATCGATTAACGGTCATCAAAGGTGCCAGTGCTGTAAAGTATGGTGGAGATGCCATTGGTGGGGTGGTATTGGTGGAACCCCGACTGTTGCGTTACAAAAAAGAATTGTCAGGTGAGGTTAATCTAGCTGCCTTCAGCAACAACAGGCAGGGAGTAGCTTCCGCCATGATGGAAGGTTCTTTCAGTGAAAAAGAGAACAGTGCATGGCGACTGCAGGCAACCTACAAACGTGGAGGCAATGCCCGCACGCCGGATTACTGGCTCAAGAATTCTGGAGTGGAAGAAATCAACATGTCTGCCACAGCAGGTTGGAGATCAGGAAACAAAGGAGTTGAACTATTTTACAGCTTGTTCAATACCAAACTGGGGATCTTCACCGGAGCGCACATTGGCAACCTCACCGATCTGGAAAATATCATCCGGGATAAACAACCTCCTGTTTACATTCGTGATGCTGATTTCAGTTATGCTATCGACAGACCCTATCAGGGTGTTCAACATCATCTGGTGAAAGTAAAAGCCTATCAGGAAATCAATTCCACTCAGCGATTGAATTTTACCTATTCAACGCAGTATAATGTTCGCAGAGAATATGATATCACAAGATCCGAGACATCCATTCCCCAACTGGAACTTAACCTCATGACCCATATGGCTGATCTGGTATGGGAGCACTATGGCAACAAACCTTTGAAGGGTTCTGTAGGTGTGAATGCCATGTATCAGGACAACTATATCAACTATCGATATTTCATTCCCAATTTTCAGGCATTGGATCTGGGGATTTGGGCTGCAGAAAAATTCCAGTTCAAAAGCTGGCAGTTTGAATTGGGTATGCGTTTTGATAACAGAAACCGTTTCAACATCAGCGACAATGATAAAGCTCCCTTTGATATGCTGATGGGAAATGCACTACAGCCGGGAGATCCCTATGGTAGAAAAAATTTCAGTGGTCTATCAGGTACCGGTGTTATGGCTTATCAGTTCAATGAACGACTCAGAACAGCCATTACATTCTCCTCAGCATGGCGTGCACCGCAGATGAATGAACTCTTCAGCAACGGGCTCCATCATGGAGCAGCAAGAATAGAAAAAGGTGTTTCCACACTTCAAACTGAAAGAGCCTGGAATACCATGGCAGCAGTGGTCTACAATGATGATCGTTGGGAAGCAGAAATTGGATTGTATCACAAAACGATCAAAGATTTTATCTATTTGAAGCCGACCTATCCTCCCTTGCTGACCATCAGAGGTGCTTTTCCATCATTTGAATTTGCCCAAACAGATGCTTCTCTTACGGGTGCTGATCTTTCGTTGTCTTATCGATTCAACAATCATTTGAAGTCTGCTTTCAAATCATCTCTGTTGCGGGCATACGACGTTCTGCAAAAAACCTGGCTGATCCAGATGCCGGCTGATCGCTATCAGGGAGAATTGAGCTATAGTTTTATCGACGGAAAAAAGATGAAGTCGCCCTATTTGAATTTGGCAGTGCAGCATGTTACTGAACAGAAAAGAGTGCCTCCTTCCGGTAATATAAAGATTACCGATGCCAATGGTATCATCACGATGGCTTCAGATTATATCCCTCCTCCATCCGCATATACCTTGGTCAATATAGATGCGGGTACTGGGATTGAATGGGGCAAGCGTCGGTTGGATTGGACGCTATCCATTCAGAATCTCTTCAATACTGCTTATCGGGATTACATGAACGCTTTCCGCTACTTCAGCCTCGACAGAGGAAGAAATATTTCTTTAAAACTCAAAATCACTATTTAAAAACAAAAGTGTATGAAACGTGTAATGTTTTTTTCTTTGATGTTGTTGACTTCGATTGGTTTTTTGGGATGTAAAAAGGACAAAGCAGATCCCAATGAAGAAGAATTGATCACTACTGTCAGAGTTAAGTTGACCGACAAAACCGGTGGTGCCGTTAGTACTTTTGAATTCAAGGATCTTGACGGTGAAGGAGGTGCGGCCCCCACAAAATTTGATGAGATTGTTTTAGGGAAAGGCAAGATCTATGACTGTACGCTTGAGATCCTGAATGAGAGCGTGAGTCCCGCTGAAAACATCACTGCAGAAATTCTGGCAGAGGCCAATGATCACCAATTTTATTTTACAGCAACAGACGGATTGGTTGCAGTGACAAATCTGAACAATGATGGAAAGGGATTGCCTGTGGGTACTACTTCTTTATGGACTGCTTCAGGAAATACAGGTACAGGTACCCTAACCCTCACACTGAAGCACAAGCCAGGTGTTAAGGCTTCAGGAGATGCTGTTACCGTCGGCGAGACGGATATTGCGCTTAGCTACAGGCTGAAGATCCAATAGGCACTGGATCTTCAGATCATCTTTTTTCTTTCGCCGATCTGCTGACGCCACATGGCATAATACAGACCTTTTTCTTCTAATAATTGTGAATGGGTTCCGGTTTCAACAACGGAACCCTTTTCCAATACATAGATCCTGTCGGCATGCATGATCGTACTCAACCGGTGTGCAATCAACAAGGTGATTTGCTCTTTGCGTGATGAAATGTCGCGTATCGTCTCTGTGATCTCTTCTTCTGTGATGGAATCAAGGGCTGATGTAGCTTCATCAAACAACAAGACTTTGGGATTGCGCAGCAAGGCCCTGGCAATGGAAAGCCTTTGTTTCTCACCTCCGGAAAGTTTCAATCCTCCTTCTCCAATCACCGTCAGCAATCCATGGTCGGCTCTTTGCAACAAAGTCTGACAAGATGATTTTTCAAGTGCTGCGTGCAGCTCTTCATCTGTGGCACCTGGATTAACGAAGAGAAGATTCTCCTTGATCGTACCGGAAAACAATTGTGTATCCTGCGTTACAAATCCGATCTGTTTGCGCAGGTCTTCGAAGTTGATCTCATTCTCATCCAGTCCGTTGTACAGAATCTTTCCTTCCTTGGGTCTGTAGAGTCCCACCAGTAATTTCATCAGTGTGGTTTTACCCGAACCTGAAGGACCCACAAAGGCAATTGTCTCTCCCCGCTTTACATCAAAGCTGATGTTCTCAATTGCATTCTGTTGTGCAGTCAGGTGTTTGAAGGCGACTTTCTGGAAAGCAAGGGTTTCCACTTCGCCCAATGCGACCGGATTATCGGGTACCATTTCTGGTTGCTTTTGCATCAGGTTATGGTAATTGTTGATCGATGCATCTGCTTCACGATAGGAGAGGATGATGTTGCCGATCTCCTGAAGTGGACCGAAAATGAAGAAAGAGAAGAACTGCATGGTCACCATCTCATGTGGTTGCATCTCATCCTTGAAGATCAGCCACATGAGCAGGAAGAGAATAAATTGTCTGAGTGTATTCACCAATGTTCCCTGCAGAAAACTGATGCTTCTGATTCGTTTTACTTTGGTCAATTCCAATCCTAGTATCTTATAAGTATCAGCATTCAGACGTTTTACTTCCTGTTCTGTCAATCCCAGACTCTTCACCAGCTCAATGTTGCGCAGACTTTCTGTTGTGGTGCCTGCCAGCGAGGTGGTGCTTTTGACGATCTTTTTCTGGATTTCCTTGATCTTCCTGCTCAGCACATTGGTGCCCCAGGAGAGAAGAGAAACACCGGCAATGTAGGCAATCGGGACAGACCAGTGCACATAAACCGATGCATAGATGAAGACGAAAGAAATGCCCACAACAATGGCAAAAAGGGCATTCACAAAATAGTTGATGAATTTTTCTGTGTCGGTCCGCACTTTGGTAAGGATGCTCAATGTTTCCCCCGAACGCTGGTCCTCAAACTCCTGGTAAGGCAGTTTCATCGCATGCTGGAGTCCGTCGGTAAAGATCTTGGCACCAAACTTCTGGATCACCACATTGGCAAAATAGTCCTGCAGGTTCTTGGCAATACGGCTGACCATGGCAGTACCCATCGACATCAACAGCAGCAACATGGTGGCAGAAAAAAACTCATCCCAGCCAAAAGGATTGCCGTCTTCTTGGCGGGTATTGATATCCTGAGAAAGTTTGATAATCTTACCAAAGATGATCGGATCGATCAGGGAAAAGATCGTGTTGACAGTTGCCAGCAACATGGTCAGTGAGATCAGCCATTTATAGGGCTTGAGATAACCGTATAGCAATTTCATGGTGCAAAATTACACCAATTTAGTCGGACTGATGTTTAAACGTTGAACCACTAGCTTTTGCGGAACGACCATTTCAGCATCTCCTTCCAGGTCACTTTCTTGCCATAAAGCAAGATACCGGTGCGGTAGATTTTGCCGGCAAACCAGGTGGTGAAAATGAATCCACCGATCAGGCTCAGCATAGAGGCGGCAAGTTGCCAGTAGGGGACCGTATTGGGTACACCGAAAGGTATCCTGCCCATCATGATGATGGGAGAGGTGAATGGTATGATGCTGGTCCAGATGGCCAGCGGTGTTCCGGGGTTTGATAAAACAGATTGAAGTATGATGAAAGCAAAAATGATGGGCATGGATATGGGCATCATCAGCTGTTGTGCTTCCTGAGGATCTTCATTGATCACACTGCCGATAGCAGCGAATAATGAAGCATAAAAAAGATATCCACCCAGGAAATAGAAGATGAAACAGCCAATGATCATCATCCAGTTAACGCCTTCTGTCAGTGCCTCTTGTGCTTTCAGGATCTTCATCGCAGCAGGATTCGCTCCTGCCGCAGAAACGCTCATTTGTCCGCCTTCCTGCATTTGCTGAAATTGCTGCATGGATTCCGCAGGTATAAAGGCTGACAGCGAGCTTGAAATGAGCAGCATCAACCCGATCCATAGCAGCAGCTGTGTGAGGCCTACTCCCGCAATACCTACGATCTTTCCCAGCATGAGTTCAAAAGGTTTGCAGGATGAAACGATTACTTCTGCTATGCGATTTGTCTTTTCTTCTGCAACTCCTCTCATGACCATGGCACCAAAGATGAACATGGTGATGTAGATCAGAAATCCGCTGCCAAAGCCGATGCCATAGGCAAGTCCGGTATTGGCTTCCTTGCTATTTCCTTCGGCTTCTTCCACCATATTCTTCAACACAACATTTTCTTCTACGCTGTTGCTGATGGAGTCGAGAACTTTTTTCTCTATGCCATTTTCAAGCAGCAATTTGTTTTCCAACGCTTCATTCAACTGACGTTCGATGAGCCGCGAGGTTTCAAATCCCATCTGCTCTTTTGAATGCAGTTCTGCATTGATGCTGCCATTGTTCAATTGGGCATAGAGCACAGCATCATATTTTTTTTGCTGGTAGTTGGTGGAATCAATGTTGCCAACAAAATGAAACACCACATTGCCGGTGTCACTTTTCAGGTTGGCTTTCAGAAAGCCCATGTCGTCTACTACTGCGATGTTTGATTCTTCTTTGGTGGTTGCCGCAAAATAAGCGGAACCGCCAATAAATAATATGAAGATCACCGGCATGAGAAAGGTCATCAGCAGGAAACGCTTGTTGCTGACCCTGGTGATGTATTCTCTTTTGATGATGAGGGATACTTTGTTCATGGAATGCGTTTGATTAATTAGGACTGGAATTGTCTGGCTTCAGGTGTTCCTTGTACCAGCTTGATGAAAATGTCATTCAGGGAAGGGAGTACCTCGTTGAAGGAGCGGATGTTGAGACCCTTGTGGATGAAGAACTGCACCACATCATTGTTGCTGAATCCTTCGTTGATGCGGATCCTGATCTTTTTGTCTTTCACTTCCTTCACATCAAAAAGATGGATGGCGGTATGCTCTGCCAAAACGTTCTGGTCGAAGCCCACTTCAAAAATATTTTCCTTGAATTCCTGCTTGATGTTGCCAACCGTACCATCGAGGATCTTGTTCCCTTTGTTGACAAGCACAATATGATCACAGATCTCTTCTACCTGTTCCATGCGATGCGTACTGAAGATGATCGTAGCACCTTCTTTGGCCAGTCGGAAGATCTCATCCTTGATCAGATTGGCGTTCACCGGGTCCAGTCCGCTGAAAGGTTCATCCAGTATGATCAGCTTGGGTTTGTGTACTACAGTGGTCACGAACTGTAGTTTCTGGCTCATGCCTTTGGAAAGATCTTCCACTTTTTTGTTCCACCAGCTTTCCATCTGGAATTTGATGAACCATTCCTTGATATTTTCCAGTGCCTCTTTTTTAGAAAGGCCTTTGAGTTGGGCGAGGTAGAGCACCTGTTCGCCAATTTTCATTTTCTTGTAGAGTCCGCGTTCTTCAGGCATATATCCAATAAAGGAATTGTCGCGCAGTGGCTCAAAGGGTTGACCATCGAGTGTTATGGATCCTTCGTCGGGGAAAAAGATTCCGGTGATCATGCGCAGCAGCGTTGTCTTGCCGGCACCGTTGGGTCCCAGTAATCCAAATACAGCACCCTGTTCAATTTCAAAGCTGATGTCGTCAACTGCTTTTTGTCCCGAAAAGTTTTTCTTCAGGTGGCTGACGGTTAGAATTGGTTTCATGGTGTGAAGATAATATCCGTATGAAAATAACGGATGGCTTTTGGATGAATGGTAGTAAAAACGTGCAACTATTGGTTGATGCTGATGGACATGGCTACTTTCTGCCCATCCATGGCTGCACTTACAATTCCACCTGCATAACCTGCGCCTTCGCCACAGGGGTAAAGGTTTTTGATCTGAGGATGCTGAAGTGTTTCGGCATCTCTGGGAATTCTGACCGGGGATGAGGTTCTGCTTTCGGGAGCAATGATGATCGCTTCTTCAGTGAAGTATCCTTTCATTTTTTTACCAAAAGCTTTGAAGGCACCCTGAAGGGTTTTGAAAACAAAATCAGGCAATACCTCTTTCATATTTATGGAATGCACCCCTCTGAGATAAGAATTATCAGGAAGTGAGGAGCTGGTTTTACCCGAAACAAAATCTGTCATTCGTTGTGCTGGGGCAACAAAATTTCCGCCGCCGGCTGCGAAAGCTTTTCTTTCAACTTCTTCCTGAAAATGATGGAGCAACAATTCATTGCTCGTCCCTCGTCCCCCGTCCCTCGTCCCTCGTCCACCGTCCCTTGTCCCTCGTCCACCGTCCCTTGTCCCCCTTCCCTTGTCCCCAGCTGTATAAGCATCACCCAATCCCACCTGCACCACCATGCCGGAATTGGCAAAGGGATTGTTGCGTTTGGAAGGGCTCCATCCGTTTACCACCAGTTCTCCCTGGGTAGTGGAAGCAGTTGCAATGATACCACCGGGGCACATACAAAAGGAGAATGCACCTCGACCATCGACCTGCTCCACCAATGCGTAAGCTGCAGGTGGAAGGTATGGGTCACGGCCAATAGTAACGGGACAATGATACTGTATTGAGTCGATCAAAGCCTGTGGATGTTCAATGCGTACACCCAGTGCAAAAGGTTTTGCTTCAATCAGGATTTGTTTTTGATTTAGCAGTACATAAATATCCTTTGCTGAATGTCCCGTTGCGAGGATGATATCATCCGCTTCGTAACGGTTGCCCGATGCGCAGATGACGGCCTTGATTTTTTCTTTTTCCAGCTGCAGATCGATCAGTTTCTCCTGAAAATGAACTTCTCCGCCGGATGCCTTGATCTGTTCGCGTATGGACTGAATGATGTGGGGTAATTTGTTGGTGCCGATATGCGGATGTGCTGTGAAAAGGATCGACGGGTCTGCACCGAAATGCACCAGTAGCTGCATTACTTTTTCTACATTGCCTCTCTTGGTGCTGCGGGTATAGAGTTTGCCATCGCTGTAGGTGCCGGCACCCCCTTCCCCAAAACAATAATTGCTCTCTTCGTTGAGGATGCCTTCCCGGTTCAGTATAGCGAGATCACGTCTTCTGTCCCGAACATCCTTGCCTCTTTCCAGGATGATGGGTTTGATACCCAGCTGAATCAATTCCAGTGCTGCAAACAATCCGGCTGGTCCAGCACCAATGATGACGGTTGTTTTTTTTGCGCGATGAACTTCGGGAAATTCAAAGCCCGATAGAGGGGTTTGAAAAAAAGGCTCATCAATGAAGGCATTTACCTTCAGGTTGATGAGCACATTTCTTTTTCTGGCGTCGATGGATCGTTTGAGGATCTCGAAGCCAGTGATCTTTTTTTTATCCAATCCCCAATGCGAAGCGATTCTTTCACTGATGGACGCAGCATCGGCTGCTTCTTTCGGTGAAAGCTGCAAAAGGGTTTCTTTTTGCATGAAAGAGATTACTTAGAATGGCAGATCATCTGCTACACCTGTCTGGCTTTCAGGATCAGGTGAGAAGGCAGGAGGTGTTTCGATGGGGCCACCTGCACCTGCGGCTACTTGTTCAATTCTCCAGGCATCAAGATTGGTGATGTAGTTGGTTTGTCCGTTCTTTTCCCAACGAGATCCCTTGATGTTGAAATGAACCTTTACAGTGTCGCCGATGTTGAAGCGATCGAGTATGCCGGTTCTATCTTGTACTGTCTGGAACTTTACAAAATTTGTAATGGTGCGTCCGTTGATGTCTTCATTGGTTTCAACAACGAATTCTCTTGTTTTGAAGGTGGCGCTGCGTTGTATGGTATCAAATTTGGCCACAATTTTTCCTGTAAGATCAAATGCCATAATAAAAAACGATTTGGGCGAAGTTACCATAAAAAATCACTAATTTCCGTTTCACCGCTAAACTGAATATGAGACAGCTGTTTTTCCTCCTTTTTTTCGTTTCTCTCCTTTCCTGTTCCTCTTCCCAGCAACTTACCGGGGTGGCCTACAAGGGGTATTCAATTCAGCCGACAGCCGGCGTTGATTCTTCCCTCTATAAAATGATTGGTCCCTATCGGGATATTATTAACCGCACGATGGATGAGGTGCTGGCTGAAAATGAGGTGGATCTGCTCAAGGAAATTCCGGACAGCCGACTGGGTAATTTTCTTGCCGATGCCTATCTCTGGTCTGCAAAGGAAAAACTGGATAAGGAAGCCGAGATGGCTTTCATGAACCATGGGGGCGTAAGGGTTAACCGGATTGGAAAAGGTCAGGTTACCCGCAGGAATATATATGAAGTGATGCCATTTGATAACCTGCTGGTGGTGGCTGAAGTCAAAGGATCATTGCTGCAACAGTATCTCGACAGACTTGCAGCGGAAGGTGGAGGAGGAGGTGTGGCCGGTATCAGCATGAAGATCAGGGATAAAAAAGCCGTGGAGGTGCTGGTCAACGGCAAGCCTTTGGATCCGGAGCGAACCTATAAAATGGTCAATTCAGATTATACGTTGGACAGTGGCAGTGGCATTCAGGAATTTAAAACACTGAAACAACAGCGTTCGGGTTATCTGATGCGCGATGCGATCATTGATTATTGTAAACACCTGCAATCTTCCGGTAAGAAGATTACGGTAGAATCACCAATGCGGATATCAAAATGAACAGGAGAAAATTTATTATTCAGGGTGGCATGGCATCAGTTGCCATGGGCATGGGTACAAATGCCTTTTGTATGCCATCCAGTGAGATAAAGCTTACCATCCTGCATACCAATGATGTGCACAGCCGACTCGATCCTTTTCCGATGGATGGATCCATGAATGCTGGCAAAGGAGGTGTGGCGGCAAGGGCCTCCATCATTTCCAGGATCAGGCAGCAGGAAGAGCATGTTTTGCTGCTCGATGCAGGCGATATTTTTCAGGGTACGCCATACTTCAATATATACAAAGGAGAACCGGAGATGAGGGCCATGCGGATGATGGGTTATGATGCGGGCATCATGGGGAATCATGATTTTGATGCTGGCATGGAAAACTTTGTGAAGCAATTGGGAGATCATGGAAAGTTTCCAATCATCATGAGCAATTATGGTTTCGAAGGAACACCCATGGAAACACTTTATCAACCGTATAAAATTTTTCAAAAGGGCCCATTGAAAATAGGTGTAACGGGCGTGGGCATTGAACTAGAGGGATTGGTGCCATCAGCATTATATGGCAGTACGATCTATAAAGATCCTGTTGTGCATGCCAATGAAATTGCAGACAAGCTGAAGAAGAAATACAAATGTGATTTGGTGATTTGTTTGTCGCATTTGGGTGATCGTTATGCTGACAACAAAATCAGTGATGAAGGTTTTGCCAAAGCAAGTTCCAACATCGATCTGATCATTGGCGGGCATACCCATCGCTTCTTTGAAAAGCCTAGGGAGTACAACAATGTGGAGGGTAAAAAAGTGATTGTAAATCAAGTAGGTTGGGGTGGACTGCAGCTGGGTCGTTTGGATTACGTTTTTTATACCGAAGGGGGTAAAAAATTGGATAAAAATCAATCAATTTCGGTACTTAAAAATATTGTGGAATAAAAAATTTTTTTATTTGGAAACTGAATTTATATTCGCCGTCTGACGTTATCCAAGTGAAAAAATGTGATGTGGAAAAATGATGGAGAATGCGGTAGCAAAAATTGACCTTAAGTAACAACAGCATATTTGAACGGTGAGACACAGGGCAGTGATTTTTGAGTAGTGTGTCTGCGTATCATCTGGGTGAAGAAGGGTCCTTAATTTACGAACCAAAGAAAACTGCTTTAGGACTAATGGAGAAACCGTTTGAAAAAATTTGGACTAATTGTTTGGCGATCATAAAGGATATCGTGGAGTGGCAACATTTCAAAACCTGGTTTGAACCCATCAAGCCTGTTGCCTTAAAAGACAACGTCCTTACCATTCAGGTTCCCAGTCAATTTTTCTACGAGTATATTGAAGAGCATTACATCAATCTTCTTGCCAAGACGTTGAAGCGTGAGTTGGGCAAGGAAGCAAGATTGGAATACAGGATCATGGTTGATAGTGGAAGTGGGAAGTCGAAGCCCCTGACCATGGACATCAGCGGACAGCATTTCAAGAGCTACTCTAATAATGAAATGGATTTTCCGTTGGTGGTTAACAACCATGTTAAAAATCCTTTTGTTATCCCCGGGTTGAAGAAGATGCAGATCGATTCTCAATTGAATCCGATTCACACTTTCGATGCTTTTGTTGAGGGAGATTGTAACAGGGTAGCCCGCAGGGCTGGAAAAACAGTTGCTGAGAAGCCTGGAGCCACTTCTTTCAATCCATTGGTGGTTTATGGAGGTGTTGGATTGGGTAAGACACATCTGGTGCAAGCCATTGGCAATGAGGTAAAAAGATTGCATCCTAATAAGGTTGTTTTATATGTCAGTTCTGAAAAGTTCATCAATCAGTTTCAGGACCATAGCCGTAATAATGCCATCAACGATTTCATTCATTTCTATCAGTTGATTGATGTGTTGATTGTTGATGATGTGCAATTCTTCAATCGTGCTGAGAAGACCCAGGATGCCTTCTTTGCTATTTTCAATCATTTGCATCAGTCGGGCAAGCAGCTCATTCTGAGTTCTGATAAGCCACCAAAGGATCTGGAAGGTATGCAGGAGCGTTTGCTCAGCAGGTTCAGGTGGGGCTTGAGTGCGGATCTACAGGTTCCAGATTACGAGACCAGGATTGAGATATTGGAGAAAAAAATGAAGGCCAACGGACTTGATCTGCCGAAGGATGTGGTAAAATACATTGCATACAATATTCAGAACAATGTTCGTGAGCTTGAAGGTGCGTTGATCTCTTTGCTCGCACAATCATCTTTGAACAAGCGTGAGATCGATTTAGATCTTGCCAAGAAGGTATTGCGGAACTTCATCAAGACCTCATCCAAGGAGATCACGATTGATACGATCCAGAAGATGGTATGTGAATATTTTGATCTTCCTTACGACAGGCTGTTGCAGAAGACCCGTAAGCGTGAGATTGTGCAGGCCCGTCAGATTACAATGTATTTATCCAAGATCTTCACTAAGAATTCTCTCAAGACCATTGGGGAGCATTTTGGTGGCAGGGATCATACTACGGTCATCCATTCCTGTCAGACCGTAAAGGATCTGATGGATACGGACAATATGTTCCGTGAGAGTGTGATGGAGTTGCAGCAGAAGGTGCAACTAGCTGCCATGTAAGCTTTTGTTTTCAAACCTTTTCAGTTTTCTTTTGGGGATTGCCTAGTCTTTCTTAAATTTGCCCTCCCTGAATCGTAGGATTCAGACGGTGAGGTGGATGAGTGGCTGAAATCAGTAGTTTGCTAAACTGCCGTACGGGTAACTCTGTACCGCGGGTTCGAATCCCGCCCTCACCGCAGTTGAAAAGATTCGGTGTCAAAACCGAAGTTCGGGAAGTAGCGCAGGCCGGTAGCGCACCTGGTTTGGGACCAGGGGGTCGCAGGTTCGAATCCTGTCTTCCCGAC
>JBKCOY010000028.1:0-11183 GCA_046309555.1 Chitinophagia bacterium
ATTAAGTTCATTCTCAATTCAAGACACCTCATTCAAATTTTGCATCAGGGCGGGTAGCAGTAAATATGTAATCAAATTCGTACAAGACGAGGAGCATACTGCAACATTCAACTTATATGACGCTTATAATAATCTAGTCAAAACAACATCAGGAACATGGGAGCTTCGCGAAGAAGGAATCTATGGTCCCGCCACATATATTATATATAAATATACTGGCATAAATGCAAACCTGCCCAATATGAAATTTCTGTTTATCAGAAATGGCAATGGTTCTCCTCAAGAAATCAGAGACCCCCAAGAAAGGGTTTGGAGTATCTGCTATTAATAAAATTTATTCCACTCTCAATTCTCTTAGCCAGGTTAATAATCTGCTGATAGATGCGTGCATTATTATCCTGCCATGGGTATTTTAGGATTGCCTACAGAAGGCATGCATCCAAAAGAGATATTACTTAGTACTGCATACCAAGATCAACGACGCAGCCTGACTGTCTTCTGCCAGCAGGCCTACTACTACAGTTACCCTATCCCCTATTTTCAGATCAGCTTCTGATCCTGTACCTCCAGATGATCGGATTGCAGTTTTATCAATAATCCTGATCAATTCTTGTTTTCCGTCGTTGCGTTTAATCGTGATAGCATGTTCAACTATAGAAACGATTTCTCCTGTGCCACCGGAACCACGACAAGGGTCTTCCCCCTTTGTTTCCTTTTCGTCCATCATGCTGTTTACCATTTGCTTACGGATGGTCTGATCTTCGTCTCCGAAACTAATCGGGAGTTGTCCTTTGTGCGATAATACAAAAAGGTAAATGACTGCAGCACCAGAAACAACAACAAGAGATGCAATTGTCATCCTTCTCATTTGAGGCAATCGCATCAAGTTGGCGAACAAAAGAAATAACCAGAATCCGATCATCGAACCCAATGCATTCAGGATGATATCGTCAATATCAAAAATACCCACGTGCATGATCACCTGCATGATCTCAATGACTGAACCGCAAACAATTGCACATACAAATGCCAGCTTCCAAGTCATGTTCCGGATGAGATAAGGCAGCAGAAAACCCAGGGGAACAAGCAGAACAATATTTCCTATAAGATTGATGCCGGCAATGAGCCATCCTTTGAATCCCGTCAGGTAAGGCCAGATGGTTTTGAGAGGGATAAAATTGGGTGATCCATCATGGGTGCCGCCGAAATTCAGCATGAGATGTCCAACCCTGATCAAGGGTACATCTTTTAACACCATCACCTTGATCAAAATGACAACATAGATAGAAAGCAATGCGAAGGGAAATATTTTTTTCATCATGCGATTGTTTGATGACATTTGAGATTCCATACTTTCGTATAAAAATTCGTAATGAACAAAATATTCTTTTTTCTTTTTGTTCTGTTGTTGATTGAAGCGAAGGGACAGCGCTTTAAAAAAGATGTATTTGCATCCATGGATTCTGCAGTGAACATTCGCTACGGAGAAGCCATGAATATCAAAAACGAAATGGAAGCCCTGTTACTGGATATATTCATGCCGTCAGAAGATACGATGAAGAAAAGGCCACTGGTGGTTTTCATTCACGGCGGAGGATTTCAGAATGGCAATCGTAAAGTAGCTATAGCAAAACGTGCCGTCAGGATGTTTGTGCCCAAAGGATATATCACTGCCAGCATCGGTTATCGATTGGGGATTGAAGAGCCAAAATCATATAAGGATTATGCCGAGGCCATGTACCGCGCTCAGCAGGATGCCCGGTCGGCAATACGATTTCTAAAAGCAAATGCAGCGAGATGGGACATCGACACTTCACTAGTCTTTGTTTGTGGCACTTCTGCAGGTGCAATGACAAGTCTTGGTATGGCCTATATGGATGACCATGAAGTACCTGTTGATGTGAACAAATTTAAATGGGGCCCGCTGGAGGGTAATAACGAAAACAGCTCGCACTCATCCAAAGTAAAAGCCGTAATGAACCTATGGGGATCCATGATTGATTACCGATGGATCAACAAAGGTGATGTGCCACTCTACAATTCTGCAGGAACTACAGACAAGACCGTGCCATACGACAGCTCTTTCAGCTATCATAATTTCAAATATGGTCCATCCATTCTCTATCAACGCTGCCTTGCATTGGGTATTCCTTCAACATGGCGACCCTTTTATGGGGTTGGCCATACCCTTGATTCAAATCAACCGATGCTGGACAGTTGTTTCAGTGAGATGGCCGATTGGCTATTTTTACAATTGGAACAGATCCAACATAAACCAAGCAAGCATAATACTTCAATCGCCAATAGCAGGTCAGGCCTTTTTCAAGAGATCCTGCAATTTTGTCAAATGGTTGGTGTAAACCCCCCTTGGCGTGGCATCGTGCTTTATGCAAATCGAAGCTGCCTTCCCCACCACTTCACCCATCATACCACAGGTCTTCATGACCCTCACCGGACCCAAACCGGTTTTGGTTACACTGATGCATCGACCGGCCATGAAAAGATTCTTGATGTTACGGCTGTATAATGTTCTGTATGGAGCCCAATACTCACCTCCATATTGGTATTCTTTTCCGCGGGTATAATCTGATATGAATTCCATGTCCTCTAAGCCTTCCTTGAATTCTGCTTTCGGCATATGCAGGTCCACATGCCATGAACAAGGAAAAGCTGCATCCTCAAATTTGCGCTGCTGCTTGAAATCCTCTGCATCCAATACCACATCCCCCATCAGTCGCCTCGACTCTCGCTTTCCGGCAATGAAGGCCGACCAACCCAGCCGATGTTTCGGATACATGTGATCAACATTCTTGAGTACATCCCACGCTCCATACATGGCACGGAAATTATGATCGCGGATCATCTCGATGTCATTGACCTGATCTTTGTTGAAACCACTTTCCCAATACCACATGTTGGCAAATGAATCCAATCCTTCTTTTCCAAAAGTTTTCACGCCCTTTCTTCCTGGAAAAGGTTTGTCGGAAAGATCAAGGGCCCATGGGCAGCGAGGGAAAGGCTGATCATAATCACCCGCTTCACATTTCATCGCCAATGCACTTTTGTCTTTGCACTCACAGGCCAATACTTCTTCTTTGTTGGTTACATCCAATACATTGAAGAGATTGCTGCTACCCATGAGCTGTTCTACTTTGTATTCATGATCGGCGCCTGCCTTGTAGCCTATGGTAGCATCCCCGGTACAGTCGGCAAATAATTTTCCTTTCAGTCGGTATTGCCTTGACGTCAAGGTACTTTGGACAACTACCGCTTTGATTGTATTTCCTTCAGTTTCTACTCGGATGACGCGATGGTTCAGCTTCAAGGTGATGTTGGGCTCGGCGCCGACAACCTTTAATTTCAAAGCATCATCATAGTATTGGGCAGCTACGCCATTGAATACCTGTCCGGATCCTTTCACAATCGGCGGCAGTATCTCATTCACGATATCACCTACATGCGGATAAAGCGATTTGTTGGTATGGCCTTCCGGCCATACGCGTACTTCTGAACTTCCATTGCCACCCAGTACTGGTCGGTCTTGTATCAGTGCTACCTTCACTCCATTGCGTGCAGCCGCGATTGCAGCGCAGGTTCCTGCCAGTCCCCCACCGGAAACGATCAGTTCAAATTCACCAGCCTCTTCCGGCTTATCAGGTAATCCCAGTAATTTTCTTCTGAACTTGGTGAGCTGTTCTATATCATTAGTCGGCTCAAATGATATATCCTTACAAAACAGTATCGCTTCGCATCGACCTTCAAAACCTGTCAGGTCATGCAGTGCCAGTTTAGATTTTTTCGTCACTTTAACTGTGCCGCCGTCATGCCAGTGCCAGGTTGCGCTTTTTGTACCAAAAGTTTCATCTAGGGCTTTTCCATTGATCTTGAGTTGAAATTTTCCCGGAGCACCTGGTGCATTCCAGGGAGCAACCCAATCCCTTGTGCGAACCCAAACACGATAGGTGCCAGCTGAGGAAAACTCAACTTCTGTAGTGGCATCCTGTACTGGAATACCGAGTCCGTGTGCCAGCAGATAAGGCGACCCCATCTGTTCCATTGATTGCTGGTCCAGTTCCCAACCACCATGACGTTTGAACTGCTCTGCTTCCACAAACAAAAATTCAGCAGAGGCTCCAGCAGTGGGGACAGCATAAGCCGACATTTTTCCTGCGAGCAAGCCAAGACTGGTGTTGCCGATAAGACCAACAAATTGACGTCTTTTCATATCTTAAGTTACTGATTTTCATCTTTCCTGCTTCACTGCTCCTTATTTTTTCTTAATGCGGGATAACTCATAAATTTTCAAGAAATTGTATAGTAATTGCTTGCACCATGACTGCTACCATCGGCCACCTGCATCCCTTACTGGTTCACCTACCCATCGGCATACTGTTGCTGGCATTTGTGGTATCCCTGTTGCCAAAACAGAAATGGGACGCTATGTCGGAGGCTGTCAAACTGGCCTTGATGGTTGCATCAATCGGAGCTGTTACCTCCTGCATCGCAGGCTATCTTCTCTCCCTCTCCGGCGAATATGAAGATAAACTGGTGACACTCCACATGCGACTGGGTATTGCTACAGCTATCCTCAGTCTTATTGCATATTTCATCCAACCCTACAGACGCCAGCTGATCTGGGTCTCTACATTGGTCATGGGCATGGCCAGTCACTACGGTGGTACACTCACACATGGCGAAGGATTCCTTTTCGGATCAAAAGAAATCGTGCAAGCGAGTCTTGAAAAAGAAAAGTCATCGAACAATTTAGTAACAACGGCACATCCCGACACAATTGTTTATTCAGTCTATCATAAGGAGATTCAACCCATCCTCAAACAAAAATGCTACAACTGTCATTCGGCAGTGAAAATGAAAGGCGGACTGCGACTCGACGCTGAAGCCTTCATTCAAAAAGGAGGTAAACACGGAAAAATCCTTGCCCCGAATGATCCGCAACATTCCAAACTCTACACCCATCTTCTGTTGCCGATGGAAGATGATAACCACATGCCGCCGAAAGGAAAAAAACAACTTTCCTCGTCCGAGATCAACAAGATTCGTGAATGGATCAATGGTGGTGCACTTTTTACTTCAGTCAAATCTTTACCAAGCGTTGTTGCAGAAGAGGAGTCGACTGAAACCATTATCCCGGTCAGCAACTTATCGAAACCCTTGACCATGGATGCAGATGTGATGAAGGAATACCAAGCCCTAACGTCCCAACTGGATTATAATATGGATGTGAAGCCGATTCTGTCCGACAAATGCTTTGCCTGTCATGGTCCGGATAAGGCCAAACAAAAAGCGGGACTGCGACTCGATAAAGCTGCATCTGCTTTTGGTCCGCTCCCTGAATCGCCTGGTAAATTCGCGATCAGAAAAGGTGATCTGCAAAAGAGCGAAGTATTCCACCGCATCCTCTCTCACGATCCGGAATATGTTATGCCCACACCGGGTTCTCACCTTTCGCTAACAGCAAAAGAGAAAGCCGCGATTATCAAATGGATCGAGCAGGGAGCTGAATACAAACCGCACTGGGCCTTTGTGAAACCGCAACGCAAAGAACCGCCAGTGGTAATAGGTGCAGATAATCCAATCGACCGATTCGTGAGCGCACGATTGAACAGCATGGGTCTTCAACCCACCGCCAAAGCATCCAAAGAATTGCTGCTGCGCAGAGCCAGTCTGGATATTACCGGACTCCCTCCCACAACAGAAGAGATCAATGCATTCCTAGCAGATGGATCAGCCAATGCATTTGAAAAACAGATAGACCGTCTCCTTCGTTCACCACACTACGGAGAGCGCATGGCCGCCGACTGGCTGGATCTTGCCCGCTATGCAGATACCCATGGTTATACTGTCGACCGCCTGCGGGATATGTCGCCTTACCGCGACTGGGTGATCAATGCATTCAACAGGAACATGCGATACGATCGCTTCATACATGAACAACTGGCAGGTGACCTGATGCCCAATCCCAATCGCAACATGATCATCGCTACGGCCTTCAACCGCAATCACCAACAAAACATGGAAGGTGGTATTGTGGAAGAGGAGTTTCAAACGGAGTATGTGATGGACCGTACCAATACTTTCGGAGAAGCCTTCATGGCCCTCTCCATCGGATGTGCAAGATGTCATGATCATAAATACGATCCCGTATCACAAAAAAATTATTATCAGGTCTATTCATTTTTCAACAATGTGCTGGAGGCGGGACAGATCTCCTGGAACGATGACATCCCAACTCCTGCTCTACCGCTGCCTACAACACAACAGGAAAAAAATATCAGCTCACTGGAAAACAAGATCTCAGAACAGGAAAAAGAATTGGTCAGTCAATTCATCCTTTCGAAGAATCGTGCAGAACAATGGATACAGACTGAAAAATACAAAGCACTGCAACAACAAAACATTCCGATGCATGGATTGCAATCTCACCATGCATTGGATGGCAGCCTTGCTGATCGGCTGGATACCAGCAAGAAAGGAGAGATGGAACACGACTGGGGATCGAAAGGTGACAAACCTGTATTTACTCCGGGTCTACAAAAACAAGGACTGCAACTGGATGGTGATGTTTACCTCGATCTGAACCATACCGGAGTTTTCCGAAGCGCTGAACCTTTCACCATTGGTATGTGGATCTGGGTTCCTAAAAATTTTAAGGAGGGCGTAATCTTCCACAAAGCGGATGCAGAAAGGCTATACAATTTCAAAGGGTACAGTGTATCGGTAAAGAACAATCGCTTTGAGATCATCATGGCCCATACAGCTCCTTCGAACGCCATCATCAAACAAACCGTTCAGGATATCCCCAGAGAAAAATGGATTCATCTTTCGCTTGCTTATGATGGTTCTTCAAAGGCATCAGGATTCGATCTGTTTCAAGATGGAAGACTTCTTCCAACTGAAGTGATCAAGGACAAACTTTATAAAGACATTATCTTCTTCAACAAGAACGAACCAGCACTGCAGATCGGCGGATGGTATCGTGGTTCAGGATTCACAGGAGGAAAAGTAGATGAGATCCTCGTCTATAACAGAAAACTCACTTCATTTGAAATTGGCATACTGGCAGGAAAAAATAACTGGACATCCCTCACTAAAAAATCACCTGATCAGTTAAGTGCTGCTGAACAGGAAATTCTTGTGTCTTATTACAGCAATGCCGTTGATCCATCGGTTGCTTCTGCCCTGCAATCATTAAAAGCTTCACGCACCGAATTGTTAGACGCTATGCGTCAGGTAAAAGAACTGATGGTAATGGAAGAGATGTCTGCTCCTAAGCGTTCTTATTTGTTGAAACGGGGACAATACGATCAACGAGGAGAACAAGTATATCCCAATACACCTGAAGAAATCTTTCGCTTTCCTGCAAGTTTACCAAAGAACCGATACGGACTCGCACAATGGCTCACGCACTCCGATCATCCGTTGACGGCAAGGGTTACAGTGAACCGCATCTGGCAACAATTCTTCGGAACAGGTTTAGTGAAAACCAGCGAAGACTTCGGCAACCAGGGCGAACTGCCTAGTCACCCTGAATTGCTCGACTGGCTCGCTGTGGAGTTTCGTGAATCAGGATGGGATGTGCAACACATCATCAAATTGATCGTAACCTCTGATACCTACCAGCAATCATCTGTTGCATCAACCTCCCTCAGAGAGTTGGATCCGGAGAATCGCTGGCTGGCAAGAGGTCCGGCTACTCGACTAACCGCGGAGATGATGCGTGACAATGCACTGGCAGCGTCGGGTCTGCTGAATAAAAAAATCGGAGGCAACAGTGTAAAACCTTATCAGCCTGCGGGATTATGGGAGATCAATTCTGCCAACTATGTGCAGGACACTACTGATGCAGTGTACAGAAGAAGTTTGTATGTGGTGGCAAAGCGGACAGTTCCTCATCCCACGCTATCTACCTTTGATGCATCGGAGAGAAGTTCCTGTTTGTCGCGTCGCCAAAAAACAAACACACCACTGCAGGCACTGGTATTGTTGAATGATCCTACCTATGTTGAGGTGGCCAAGGTTTTGGGTGAACAGATGAGCAGGTTTACCGATGCAACAGAAAGCATTCAATATGCTTATCGAAGGCTAACCGGAAGGATAGCCACCGATAAAGAACTTCAGTTGTTGATGGCTTTGCAAAAAAGAGAATGGGAAAAATTCAGCGCCCATCCTGAAAAAACAAAAGGGTGGCTGAAAACCGGACTGTACAAAACGGATAGTTCACTCAACAAGGCAACAATTGCTGCCAATGCCGTGGTAGCCAGCACCATTTTAAACAGCGATGCCGTCATCACAAAGCGATAACATGGGACATCATCACGAAGAAAAAAG
Source organism: Chitinophagia bacterium (assembly GCA_046309555.1). Taxonomy (GTDB): domain Bacteria; phylum Bacteroidota; class Bacteroidia; order Chitinophagales; family Chitinophagaceae; genus Pollutibacter. Next base: position 8,350 of record JBKCOY010000028.1, read on the forward strand.
AATCCAGGATCCGGCGTTGAACGATGTTTATCGTCAACTGGATCGGCGTAATTTTTTGAACCGAACGGCGATGGGCATGGGTGCCATAGCCCTGCAGCAGTTGTTGTCGCCCCTGGGAGCTTCTGCCGGAACATTGGAAGAACAGATACAGTCAGCACTACCCATGATTGCACCCAAAGCCAAGCGTGTGGTATTTCTTTTCATGGCAGGCGGTCCCTCGCAATTTGAAAGCTTCGACTACAAACCCAAACTGCAGCAACTCTATGGAACACAGTTGCCGGATTCCATTCGCAAGGGGCAACGACTAACGGGTATGAGTGCGAATCAATCATCTCTCCCTGTTGTTCCCTCTGTTTATAAATTTAAACAACATGGTGAGAATCGAACATGGGTAAGCGAACTGCTTCCGCATACTGCCGGTGTGGTGGATGAGCTTTGCATTATCAAGTCGATGTACACCGAGCAGATCAACCACGATCCTGCAATTACTTTTTTTCAGACAGGGCATCAACTTCCCGGAAGGCCTTCAATTGGATCATGGATCAGTTATGGACTCGGATCAGAAAATAAAAATCTTCCTGCATTCATTGTGTTGGTATCAAAGGATGCATCAAAGGATCAGCCTTTGTATGCCAGGCTTTGGGGAAATGGATTTCTGCCTTCTGAACACCAGGGTGTGCAGTTCAGGTCGGGCAATGATCCGGTACTCTTCCTGAAGGATCCCGAAGGTTATGATGGTGCAGACCGGGAGGAGATGCTGAAATATTTACGACAACTCAATGAATTACAGAACCAGCCATGGTCTGATCCTGAAGTGAATGCCCGCATCAGTCAGTATGAGATGGCCTTTAAGATGCAGACCTCCGTACCGGAGATCATGGATCTTTCGAAAGAGCCACAGGAAGTATTTGACCTCTATGGTGCTGAGAGCAAAAACAGTGGCAGTTATGCCGCCAATTGTTTGCTTGCAAGAAAATTATTGGAAAAGGATGTGCGGTTTGTACAGCTCTACCATCAAGGTTGGGACCATCATGGTTCTCTTCCCAAAGGAATGGAACACCAGTGCAAGCAGATCGATAAACCTACCGCTGCTCTAATCACTGATCTCAAGCGACGTGGTATGCTCGATGACACACTTGTGATCTGGGGAGGTGAGTTTGGTAGAACAGTTTATTCACAGGGAAAAATTGCTGCAGATAATTATGGTCGCGATCATCACCCGCGATGTTTCACCATGTGGATGGCGGGTGCTGGCGTGAAGAAAAGTTTCAGCTATGGATCGACCGATGATTTCAGTTACAACATCATCAAGGACCCTGTTCACATACATGATTTCCAGGCAACATTGTTGCATCTCATGGGAGTAGACCACGAGCAGCTCACCTTCAAATTTCAGGGTCGCCGCTTCCGGCTGACAGATGTGCATGGTAAAGTGGTGAAGGAGATCCTAACTTAATATTGCATCCCCGACCCTGATGATTCCACTTGATACAGGGATTACATTCTGACCGAAATAAATTTTGTTGTTGCGCTTACGATATGTCGATAAAGTAGCCAATGGCTCTGATGATCGCTCTCCTGTCTGTTGATCCGTGGTGGTCATGATGCAGCGAGCGCAATTTTTAACTCCCATCATTTTCACGTCACCAATAGTAATGGATTGCATTGCGTCTTCACAAAACGCCTCTCCTCCCGTAAAAACGATATTGGGTCGAAAGCGATCCATGCCTATCGGGTCCTTCAATTTTGTATTGAGGTCATCGAGTGATGCCTGTCCCAACAGCAAGATCGGATACCCATCAGAAAAACTGGTGATCTCGTGCTGAAAAGCATAATCAGGATCGATCTCCCTTCTGCTGTTTTCGGGCATATAAACCAGGCGAACGGATTGATGTAATCTTTGAGAAAACCATTGGTCTGCTTCAATAGAAACGGCAACTGCCGGACAAACATCATCCCATACGGTCACATCAAATCTTTGTTGTTGATCATATTGTAAGGGAATCAATATCCTATTCAAAGGATCGCTCAGGTGAAAGACTTCCAGATGATCACTGCTAATGGCCGTGCGAAAAAGAGCCAATTGAGTATGCTCGCGTTGTGTAATAAATCTGTTTTGTTCATCGATCAACATCCATCTTCTGTCATATTGCAATCCTCTTTCTTCTACAACTGAAGAAGTAAGTTCAATTCCTCCGAGTGATTTGATCGGGTAGATAAACAAATGACTAATTTTCAGCATATGATTTATCTGACTGTAATGATAACAAAAGCCGTCACTTCTTTTTTTTCCTTATTGATTCCCTTGACAAGAATCTTATATGAACCCTGCGCATCAGATGTATTAAACTGTAAGCTGATCTTTCCTGATGCATCCGGTTTCATTGGCTGCTCTTTTAACAACAAATTCCGGGAATCGGGCATCCGTGAGTTTGCAGCATTGAATACAGGCGGCTGAACCGTTGCTGACTCCTGCACTCCCTTGAACTGCGTGATCAAGTCCTGATCGCTTAAGCGCAACTGGGCACGATCTCCGCGATAGGTTTTGAAATGCACGATTCCACTGAATTCCATCTCGCCTATATAATATTTTCTGGTCACTACATCAATAGAACGGATAAGCAATGGATCAGATTCTACGATCTCCTTGGAATTGCGATGAGGAACTCCATCCACCAGAATCAGTGGTTCCACATCAAAAAAAGATTTGTTGGGAAGATTCAATACCTGCAACTGTTGCACACCATTCTCTTTTTTTACCCGCACCGGTGGAATGATCTCAGCAATCACCTCTTCCATATTCGGGAAACGTACATAATCATCCAGCATAAATC
>JBKCOY010000029.1:0-11077 GCA_046309555.1 Chitinophagia bacterium
GTATGCAAATTATCCCAAAGAAAGCTTTCATTTTTACAATGACTGGAAGGAGTGGCAGCAAATGGATAAAGCCGGACACGTATGGTCTGCTTATCAGCTTAGCAGATTAAGCGGGAGTTTATGGCAGGCAGCCGGAACCAATAAAAAATCTGCAGCATGGATAGGAAGCCTCACAGGAATGGGATACATGAGTGTTATTGAAATTTTGGATGGTTATTCGGAAAAGTGGGGATTCAGCGGCTATGATATCCTGGGCAATACTGCAGGCGCCTCTGCTTATCTAATCCAGGAACTAATTTGGAAGGAACAACGAATCAGCATTAAGCTTTCCTATTTTCCGGTGTCATACGGGTCATTGCAGGCAAGAGCAAATAATCTCTTTGGTTCAGGCGATGTTGAAAAAGTACTGAAAGATTATAACGGGCAAACCTATTGGGCCAGTATCAACATGAGATCATTTTTCCCAAATTCCAAAATACCAAAATGGCTCAATCTTGCCATTGGATATGGAGCAAGAACCATGCTGGGGGGCTATGAGAACAAGTGGCTGGATGAATATGGAAATATGGTTTACCAAAGCGACATACCCCGATATAAAAGACTTCAACTCTCACTTGATTTAGACCTGACCAGGATTCCTACGAAAAGCAGGTTTCTGAAAACCATCTTCTCGATGGCCAATGTATTGAAAATACCTGCTCCTTCGATTGAATGGAATAGCAAAAGCCAGCTGAAGTTTCATCCTGTTTTTTACTGATCAGTGCAGATAAGCCCCTGTGATCTGTCCATCTGAAAACTCAACTTGTATGTGATCCTGAAGCGTTGTTGCCAAAGAAATGCCCACATAGTCAACATGCACAGGAAAGACTTTGTAACTGCGTTCAACCAGGGTAAGCGTTTGAATTCGGCTGATCTCCATATTCAAAAATGGAATAAGCGCATAAACTAAAGTCTTCCCACTATTGACAACATCATCCACAACAATAACATGATCATATCCCGATAATATATGGCTGTCTACATCAGGTGGCTTGGATGAAGCCTTATCCAATCTTAAGGGGATAATGGCTATATCCAAGGTAGAAATTTCCATGAGAACCAATTTCAACCTCTCCGCTAAATAAAAACCATTGTCCATGATTCCGGCCAAAACCAACTTTTTCAACCCTGTGTTTCTTTCGAGTATTTCGTAAGCCATTCTTCTGATCTTCATGTTTGCCCTTTCGGCAGAAAGAATATAGTTCTTATTCATCTTGACGATTTTATGTATTCTGATGTAATTTAGTATATATGAATTTCGAATACAAACATTTGCTCCCTCAGGATTTTGCACCCTCTTCCCGAGTATGGATTTACCAATCCAGCAGAATTTTTGGTTTGTCGGAAGCACTTGCCATTGAGAAAATGCTGGATGATTTCACCACAGACTGGAAATCACACGGAATCCCCGTAAAGGGTTTTGGTACCCTCTTTTTCGGACAATTCATTGTGCTGATGGCGGATGAAGAAAAGACTGGTGTAAGTGGTTGCAGTACAGATAGTTCTGTAAGACTGATCAAATCAATTGAAGAGAATTTCAAAATTGACCTGTTTGACCGTACCTCGCTAGGCTTTGTGATCAAGGAAAAAATTCAGCTTTTACCCATGGGACAACTTGAATACGCCATTGAAAATGGCTTTATACAGGCTGATACGCTCTTCATAGACAATACCATACAGGATAAGTATGCACTTGAAAACGAATGGTTTAAACCAGTTAATAAAAGCTGGATCGCTCGCAGATTTCCTGTTTTTTAACTTATGTCATTTTGTCATATCCCAGAGTTTATCTTAATTTTGCGGGATGCTTGAGTTGGAAAACAAGGTTATGGATGAGTCACGTCAGGGTGAATCTTATGCCCTTGAGTTGAAGGGCGACCTAGAACTAAATAAGAAATTTTACATAGAAAGTTATGGCTGTCAGATGAATTTCAGCGACAGTGAGATTATAGCATCGATTCTAAATGGTCAGGGTTATGGAACAACGAGGAATCCTGAAGAGGCTGATCTGATCTTTTTGAATACCTGTTCTATTCGGGAGAAAGCAGAGCAGACCGTCAGAAAAAGACTTACAGAATTCAAAAAATCAAAATTACAAAAGCCCGGCATGCTGATCGGTGTGCTTGGCTGCATGGCAGAGCGTTTGAAAACCAAACTACTGGAAGAAGAAAAACTGGTTGATATGGTTGTGGGACCGGACGCCTATAGGACCCTGCCGCAATTGATTGAAGAAGCTGAAACGGGAAGTAAAGCTGTGAATGTTCTGCTCAGCAGGGAGGAAACGTATGCAGACATCTCTCCAGTAAGATTGAATTCAAACGGAATCACCGCCTTTGTTAGCATCATGAGAGGTTGCAACAATATGTGCTCCTTCTGTGTAGTACCCTTTACCAGGGGTCGTGAAAGAAGCCGTGATGATGCCTCCATCCTTCAGGAATGCACCGAACTGTTCAAACAGGGATTTCGTGAGGTAACGCTGCTGGGACAGAACGTGGACAGCTATTACTGGGTTGATCCTGTAACAAATCACATAGTTGATTTTGCCATGTTGCTTGAAAAAATAGCCCTAATAAATCCTTTGCTCAGGGTTAGGTTCAGCACCTCTCATCCAAAAGACATTACCGACAAGGTTCTTCATACAATGAAGAAATACGACAATATCTGCAAATACATCCATTTGCCTTTGCAAAGCGGATCTACAAGGGTATTGCAGCTGATGAACAGAACCTATACCCGTGAATGGTACAAGGCAAAAGTGAACAGGATCAAGGAGATCATGCCGGATTGTGCCATCAGCGCTGATATTATTGCAGGTTTCTGCACTGAAGATGAGCAAGACCACCAAGACACGCTGGAAATCATGGAGCATACTGCTTACGAATACAGCTACATGTTCATTTATTCTGAGCGACCCGGCACACTGGCTGCCAAGCGTTACAGTGATGATGTACCAACCGAAATTAAAAAGAGAAGACTAGCGGAAATTGTTTCTCTCCAGAATCGACTTTCTTTGGAAAGCAATCAAAAGGATGTAGGTAAAACGTTTCAGGTACTGATTGAGGGAAATTCGAAGAAAAGTGACAACCAGTGGATGGGTCGCAACAGTCAAAATAAGGTGATTGTATTTGAGAAACAAAATCAGTTTCAACAAAAGCCAGGGGATTATGTAACTGTATCCGTAACCGGTTGCACGCAGGGCACCTTATTCGCTACACAACTCATGTGAATATAATTAGATGGACATTCAAAGCATTAAAAATAGATTCGGTATCATTGGCAACTCTCCTGCCCTGAATTATGCTATTCAGGTGGCAACACAGGTAGCCAATACAGATTTGACCGTATTGATTGCCGGGGAAAGTGGTGTGGGTAAGGAGATTTTCTCCCAAATCATCCATGCCTTATCACCCAGAAAACACAATCCTTTTATAGCAGTGAATTGCGGCGCCATACCTGAAGGGACCATCGATTCTGAATTATTCGGACATGAAAAAGGATCGTTTACCGGTGCTCTTGATTCAAGAAAAGGATATTTTGAGACGGTTAATGGTGGAACACTTTTCATGGATGAGATCGGAGAAATGCCGTTGGGAACGCAGGCCAGACTATTGAGGGTGCTTGAAAACTCAGAATTCATCAGAGTAGGTTCCTCAAAAGTACAAAAAACGGATGTCAGGGTCATAGCGGCAACCAACAAAGATCTGCTGCAGGCCACTCAACAAAACAAATTCAGAGAGGATCTTTATTACAGGCTTAATACAGTTCCCATTCGTGTGCCTTCTTTACGTGAGAGGAAAGAAGACATAATTCTTCTGTTCAGAAAATTTGCCGTCGACTTTGCAGAAAGATACAGAACGAGTCCGATACAGCTTACGGAAGAAGCCAAGTCAATGCTCTTGAATTATTCCTGGCCAGGAAATGTGCGCGAATTGAAAAACATTGCTGAACAAATTTCTGTTTTGGCAGAAAATAAAACGATCAGCGGACAGGATCTTGAAAAATTTCTTCCCAAAACAGGCAACAATCCACTGCCAATGTTGGTTGGCGGTCAGTCATCAACGCATTCGGAATTCATGAACGAACGTGATATCCTTTATAAACTGTTCTTTGATCTCAAAAAGGATGTAACGGAAATGAAGAAAATGTTTTTTGAGATCGTTCAGCATCCAGGAAATATTTCAACAATGCCCCATGTTGTGGAAGAAAGATTTGTTCAGGATCTTCCAATGGTAAGAACTACACATGAATCCCTTCCTCAAAATAATGTAATTCCTGTTAGCGGTCAACCGATGATATTATCTGAGAACCGTGATCTGCATGATCATGTGGTTGTAGATGAATCGCTCAATATCATGGACAAAGAAAAGGAATTGATTGAAAGAGCTTTGAGAAAACATAAAGGGAAACGCAAGGATGCAGCTTCTGATCTTGGCATTAGCGAAAGAACACTTTACCGAAAATTGAAGGAATATGATATCGAGGACTAAGATTTTGAAGTTGGCCTCAAAACACATCCTGTTCGTTTTTATTGCAGGGATTTTCATGCAAGGAACCTGCCGTTACTCGCTGAAAGATGTCTCTATTCCGCCTGAAATCAAAACTGTCAGGGTACTTTTCATTGAAAATAAGGCGCGCTATATCAATCCACAGCTCAGTCCCAAACTCACTGACAAACTCAGGCAAAAAATAGTGAACCAGACCCGGTTATCTCAAACAAACAATGATGCAGATTACGAGATAAGTGGTTATATCAGTGATTATTCGGTTAATACTTCCGGTATTTCTCAGCAGCAGGTTGCCAGTAACAACCTGAATGTGACAGTACATATCATCTTTAAAAACAGACAAGACGAAAAAAAGAACTTTGAAGCAGATGTTACCAGGAATTTTCCGTTTTCAGCCAGCAAGAGTCTTTCGCAGGCTGAAGCCGAATTGAATGAGCAGATCGTAACCAATCTGACAGACGAGATCTTCAACCGGATTTTTTCAAATTGGTAAAGCAGCCTATATTAGCAAAATGACCAGGGAAAAGGACTATCTCGTTCAAACACTCTTTGAAAGAGAAAATTTGGAGGAAATGACTTTGGATGAGCTTAAGGGACTTTCCGAACAGTACCCCTTTTCTTCAGTCATACAGTTCCTCTATACCTGTAAACTCAAAACCCTATATCATCTTGATTTTCCTGAAGCTGTAACCAAAACAGCTCTTTTTTTCAATGACCCATACTGGCTTGATTATCAATTAAGTGATGATCAGGGGACAGGAAGTTTTAGGTGGGAGCAGTATCAGGTTGAGGAGGTTGAGGAGGTTGAGGGGGTTGAAGGGGTTGAAGAGGTTGAAGAGGTTGAGGAGGTTGAAGTAGATTTGAAAATCCCGATTGAACCTTATCACACAATCGACTATTTTGCCTCACAGGGCATTAAACTTACCTCGGAGGAAGAAAAAGATGAATTTGCCAAGAAAGTAAAAAGTTTTACCGCCTGGCTAAAAACCATGAAACGTCTGCAGCCAGAACCGGAAAACATCTCAATCAAAGATCCTTCCCTCTTTGCTGAGTCAAAAGAATCCTTCAATGCTGTTGCAGAAGAGGTGGTTACAGAAGCCATGGCAGAGGTGTACCTAAAACAGGGTATGAAAGAGAAAGCAATAGAGGTATACAACAAATTAAGTTTGCAAAATCCTGCCAATAGCCATATTTTTGCTGCCCGGATAATAACAATAAAAGAACAATAGTCATGACAGTTATTTTTGTAGCCATCGTCATATTAGCCTCCATTTTGCTTGGCGCCATCGTACTTATCCAAAGTCCGAAAGGCGGAGGCCTCGCTGGAAATATTGCCGGCTTCAGCAACCAATTCATGGGTGTTAAGCAAACCACAGATATACTTGAAAAAGGTACCTGGATACTATCCAGCGTTCTTGTCATACTTTGCCTGGTTTCTGTACTGGTCATTAAATCAGGAAAAGGATCTGGCACTGATGTGTTAAAAAACATACCCACAACCGGCGCTCCTGCAGCCCAGCCAACACCAGCTCCTGCACCACAGCAGATGCCGGCAGGAAATACCCCTCAATAAATCTTTTGTCATCATATAAGAACCCTGCCTGAAAAGAGCAGGGTTTTTTGATTATTTTGTGCACACATGGCAAGGAAGAACGTTGCAAAACAAAAATCAAAAGTCAAACGAAAGGCCAACAGAACTGGCATTTTACTTCTGTCGATCCTCGCATTTGTGGCGGCATTGTTTTTTTACATGGTTTTTTTAAGACCTGCAACACAATTCAAGGGAGAAGAAGCCACCATTACTATCCCCCGTGACAAAACAAATAAAGACTATGTCAAAAATGAAATAAAAAAGTATGTCGACCCAGTAAATTACACCACATTTATGGCCTTGGCAGAGTGGAGTGGATACTGGAAAAATATCATGCCTGGGAGATATGTGGTCCAAAAGAATAGCAGCATTTTCGGACTATTCAGAAGGTTACACGGAGGGATTCAGACACCGGTAACCCTTGTGATCAACAAGTTTCGGACAAAAAAAGATCTGGCTAACTATTTGGGTAATAAGCTGGAATCTTCATCAAAGGATTACCTTAAATTCATCAGCAATGCAGATTCACTTGCTTCAATGGGGCTGAATTCTGAATCCATGATGACAATCATCATTCCCAACTCCTATGATATCTATTGGAATACCAATCCAAGGGAATTCATGGAAAGAATGCAAAAAGAATCTAACAGGTTCTGGACCAGCAGCAGAATCGGGAAAGCCAAAAGCCTGGGTATGTCTAAAGAGGAAGTGATCACAATCGCTTCTATTGTTGAAGAAGAAACAAACAACAACGAAGAAAAACCTTTGATTGCAAGTGTTTATGTCAACAGATTGAACAAGGGAATGGCATTAGGCGCTGACCCTACCATAAAATTTGCTTTGGGCAACTTCGGACTGAGAAGAATATTATTGGGACATATCAATTCTACTGCTTCGTCTCCCTATAATACATACAAAAACAAAGGATTACCGCCGGGTCCGATCTGCACACCTTCCATTTCTTCTATTGATGCTGTTTTAGTGGGAGAAAAAACAACCTATCTGTTTTTTTGTGCAAAAGCAGACTTCTCTGGTAGTCATAGTTTTGCATCAACAGACGAAGAGCATTTTGAAAATGCAAGAAAATACAGGAGAGCACTCGACAGTATGAGAATACATTAATATCAATGATCAAACTACAAAGGATCATATTAGAAACTCCTCCCATCAAAACGATCATTACCTGGTCAAAGAAACTTGTTTTACCTGGTTTCGAGGGTATTCCCTTGTATGATGTTTTGCATTTCTTTTTCCAGCAAACACAAAAGATAGGTCTTCAGGAAAGAGCCGCATCCATTGCTTTCAATTTTTTAATGGCCATACCTCCCCTACTTATTTTTGTGTTCACCTTACTTGCATACATACCTGGTTCAAAAAGTTTGTACCAGGAGATCCTCATCTTGATGCAACATATTGTTCCAGATGAGCAAACATTCAGGATGATCAAAAAGGTGTTGGATGATTTTTTTAAAACAGGGTCAGGAACGCTGTCATTTGGTCTGTTGTTGGCGATTTACTTTTCATCCAATGCAACATTAACCATCATGCGAACTTTCAGAAAATCAATGTTGCATATCGAAGTGGAAGACAGAAATTTCATACAGATAAGGCTCAGTGCAATACGACTTACCCTGCTTATTGTACTCCTCATCATGGCAACCATCATGATCATGCTTACACAGACCATTGTGCTGAACTGGATCACTGATTCCTTTGCGATCAAAAGTCAATTCATGAATTTCTTATTCAATTTGGGCAATATATTCATCACTTTTCTTCTCATTTTCATGGCAATAGGAATGGTGTACCGTTACGCCCCGCATGTTCAGAAAAAATGGAAAATAAGATCGCCAGGAGCCATTCTTGCAACATTGCTGATCATCGCATTCACTTATCTCTTTAGTTATTGGGTGAACAATATTGCCTCTTACAATAAGATCTATGGATCTTTAGGAAGTATTCTTATCCTTATGTTTCTTGTTTTTGTGAATTCACTCGTATTGCTGATCGGCTTTGAACTAAATGTGAGCATTAATTCAGTTAAAGCCATTGCTTCGAAAAGAAAAAATACCTGATATGATAAATAAACCACGGCCGTATGTGTTAGCGGAAACAAACTGGAAAGAAATCAAAGAGCATCATTTTGATGTGGTTGTATTGCCATGGGGCGCTACAGAAGCGCACAACTATCATATGCCTTATGCCACTGATAACTATCAGGTTGAATATGTAGCAGCCAAAAGTGCTGAAAAGGCATGGGACATGGGGAAAAAAGTTCTCGTTTTACCCAATATTCCTTTTGGTGTCAATACTGGGCAATTGGATATTGAATTTTGCATCAACATGAATCCGTCTACACAATTATCCATCCTAAAAGATGTCTGTGATACCATCAGACGACATGGCGCCACAAAGCTGGTCATCCTCAATGGGCATGGGGCAAATAATTTTGTGTCCATGATTCGAGAGCTTGCTGGTGTATACCCTGATCTTTTCGTTTGTGTAGTGAACTGGTTTCAATCCTCACCTGTAAAAGAATTCTTTGAGCAACCGGGCGATCATGCTGATGAGATGGAAACCAGCGTCATGCTTCATCTCTATCCGGAATTACTTCTCCCCCTTGATGAAGCCGGAGATGGCAAAACCTTAAAATTCGCTGCAACAGGGTTTAAACAGGGCTGGGCCTGGACACAAAGGCCATGGTCACTGATTTCAAAAGATACCGGCTCTGGAGACCCATCAAAAGCCAACGCCCAAAAAGGGTCAGAATTTTTAGACAATGTAACTACCCGGATTGCAGAATTCTTTTCCGAAATTTGTGGAAAGCCTATACAATCACTGCTCCAATAAAATTAAAATCCATGAGATCATTGATATTGTGCGTAATGGTGTTTTTTCAATCTTTTCTATTTGCGCAATCCAACTTCAAGATTACATTTCACATCACGCAGGTCAATGGAACATTGATCTCCAATCCAAGTGTTCGGTTTTTGAATAATCCGTATGTTCCAAAAACTGAGTCAGGCAAGCTTGTATTTAACAATGTGCCTCAAGGTAAATATACCATCATCATTGAGGCTGAGAAATTTGCCACATTGGTAGAAACCATAAATGTCAATAGCAATCTAGACTTGCATCGCAATCTGTCATCATCCGTTACTACGCTTGATGACATAATCGTTAATGCAGAAAAAAAAGAAACTAATTATTTTAAAGTAGGATCAAGCATCACTGTTCTTGACGCGAAACAGATCAGAAATATGCGCATCTGGGAAACTTCTGACCTTTCAGGTCTCACCCCAAATCTTTCATTGTCACATTCCGGCGACAACAGGAACGTAACCGGTATGAGGGGAATTGTAACCACATCATACGAACAGGCGGTAGCAACTTATATTGATGGAGTAGCTCAATTCGGTCTGGATACTTATATCCCGCAAATGAATGACATAGAGAGTATTGAAATCCTGAGAGGTGCGCAGGGGACAATTTTTGGAAGAAATGCAATGGGAGGTGTGATAAACATTACAACAAAAAAGCCTGTAAATAAGGCGTCCGCCTATCTTGATATACAAGCTGGAAATAACGGACAAGAGCGGTATAATGCAGGATTCAAAACTCCATTGATTAAAAATAAATTGTTTTTTGGAATTAGTTTTTTGCATGACAACAGAGATGGTTATTACAATAACAACTTCACCAAAAACTCCTTCGACCAACAATCTCAGAATCTTGCAGGTATACAATTAAAATATCTACTCGATAACAATTGGAGTATACAGGCAGATATCAAAGAATATTTCGGAACCAACAACGGGGCTTTTCCCCTGGTTGGTGATATAGGCGAGTTATTTAAAAACCCCTACCAGCTCTCTCAGAATCAGGTTTCTGCGATGAAAGACAAAACAGCCAACAGTTCTCTTGTTATAAAGCGAAAGGGAGAGAAAGTAGATCTAACCCTTCAGAGTTCACGTCAACGCAACTATAGATACTACGAAAACACCCTGGATGCTGATTTCTCCCCTGCCAGTATTGTAGGTATCTTCAACAACTATGGGAAAGATTTTAATACAGTAAATGTTATTACCAACGAGCTAAGACTCCAATCCAAAGGAAATTCAAAAATCGAATGGCTTGCAGGAATATATCAGTTTCTCCAGGAGAGTCCAACGAAACAGGCAACGGTCTTCGGTGAAGATGCAGGGTTGTTTGGAGTACCTGACAAAAATTTCTCACTCATCTCAACCAACATTGCAAAAAACAGCGGGATTTCTGCATTTGGAAATATCCGATATGCGATTAGCAATAAAGTAACTTTAACTGCAGGACTCAGGGTAGATCAGGAAAATCGAAAATTGACGGTCAGAAGTGAATATGAAAAACAACCTTTCCCTGTATTTGTAACCCGTGAGGATACAACCGGTAGAACAAATTATGCTGCCATTTCTCCAAGAATAGGTCTGCAGTACAATCCGGACGAAAAACATCTTACGTATGTAAGTTACAGCAGAGGATTTCGCAGTGGAGGATTGACCAGTATCGGATCAGATCCTTCTCAATTGCCCTTAAATCCATTCAAACCTGAATATGCAAATTTGCTGGAAGCAGGAATCAAAGGCGAAAATGAAGCCAAAACCTTTATGTATGGAGCTGCCATTTTTTATAATATGGTCAACAACATCCAGGCACCAACGCTACTGCTTCCAGATGCAGTAACAGTAATCAAAAATGCTGGCAAACTCAAATCAAATGGTGTGGAATTGGAAATAACAACAAAACCAACGAAAGGGCTTATGTTTCAATATTCAGGTGGATTTACCTCCGCATCCTATACTGATTTCAAATCCGTCAGCAATGGCTCAACTGTAGATTTCACAGGTAAAAAACAAATATTCACGCCTGCTTCAACAAATTTTCTGGCCATTCAGTATCAGCTTTCTCT
>JBKCOY010000030.1:0-22636 GCA_046309555.1 Chitinophagia bacterium
GAGAAAAATCCCCAAAAATTGGTGAAAAAAACATTTAAAAACCTAAGTAATTGATTATCAATTCAATACAATTTTCATGACCTCGGATATGCAGACGGTAATTTCTGCAGATAAATAATAGGGTAGTTCTACTGTAGTTCAAAACTCCTTATTGCTGTAACATTGCATTAGCTGGAAGAATTATTTTAAACCCGGTAACCATGACAGAACCTATTAAAGTTGCAATCACTGATGATCATGCCTTGTTCAGAGCAGGGGTAAAAACTGCCCTTTCTGCCCATAAAAACATCAAAATGGTTGCTGAAGCCGAGAATGGTATGCAGTTACTGACCATCCTCAAGCATATTCAGCCCGATGTGATCCTGCTCGACATACAGATGCCAATCATGGACGGCATCAGCACTTTGCCTGAGATCAAAAAGTTATATCCCGATATCAAGGTTATCATGCTCACCATGCACAATGATCATTCCATGATCTCCAAATTGATGGAGTTGGGAGCCAATTCATACCTGACCAAAAATTCTGACTCAGAAGTTATCCATGAAGCCATCAAAACGGTTTATGAACAGGAATACTTTTTCAACCAATTGACCAACAAAGCATTAATAGATGGCCTTCGCACCAAGAGACAGGCTGAAGCCAGTTTGCCTGTAGATGCCAAACTCACCGATAAAGAGATTTCCATCCTCAGAATGATCTGTGAAGAGAAAAGTACCAAGGAAATAGCTGATCTCGTTGACCTGAGTCCAAGAACCGTTGAGGCAATCCGCGATAAGTTGAAAGTCAAAACCGGAGCCAAATCACTTGCCGGCCTTGTCATGTACGCTGTCAAGTCTGGTATCATTGAGAGCCGGACTATGCCCAATTAAATCATTGATTCTTAAACTTTCGGTACTTCTCCTTGTTTTAACTCTATGAAGGTAAAACAGGAAATCTGCCTATTCTGGTTCAGGAGAGATCTAAGATTGGACGATAATACAGCCCTGATCAGGGCATGTTCCTCTGGTTTGCCGGTTTTGCCGGTTTTCATTTTCGACACCAATATTCTTGACAAACTTGATAAGCCATCTGATCTTCGGGTGCAGTTCATTCATCAGACACTGGAAAAGATAAATCAGTCTCTTAGGTCATTTGGGTCAGCCATCCATTTCTCTTATTCCACTCCAACAGTTGCCTTTTCTGCATTGCTCGAAAACTATGAAATCAAGGCAGTATTTACAAACCACGATCATGATCCTTATGCCATACAAAGGGACCAAGAAATACATGACTTTTTTAAAGCCCATGGGATTGGTTTTCATACCTCCAAGGATCATGTGATCTTTGAAAAGCTGGAAGTTTGTAAGGATGATGGTAATCCCTATACCGTATTTACACCTTATTCCCGCAAATGGAAGGTGAAGTACAATGAGGTTAGTCCCTTGCCCAATTTTTTCAAATTCAAAGCAGAGTTGTTTTTCCAATGGGAAGGAAACAATCTACCCGAACTGGAAGTAATGGGATTTGAGCAGCAGCAGTGGGACTATCCTGCACCTGAAGCCCCACTTGATATTATACGCCTTTACTCTCAGAACAGGGATTTTCCTGCACTTCATGGAACTTCAAGGTTAGGTGTTCATCTGAGATTTGGAACAATCAGCATCCGCGACCTGGCTATTACAGCAAGCCAGAACAATGAAACATTTTTGAATGAACTCATTTGGCGGGATTTCTATCACATGATACTGGCCAATTTTCCATCAGTTGGAAAAAGTTTATCGTTCAAAAAAGATTATGATGCCATTGAGTGGAGAAACAATGAATCGGATTTTGAGAAGTGGTGCAAAGGGAATACCGGATACCCAATTGTTGATGCTGGTATGAGAGAGCTGAATCAAACGGGCTTCATGCACAATCGTGTTAGGATGATCACTGCCAGTTTCCTGACCAAGCACCTGCTGATCGACTGGCGCTGGGGTGAATCCTGGTTTGCAGCCAAATTGCTGGATTATGACCTGGCAGCCAACAACGGCGGTTGGCAATGGGCAGCAGGAAGTGGCTGTGATGCAGCTCCTTATTTCAGGGTTTTCAATCCAACCCTACAGGCGGAAAAATTTGATAAAAAAGGTGAATACATCCGCAAATGGGTGCCTGAACTGGATTCACTCGAATATCCTCAACCCATGGTGGTGCATGAATTTGCCAGAAAAAGATGCCTGGACACCTATGCGAGGTTTCTGAAAAGAGATTAAGTAATACTTTTGTCGGGATATGATGCGTAAGCTGGACTGGTACATCCTTAAAAAATTTCTTGCCACTTTTTTCTATTCATTGATCTTGCTCACCCTGATCAGCACTGTCATTGACATCAGCGAGCATACAGATGATTTTTCTCAATCCGGACTATCATCTAAAGAGATCTTTTTGCAGTATTACCTGGGTTTTATACCCCATATTGTGGCCATGCTTTTCCCTCTTTTTGTTTTCATTTCAGTGATCTTTTTCACTTCAAAGATGGCAGGAAGATCAGAGTTCATTGCTATCCTCTCAGCAGGAGTAAGCTTTAGAAGAATTTTGCTTCCATATTGGGTAGGTGGAAGCATGCTGGGTATTCTGCTGTGGCTTGCCAATGATTATATAATACCCAGGGCCAATACCATCAGAACCGGGTTTGAAGCAAAATACATCAAAGCTTCCGTGCCTCAGACCTCAAACGGTGGTATATACATGCGAACCGATTCGTTCAGTTATGCCGGGATGAGATATTACGATACCACCAACAAATCGGGAGGAAGTTTTTTCATGGAAACCATTCGTGGTAATCAGGTGATATACAACCTCAGGGCTGATAATATGACATGGGATACTTCTAAAAAATCATGGAAGCTAAATGGGGTAGTGGAAAGGAAAATCTCCGGAATGAATGAAGATGTCAGCTTCAAGTACGAAATGTTTCGCAAGCTTCCTTTTGATCCTGATGATCTCAAAAGGGATGAATATGTGCAGGCTCGAATGATCTCACCTGATCTTAGAAAAAGAATTGATAAGGAAAAGCTTAGGGGATCTGAAACAGTAAAAGAGCTCCAAATGGAAAATGCTCACAGAGGTTCCACACCTTTTGCGGTTTTGCTGCTCACCATTATCGGTGCAATCATTGCCTGCAGGAAGATAAGGGGTGGGAGTGGAGCACATCTTGCTTTGGGAATCATCATTTGTGCAGTATTCATTTTGGCAGATCGATTTTCAACCATTTTCTCTACCAAGGGCGACCTGAATCCCTATCTGGCAGCATGGATCCCAAATATTCTTTTCGGGATCATGACCTGGTATCTGTATAAAAAAGCGCCCAAGTAGTTGTTTTTTCTTCAAAATCCTTGCATAGCTTAAGCAGTTGTTTTACCTTTACGGATCCAAAAATTGGGAGTTTCCCCGTAATATTTTTTCACATGGTATCCATCAAAGATAGGTTCAAGATCAAGGCAGATCAGGTAAGTTTGGAAATCAAGCAGATGCTCAAAGAGCATGGCTCAAAAGTGATAGGAGAAGTTACCCTTTCCCAGATCTATCAGGGTATGCGTGGTATCACAGGATTGGTTACGGAAACCTCTCTATTGGACGCAAATGAGGGTATTCGTTTTCGTGGTTACTCAATACCAGAACTCAAAGATAAGCTACCCAAAGCCACCAATGGCTCAGAACCCTTACCGGAGGCTCTTTTTCATCTGATGTTACTTGGAGAATTGCCCAGTGAGGAAGAAGCTGAACTGATTACTTCAACGTTGCAGAGAAGATCACACGTGCCAAATTATGTTTTTGATACCATCGAAGCATTGCCGGTGAACTCTCATCCCATGACGATGTTCGTGGTAGGTATCATGGCCTTACAAAATGGCAGTCATTTTGCCAAAGCCTATGGCGATGGGATGAATAAAAAAGATTACTGGGATGCAACCTTTGATGATTCACTCGATCTTATCGCAAGACTTCCCAGGATTGCAGCTTTCATTTACAGAAGAAAATACCACAATGGTCAGCATATTGAACCCAATGGCTTGCTCGACTGGGCAGGTAATTTTGCCCACATGATGGGCTATGAGGATGAGGGGTTCAAAGAACTGATGAGGCTTTATATGACCATCCATGCCGATCATGAAGGCGGCAATGTGTCTGCTCATACTACGCATCTGGTTGGATCTGCCCTGAGTGATCCTTTCCTGAGCTTTGCTGCCGGAATGAACGGATTGGCAGGCCCTCTCCATGGGTTGGCCAATCAGGAAGTGATCAAATGGATCTTTGAAATGCGGGAGGTGCTCGGTGTTGATCTTCCTTCCAAAGAGCAGATTGCCGAATACGTTAAAAAGACTTTGTCAGAAGGAAAGGTTGTTCCAGGTTATGGACATGCAGTACTCAGGAAAACAGATCCAAGGTTCACCGCACAGATGGAGTTTGGCAAGAAACACATGCCCAACGATCCGCTGGTTCAAACCGTATGGAGGATCTATGAAACGGTGCCGGAAATTCTCAGCGGATTAGGAAAAGTAAAAAATCCATGGCCAAATGTTGATGCTCATAGCGGAGCACTGCTGGTGCATTATGGCATGGTGGAATATGAATTTTATACCGTACTATTCGGAGTAAGCCGTGCACTTGGTGTTCTGGCAAGCTTGTGTTGGGACAGAGCCCTTGGCATGCCATTGGAACGTCCTAAATCTGTTACAACCGAGCTTGTCAAACAATGGCTCGATGGTAAAGATCAGATTTGGGGTGATTAAACCAGCTCGAAAAAACTTACAAATCCATAAAGGACTCGTTGATGTATTTGACGAGTGACAAAGAATTTTTGATATCTAATTTCTTAAGGATCCTTGCCCGGTGTGTTTCAACTGTTCTGGGCGATAAAAAGAGTTTTTCCGCAATTTCCTTGTTGGTACATCCTTCTTTTATCAGTTTGATGATTTCAATTTCTCTCTCAGTCAATTTACTGAGCTTATTGTCATCATCATCCACCAGCAACTGATTGGTAATGTTTTTCTGAATTTCAGCGCAAATGTATTTTTCTCCTTTCATGACTGCACGAATGGCGTCATACATTTCTGTTTTATTGGAGTTCTTGGTTACATAACCTGTTGCTCCATTCCGGATCATTTTCTTGGCAAAGGAAGGTTGATTGTGCATGGAAACACCAATGATCCTTGTGCCAGGAGCAAGTTTCTTGATCATTTTGGTGGCTTCTATACCGGAAAATGGATTGATATTGATATCCAGAATGGCGATATCCGGTTTTATTTCAGTGATTTCATCAATCAGGCTTTTGGTATTGTCGTATACCTTAACCACTTCAAATTCAGGATCCATATTGATCAGTGTAGCCCATGTTTCTGCAATCAACATGTGGTCGTCTGCGATGATGATCTTAATCTTTTTGGCCATAATTATTTATTCTAGGGGTAAATTAATGATTACTTTGATACCTTTTCCGGGTTGGGTTTGAATTTTTACATTTCCACCATAAAATTCAACCCTTGATAAAATACTTTTCAGTCCAATACCTTTCTTAACGGAGTTGATGGCAAAACCTATTCCGTCATCTTCATAAACCATTGAAAGATCTTTTTTTACAAGTTCTATTTTAATATTTACTGTATCTGCCTTTGCATATTTGAAAGTATTGCTGCTCAACTCCTGGATAACCCTGAAAAGCATGATCTTGTGCTCATGCAGCAATTTATCAGGATCAGTTCCTTTGTAAATCTTGAGATTGAATACTGGTTTTGAAATGATACCATAGCTATTGATCAGTTCAATTACGGCTTCTCTGAAACCTAGGTCTTTAATGGCAGGTGGAGCCAGATTTCTTGATAATCTTCTGACCTCATCAATTGTTTTGAGTATGGTTGATTGAGCTTTTTCAATGTCTTCCATCGATATCACTCCTTTCTCTTTAAGGATATTGAAATATAGACTTAGATAGGCAAGCATTTGTCCAACTCCATCATGTAGGTCTCTTCCAATAACATCCCGCTGCTCCTCTTCTGCCTGAAGTCTGGCTTCCATCAGCTCTTTTTCTTTTTGAACGCTTTCCTGTAGCAACTTTGTTTCAAGTGCCCTTATATCAGTAACATCCCAGTGTATGCCTATTGATCCTCTGATTTTACCCTTCATGTCATAGGTAGGAGCACCACTGATTACCCATGTGGCATTTTTACCGTCCTTTCTTTTGATTCTTAGTTCATAAAGTCCTTCTTTTCCATGTTCCCGGTTTCTTCTTTCCTGAATATTAATTTCTCTTTCGGTTAATTCGGTCAGGAAAAGTTCAGCTGCAATTTTTCCGATCAGCTCATCCTGAGAGTAACCTGAAATTCTTTCAAATGAACTGTTGGTATATAGAATTCTTTCATCCTGGTCAACCTCCATGATACCCAGATTCATGTTTGAAAATAAATTCCGGTATCTCGCTTCGTTTTCAATGAGCATGGTCTGGGCAAGATATTGTTCATTGATGTCGCGTACATGGACCAGTATTTTTTCTTCTGCATTGCTAGATTCTTTGAAACGATTATAGACGGCTTCCATCCACTTGAGTTCGCCCGATGCATCTTTCATTCTGAAACTCAACATCTGTTGACCTATTCCTATATTTTCTGATGCAGACATCTGTAAATTGACTTCATTTCCTTTTTCTATTAATTCATGGAAACCTTTGTCAAGTATCTCAAATTCTTTGATCCCTAGTATTCTTTGTATTGAGGGTGATGCATATTCAATTCTTTTCTCTTTATTCAGCAGGAAAATCATGTCAGCTGAGTTGTTGGAAATCATTTCATATTTCCTCTTTTGCTCGTCAAGATTACTGAGTAGTTCCTTTTCTTGTGTGATGTCAAATGCTGATCCAATATAGCCTATGAATTCGTTTTTATTCACGAATCTTGGCACTGCTATTTCATAAATCCATCTATATTCTCCGCTTTTGTGTCTGACCATATACTGCATCTCACACCTTTCTTTTTTCAGCAGGCATTCTCTCCAGTCATCTATGGCAATTTTTCTGAAATCAGGATGAACTTTTTCTGCAAATTCTTCCTGGCCTTTCAAATCTCTCATGTCAAAGCCAAAGAAATCACGTGAGGTTTGATTGGTGTAGTTTACTTTGTTGTCAGTATTGGACACCCAGATCATTACCGGCATCGACTCGGTGATCAGTTGAAAACGATCTTCGGTTTCTTTTATCTGGCTTCGGAAATTTTCATTTGAAGTAATGTCAGACAACCTGCCTGAGATAATCTCATCGTTGATGCTTGAGTCGAATTTTATTTTAGCCTCTTCCAGTATCCATCGAACATGTCCGGAGATTTTATTTTTTATTTTATACTTGACAGACATGCTTCCATTCAGCTGAAACTCGCGGATCGCATCGTCGTATGTTTTTCTGAATTCCTCCAGGATGCATTCTCTTTTCTGAGCCCATACATCACCAATGGATGGATTGAACCCCATGAACAGTGGCCATCTGGAAGTGAAAAAATTTTTCCCTTTGTTCTGCTGATAAATGAGATAATAAACGTCGTTGGTGGATTCCAGGAAATTGTTCAGCCTATTGAAGTTTTCCTGTGCTCTTTGTTCTGATAGTATTTTCTCTGTAACATCATTACCGTAGACATTGATTTCAGTATGATTTGGACGCTTGATCAAAGAGAAAATATATAGCCTGTCGCCCACCGTTATTTCAACAGAAGTTTTATTCTTGATAGTTTGTGAAGACATGATATGTTTCCACAATTCTTCAATTTTATAGTTTTTATTTTCATAGTTAGCTACCGTTATGTTATCGGCAGACTTGTTGTTGAAAAGGATTTCGCCTGTTTCGTTAATACGAAAGATAGGGTTGGGGTTTTCATTGGGAAAGGAAGCCAGATTTCTGATGGTTTCAAGATCCCTGATCCTGTTGCTAATATTTCTGATAACACAGACCAATTGTGTTACTTCTTTGTTTTCAACGATCACCGGGGAGATTGATATTCCAATACCTACTTTTGATTTCTTTTTATCATGGAGGTAGATGACAAATTCTTTTGATTTTTTTTGTTTTATGATAGCACTTATTTCTTTTTCAAGTTCGATATTTTCATAATGTTCTTGTTTGTTGTTTTCTTCAATTTTGGGAATGAGATCCTTCAGGTTAACTCCTATCAGCTCATGCGGTTCGTATCCGAGGATTTTTTTTGAACTTGGAGACGCTTTTCTGATCAACCCACTTGCATGTATATTTAAGAAGAGATCGGCACTGTGGTTTATAATGCTCAACTCCTGTCTTAATCTCTCAATATCTTCATGGTCATTTTGAAGTATGGATTTCATTTGCTGCAGCTCAAATACTGCATCATAGGCTGGAAAATCTGAATAATTAATACCCATTTGGGTCATTTTTTCATGATCCTCTGCCCAAAGCGTTCCAAAAAAAACAAGATGCTTTGTATTTTCGCGCCATTCAAATTGTCCTTTTAAGATTGGTTCTGCTGGTGTATTCAGTTTTATCAGAACGAATTGTGAAACAATTTCTTTCAGAGTTGTGATGGTTGGAGAAGAAGTGAATCTTGGTTTGACGATGTGAAAGAGTTCGTTAAAAGCACAAATGCTTTCTTGATAATCCGGCAGGATTTTTTTTAGTGATGGCCCTGTTGATATAACATCAAGATCCTCATTTAACACAAAATGAAACGGGAAGAGCTTGTTTATTTCAACAAGTTCTCCTTTTATATCTGTATTTATTTTTTCCCTGGATGTCATATAATCCTGAACAAATCATGGTCAGGTCCATTTGGCATTTTGCTGTATTCTTTCACTATTTTTTTATCCTCTTCCCCAAACATTTTAGCTATTCCAATTAACATTCCTTCCATGAGTGGAGCCAGTCCCTCTCTTGCAGAATGATATTCTACCAACAAAGTGTCATTGTCTTCTCTGACTTTAAATTCAGGTGCTATTAGTTTTGGATACGTTAAATAGACCCGATTATGAAACGTAGGCAGGTTTAACATAAATTCCCTGAATCCCTTACCGCCGGTTGCCATGAGATTGGGGTATTTTTTCTGTGAAATTTCAATGATCCAGAATTCGCCAAACATTTTCAACACATTTTCCAGAGTTGTATCAAGCACATCTGAGATTGCGCCTGCCAGTTTGTAAGTATAGGAATCATCGTAGACTTCATGATTACGAAATTCAGCCACATCTATGCCACTTTTGTTCACGATCTTGAGCCAGGTTTCTTCTCCAAATTCTTTTAAAATCAGCTCCTGAATAGATTGATTGATAATTCCGTACATTTTACTTTTTTATAAATTTACGTTTAGGCATATTAGGAGTAGTCTTTGGCTACTGATTTTTGCGTAATATTCGTGATTTCCTCTATTCAAATTACGTGTTTATACGTAATGTTTACATATTCAGATCTTTCCCTTTCTCCTGGATTTTTCTTTTTCAAGCAACTCCAATTCTCTTCCGGTTTGACCGGAAAGTGAACTGTTTTCCTGTGCTCTTCTCATGAGATAGGGTATCACTTCTTCCAGCGGTCCGAAAGGCAGATACTTTGAAACGCTGTATCCTGCATCTGCCAGATTGAAGGTGAGGTGATCACTCATGCCATATAACTGCGAAAAATGAAGATCAGCTGTTTGATCTTTTGAATTTTGCGTTGCCTTCAAAGTGCTTTTTTCGTTATGGCTGGCTACAATCAGCCTAACAATATCCATGTTTTCCATGCAAATCTTCACACCCTCGTCATAGTCTCTGTCTGTTGCATCTTTATTGGGTTGGATAGGTGAGGGGTATCCCATTTTGGTTGCTCTTTCCCTCTCTTTTTCCATGTAAGCGCCTCTCACCAGTTTGAGTCCGGTAAAGAATTTTTCTTTCCTGGCAGAAGCTAGGTGTTCTTTGAGATGCAGGAGACGATCAGAACGGTACAATTGTATGGTATTGTATACAACAGCTTTACCGGAATTGAATTCCCTCATCATCATGTAGGTAATTTGATCAATTGCATCCTGGAACCATGACTCTTCTGCATCTACCATTACACCTATTTCATGCTTTGATGCTGCGAGGCATATTGATGATGTTCTTTCAATCAGCTTTTGCCATTCTGCCTTGTCGATTTGGGTAAGCTTTGCAAATTGTTCCTCGAAAGTCAATGATGAATTTGATTTCAAACCCCTCTGAATGGTATGGTCCAATTTGGAAAGTAATTCCGTTGAAGTGAGTCCGCTTATCTTAATACTGATATAAGGGATATTTTTTTCCTTACTTGCAAATTCTATTACTTCAATGAATTTATTTTTCTCTTTCTCAAATTTTTCATCATCATCAGCCCCACCTTCAACGCCATAATCCAGAATAACTTTTACATTATACTGATCTAATAAAGTAGCTACATGATGGGTCTGTTCCAACGATTCGCCACCCACAAATTGTTCAAAGAGCGTATTTCTGATCAGTGTTTTTATGGGCATTCCGATCTTCATGGCCCATGGAGTTAGTCTTGTGCCGAGTGTTACAAGTGGACCAAATTGCATGGTCCTGAACAACAGCAACGCCTTTTTTAATTGTGCATCAGTTTTGTAGCGAAAAGCTTTGGATGTATCATTGAAGTTTAAACCCATGATTGCAGGACAGTATATTCAGTCCAATGGCAAATGTACGTTGAAAATCAATAGTTTGAATCATGCTTTCCCCTCATCCATCAATTTGGAAAGCAGCTCAGATTTTGAATGAATACCTAGTTTTTTGTATATATTTTTCAGATGATAATTGATCGTGTAAGTGGTGACAAAAAGCATTTCTGACATTTGTTTATAGCTCAGACCTTTTTCAACCAATCCTACAATTTCTTTTTCTCTGAAAGTGAGCAACTCTTTTACACTACCCGCTTTTTTGGATTGCAGATTGGTTATTATTTTCGACAATGATAATTCGTCTACAAATGCACCAGTGCGGTTTGTGTGTAGAATGATATCAACCAATTGTGAAAGTTTTGAGGTTTTGAGCGCATATCCAACTGCTCCCTGTTTCAAACAATTGATGATCAGATTCTCTTCATTGTATGCGGTCAGGACAATGATTTTTGTATCCGGATATTTTTCTTTGATATAAGGTATGGCATCAATGCCTGATTCTCCTGGTAAAAAAATATCCAACAAAACCACATCAGGGGCAGGGATGGATTTATTATCCATCTGTTCCTTTGCATCTTCCATAGAAATGGAGGAAAAAACCACACTCATTCCATCCGTTTCATTCAGGTAATCCCTGAAGCTTTTCAAGAGAAATATATTGTCTTCTATGATACCAATTCTAATCATATTCCTAACTTATCTTGAAACTAAATATAGATTTTTAAATAATTTAAAAAACTATGATATTTGGAAAAGTAGCTACTAAAAACTACTTTTATAAGTAGTTTGTTT
The DNA here is from genome assembly GCA_046309555.1 of Chitinophagia bacterium. Classification (GTDB taxonomy): domain Bacteria; phylum Bacteroidota; class Bacteroidia; order Chitinophagales; family Chitinophagaceae; genus Pollutibacter. The sequence goes on from JBKCOY010000030.1 coordinate 11,442, forward strand.
ATGTTTTTTTCCAATGTAACCCATTAATTCCTCCTAACCTATTTTGTTAGATGAAATATTTTAAGTCAGACCCTTTAGATTTTCAATTCATAACAGCAAAAGTGGGGGAGTTGATTGGAATCAGCGACCCTCAGAAAATGCGCTCACACCTCAGCTATCTGTTGGAGGAAATATCCTATGCGAAGTACCAGTGGGAAAATTCACTGGAAAAAGAAGATTGGGAGCAGGCTGCCACCATTCTTCACAGAGAAAAATTAATTATCCAGCAATTGGAATTGGCGAAAGACGACACCATTCTACTGGGCATACAAAGGCGGGATCCTGTATATCAACCAGCAGAACTGAAATTGTTTTATGGCGAACTCATTGAACTATTTAGAGAGCTTGAAAAACTTGTCGGTTCTTCTGTTTGATCATCACCAGTTCAACTCCAGTTTATTGTTCCGCCTTTCCCCGTCTGCCATTCTTTTCCCAGGGTCTATTTCAATTTTCTTCAAATCAATCAATTTTCGGTCAATGCTTATGGTGTACGTTGGATGTGTCCACTTCCAGGGTTCTCCCACAGTTCTTTTGATTGAAGGTTTTTCATTTGATTTGCTGCCAAACATCAGGTATTGCGGAATATAGGCGTGTTCTACTGAGCCGTCTTTGAATGTTAACTCAAGATCAACTGGCATCGGCATGCTCCCGTGATTCCTGAGTCGGATCATCATTTTTCCTCCCTCATCCCATAAACTGTCTATGCCGTAATCAATGGTTTTACTTGTATTTACAAAAAAATCGCGGTACCAATCCAATTGTAATCCGCTGGTTTGCTCTGCAATTTTGATAAAATCATTTACATGGGGATGCTTGTATTTCCAGGTGTTGAAATATTTTAACAGTATACTGTCCCTCACTGCAGAACCTGTGATATATCCTAGTTGTTCGAGAAATACTTCACCTTTTGAATATGCATTGGTACTATAAGCCGTATTGGTTGAATAGTGGTCAGCGTGAGTGGTGAGGGGTTCATTGAAATCACTTTTTGAAAGCGCAACATAAGCACTGAATGCGCTTTGGTGAGGAAATGAATCTGTATTTCCATTCAGATAGTTGTTTACATTGGCTTCTGCAAAACTGGTAAATCCTTCATCCATCCAGGGATACAGAGATTCGTTAGTGCCAAGCATCATTTGATACCAGCTATGCATCCATTCATGGATAACCACACCTGTTCCAGCGCCTTTCAGCAGTGTTGCCATTGGATATTCCATTCCTCCGTCTCCCCCCTGTATGAAAGAATATTGTTTATAGGGATATTCACCATAATGCTTGTCAATGAATGGTAGTGCTCTTGCAGCCAACTCCAGTACTGAATCCCATTGTGTTTTATATGAATTGATGTAGGCATTCAAACCGCTGTTTCCCCGCATTCTTGCTGGTACAGATTCAAATTGCTTTTTGAGTGATACCGTATCTATTTTATAGAAAGAATGCAATACGAGTCCTTTTCTTACCTGCTTGCTGTTGTGTACATAGCCAGGATCAGCAGCCCAAACAAAATCATGTACATTAGGAGCTTTGAATCTCCAGGTAAATGTGTTTGATGTTGAAGGCTTGAATGGGAGGGATGAATATTTCTCATAGCCATGTCCTATTTCATGTCCATTCTGCAGATAACCCGTAGCTGCAATAACATAATTTCTGTCGATATTGATGTTTACTTCAAAGTCTCCCCAAACACCATAAAACTCACGCGCAACATAGGGTGTGGGATGCCATCCCTGCTGATCATATTCACAAAGCTTGGGATACCATTGTGCCATGCTGAATTTAACACCTTCGGCATTTTCTCGTCCACTCCTGCGGATCTGTACAGGAACCTGGACATCAAATTCAAGTTCTATAAGCGATTTTGATTTTGGCAATATTGGCTTCAACAATTCTACTTTTAGAATAGTTTCATATAGCGTTGTTTTTTGGAGGACTCCATTTACTTTTAGATTCTTCACTTGTTGATACCCAATCTCGTCTGGTTTAAGGTTGGAGATCCGATCTTTTACCCGTTGATCCCAGTCAGCTCTACCCCTGATCAATTTTTTTCCGATCTCCTGGCTTCTGATGTCCATCATGCTTCCAGGTTGGAACGCATTCCAATAAAGGTGATAATACAATACTTTGAGGGTGTCTGGAGAATTGTTCCAGTACTCCAATTGCTGCTTTCCTGAAAATTTATTGGATTTGGCATCAACCTGAACATCCATTTTATAGTTTACTTTTTGCTGCCATCTGTCAGGTTGTGCAAATGCAAATGATGTCAACAGGGTAAGAAGGACAAGGAAAGAATTTCTTTTTTTCATTTTAATCAAATTATGCTTTACCGGAATGCTATTTCTTTTGATAAACCCTCACAAAATCAACCTCCATTCTTCTGGGCCAAATATCTTCTGCTACCCCTTTTGAACCGCCCCAATTTCCACCTACAGCCAGATTCAGTAGCAAATACATATTATTATTGAAAGGCCATGCGTCATATCCGCTTCTCTCATTTACATAGGTAAAAAAGTAATTGCCATCCACACCGATCCTGATGGAATCCTGATCCCATTCCAATTGATAGGTATGAAAATTCTCTGAGCAATCCGGCAACATGACCTGTGCTGCTTTTTGGGTTCCAATGATGTGATTGTATTTTTTGCAATGAACGGTACCATGAACCCTGCCATGGTCATAGCCCACATGTTCCATGATGTCGATTTCCCCATCATCAGGCCATTTCAATGGATTTGTTTCCCCCAACATCCAAATGGCAGGCCATGTTCCCAGCCCTGAAGGTAATTTTGCCCTTACTTCAATCTTCCCTTTGTTCCAAGAAGCTTTGTCTCTTGTTACCAATCTTGCAGATGTATAATTTTTGTTTTCCCATTGCTCTTTGTGTGCCTCTATGATGAGCAATCCCTTTTCTACTCTTGCATTTTTAAGCCTTTTTGCCGTATAATACTCAAGTTCATTGTTTCCCCATCCATGCCCCCCAATATCATAACCCCACTTGCTGCTGTCGGGTAATCCTTTCTTGTTGAATTCATCACTCCAAATAAGATTCCATTCTTCTGTAATGATTTGAGACTTTATAGGATTGAAGCAAAGCAAAATAAAGGAGGTCAGTACAGCGTAAATTGCAGCATTTCGTTTCATGGATGCCAATTTAGACCATTTTATAAAATAGTATGGAATTTTGGCCATAATGTTTTTGAGCATTACTTTTGCAACATGCTATCAAACGTTAATGTTCACCACCACCATGCTCTACCCATCGGGTAAGCCCTGGTATGGTTTTCACTATAATACAGGCTTACCGTTGGTGAGCCTTTTTTATTTTGGTAAATGATTGACACTATGACAAATGAAACAATGCTGAGAATCGCGGTCCAAAAATCAGGACGCTTATCAGAGGATTCAGTTCAACTGCTGAAAGAGTGCGGCATCGATCTTAGAAATGTAAAAGACAGGCTTAAAACTGTTTCTGAGAATTTCCCTTTGGAAGTATTTTTCTTAAGGGATGATGACATTCCTGAATATGTGGAAGATGGGGTAGCCGATATCGGTATCGTGGGTCAAAATGTTCTTGCCGAAAAAGGCAGAAAAGTTATTTCCATTCAGGAGCTGGGATTTGGGAAATGCCGGCTATCCTTAGCCATCCCCCGATCAATGGAGTATGCTGGAATTCAAAGTTTGGAAGGGAAACGTATCGCAACCAGTTATCCTAAAATTGTATCGGGCTTTTTGGTAAAACATAGCGTAAAAGCATCCATACATGAGATCAGCGGTTCAGTTGAAATTGCTCCTGGAATTGGATTGGCCGATGTTGTGGCAGATCTTGTAAGCAGCGGTGGAACCTTGTTTATGAATGGTTTAAAGGAAGCAGAAGTAATCCTTCAATCTCAGGCAGTCATGATTTCCCGAGAGAATCTTGATAGTGAACGTAAACAATTGCTTGACAAACTGTTGTTCAGAATTAGAGCGGTGAAGAAAGCCAAAAGGAGCAAGTATATTCTCCTCAATGCACCCAATGCTCAGGTGGAAAAGATCATTTCATTGCTGCCTGGCATGAGAAGTCCTACAGTATTACCACTGGCAGAGCCCGGTTGGAGCAGTATTCATAGTGTGTTGAGTGAAGACGAGTTCTGGGACAAAATTGAACAACTGAAGGAAGCTGGAGCGGAAGGAATTTTGGTGGTTCCGATTGAAAAAATGATCATGTAATGTTATGAAAGTCTTTTTACAACCAGATAAAGCGCAATGGGCTGAAATAGTTTCTCGCCCCGTATTGGATAATGCAACCCTGCTTAAAAACGTCGGAAAAATCCTTTCTGATGTGAAAAAGGGAGGAGACAGGGCACTGAAAAAGTACTCTAAAAAATTTGATGGGGTATCCTTGAAAAGATTGCGGTTGGGTCCGAAAGACATTAAAAAGTCAACACAACTGATTTCAGATGATTTGAAAGAGGCAATGTCAATTGCAAAAGAAAACATTGCTCGTTTCCATTCTCATCAAAAAGAAAGTGCTGTAAGGATTGAAACAATGAAGGGGGTAACTTGCTGGAGAAGATCTGTTGCGATAGAACGCGTAGGTATTTACATTCCGGGAGGAACCGCACCTTTGTTTTCCACAGTTTTGATGCTGGGCATTCCGGCAACCATCGCCGGATGCAGGGAAATTGCTCTATTTACTCCTCCCGGTAAAGACGGCTCTATTCATCCAGCAATTTTATACGCGGCTTCTTTGGTCGGTATTTCAGAGGTCTATGCTTGTGGGGGAGCACAAGCCATAGGGGCAATGGCATTTGGTACCCAAACCATCAGAAAAGTAGACAAGATATTTGGTCCAGGAAATCAATATGTTACTGCAGCCAAACAACTGGTTCAAATGGAAGGGGTTGCAATTGATATGCCTGCAGGGCCAAGTGAGGTTTGTGTTCTGGCTGATGATACCGCAAATCCTTCTTTTATCGCTGCTGATCTTTTGTCGCAGGCCGAACATGGTATCGACTCACAGGTTTTATTAGTATCAACGAGCAGTTCCATTTTAGAAGAAACCATCAAGCATCTGGAAACACAATTAGACCTATTGCCAAGGAAGGAAATTGCAAAGAATGCTCTTGAGAACAGTAGGGCTGTGCTTCTGGAAAATATGGATGAAGCCTTGCAACTTGTTAATTCCTATGCAGCTGAGCATCTCATCATTGCTTCTGATGCGGCAGAGCAAATAGCGGAATCTGTAGTCCATGCCGGATCTGTCTTTATTGGAAACTTTACACCTGAAAGCGCCGGAGATTATGCAAGCGGAACCAATCACACGCTTCCAACTAACGGATATGCCAGGGCTTATAGCGGAGTTAGTGTTGATAGTTATATACGTAAAATAACTTTTCAGCAGATCAGTGAAGCCGGAATTAATACAATCGGGAAAACAGTAATAACTATGGCCCAGGCGGAAGGACTTGATGCCCATGCCAATGCAGTGAAGATCCGATTAAATCAATAATATCATGTTCAATCTTGAATCTATAGTCAGGAGAAATATCAGAGAGTTGAAGCCTTACTCGTCTGCCAGAGATGAATTCAAAGGAGAAGCCAATATTTTTTTGGATGCCAATGAAAACTCATTGGGGTCCCCATTGACAAAATGGTACAATCGCTATCCTGATCCAATGCAGGCAAAAGTGAAGGAGAAAATCTCCTTCATCAAGAAAGTTCCGGTAAACCAGATCTTTCTGGGTAATGGTAGTGATGAGCCCATTGATCTGTTGTTCAGGTGTTTTTGTGAACCAGGCCTTGATCAAACGATTATCTTTCCGCCTACCTATGGCATGTATGAGGTATCTGCCAATATCAACAATGTCAGTATCATAAAGGTTCCTTTACTGTCCAATTTTCAGCTGGACTTGGAATCGCTTGAGTCTGCCATTACTCCTTCAACGAAGATTATCTGGATCTGTTCCCCCAATAATCCCACCGGCAACAGCATCAACAGGGAAGAAGTAGAAATGGTACTTAATAATTTTGATGGTATTGTGGTAGTGGATGAGGCTTATATCAATTTTTCACGTCAGCGTTCTTTTGTTGCTGATTTACAGGATTACCCTAACCTCGTTGTATTGCAAACACTGAGCAAAGCCTGGGGATTGGCAGGACTCAGAATGGGTATGGCTTTTGCATCACCAGAGATCATTGCCTATCTCAATAAAATAAAGCCCCCCTACAACATCAGTGAACCCGTGCAGGAACTGGCCCTAAAAGCATTGGAGGAGATTGGGCAGGTCAACGATATGATTCAGCAACTGGTGCGTTCGAGAATGGTTTTAGAGGAAGCTTTGTTGTTAACAGGAGAAGTATCACATGTTTATCCCTCAGACGCTAACTTTTTGCTTGCCGTATTTACTGATGCCAAAAAAATGTATCAGCATCTCGTTTCCAATGGTATTGTGGTCAGAGATAGAAGCAATGTGATGCTTTGTGAAAACAGCCTCAGGATCACGGTGGGTACGGAAACAGAAAATACAAGACTCATCAACAGCATACAATCATTCAAAGAAAATAATTCTCCATCATGAAAAAGGTACTTTTTATCGACCGGGACGGCACAATCATCAAAGAAGTACCACCAACCTATCAGATTGACCGATTTGAGAAGTTGACTTTTTATCCCGGGGTATTTCAACATTTTTCAAGGATCGCAAAAGAATTTGATTATGAGTTGGCCATGGTTTCCAACCAGGATGGTCTCGGTACGGCTTCTTTTCCACTGGAAGAGTTCACACCTGTTCAGCATCATATTCTAAAAACACTGGAAGGAGAGGGGGTCATTTTTGATGAGTTATTCATAGACCCCAGTATGCCGGAAGAAAATTCACCTAACAGAAAGCCAGGTATCGGAATGCTGGCTAAATATATGAATAACAGTGACTATGATCTGTCAGGTTCATTTGTAATTGGCGACAGGCTCACAGATCTCCAACTCGCAAAAAATCTTGGTGCTAAGTGTATTCTGCTCAACAATGCTGAAGGTGCAGGATATGTACATACCGATCAATTGCCTGAGGAATTAAAAAACTCACTTGTTCATGAAACCAACAACTGGGAATCCATTTATATGTTTTTGAAGTTTGGTCAGCGAATGGTGAAGCATCAGAGAAACACCAATGAAACAAAAATTGAAGTAGAGGTCAATGTAGATGGTGAGGGAAAATCATCCATACATACCGGTCTTGGATTTTTTGATCATATGCTGGAGCAGATTTCACGGCATGGCAAAATGGACTTAAGCATAAATGTTGCTGGCGATATTCATGTTGATGAACATCATACCATTGAAGATACCGGCATTGCCCTTGGAGAGGCAATGGCCATGGCATTGAGTGACAAAAGAGGGATGGAGCGTTATGGATTTGCGTTACCCATGGACGAAGCAGAGGCCAAAGTGCTGATCGATTTTGGCGGAAGGAACTGGATCGTTTGGGATGCGGAGTTCAAAAGGGAAAAAGTAGGGGATATGCCAACAGAAATGTTCTTTCATTTCTTCAAATCATTTTCTGATGCTGCCAAATGCAACCTGAATATCTTCTGTAAAGGTGAAAATGAGCATCATAAAATTGAAGCAATATTCAAGGCTTTTGCAAAAGCCATTAAGATGGCTGTGAGAAAAAATCCATGGGATGACTCCCTTCCAACAACAAAAGGCCTGCTATAAAAAAGAAAACCCGGTGAAAACACCGGGTTTTTGTCAAAAGCCTTTTGGATGGTTAAATAGTCTGGTTCACTGTTCTGTACCTTGGTTTTTTGGATTTGGATGTTTGGCGGCTTTCGGACATTTGGATTTTGGTTTTTAATTGGATGCTTGGATTTTTTGGTTTTTGGATGGATGCTTGGATCTTGGTTTTTCTTTTAGGAATTGTTTTTTTTGGTTTTTAGGATCTTGGTGGTTTTTCACAAGATGATCATGTGATCAAATTGACAATACAAAAATATCATGAAGTATGTCTTCAGACAAGAGCAAAACTTCCCTTTTATCATTCTTCATGATTTACGCTTGATAACGGGAATATACGTGTCAGCGTTATCGTAATTCTACGATATGTACTCAGGTTAATGACTGAATGATGTCATATTTTGTAACGATTTGCAATGCTCCGCTTTCATCTTTTGCCAATACTGCTCCGGATTCTCTGTTGATCATATTTCTGATTTTTTCAACAGGTGTATGAAAATCAATGATGGCATATGGCTTTTCGAGTATGTTTTCAATTTTCTCGTTTTTCAGGTTCGGGTCACTGAACATTTTCTGGAACAGCCCGTTTTCGCTGATTGCTCCGATCACATCAGTTCCTTCCATCACAGGAATGTGCTCAATTTCATATTTCCTCATCAGCTCTACAGCTTGCGATACAAGCTGGTTTTTTTCAACTGTTATCAACTTTTGTTTTGATCCGCGTGCAGATATGATGTCCTTGAAGGTTTTAACTTCTAAAAATCCACGCTCCATCATCCACTGGTCGTTGTATATTTTTCCAATATATCTGCTGCCATGATCATGAAAAATGCAAACTGCAAGATCCTCTTTTGAAAGTTGATCTTGTAGCTGAATCAATCCCTGTAAACAGCTTCCTGCACTGTATCCACAAAAAAGACCTTCTTCTTTAGCAATCCTTCTTGCCATGATCGCACCATCTTTATCAGATACCTGTTCAAAATGATCAATGACAGACATATCATAATTTTCAGGGACAAAATCTTCCCCGAATCCTTCAGATATGTATGGGTGAACTTCATTCATGTCAATTTCACCTGTTTTGAAATATTTGGTAAGGAGTGAGCCGTGGACATCTATGGCCCAGATTTTAATTTCAGGATTTTTTTCCTTCAGGTACATTGCAGTACCGGTTACAGTTCCTCCTGTTCCGGCGGTACAGATAAGATGGGTAATCTTTCCATCAGTCTGTTCCCATAGTTCGGGTCCCGTTGTTTCATAGTGTGCAAGTCTGTTGGCCAAGTTGTCATACTGATTGGCATGAAAGGAATTGGGTATTTCCTTTGAAAGCCTTCTGGCAACTGAATAGTAACTCATCGGGTCTTCTGGTTCAACATTGGTTGGACAAACGATGACTTCTGCTCCAACGGCTTTGAGAATATCTATTTTTTCCTTGGATTGTTTGTCTGTTGTGGTGAAAATGCATTTATACCCTTTTACAATGGCGGCCAATGCCAATCCCATTCCTGTATTACCTGATGTACATTCAATAATTGTTCCACCAGGTTTCAATTTTCCCTCCTGTTCAGCAACCTCAATCATTTTTACAGCCATTCTGTCTTTTATAGAGTTGCCAGGATTGAAATAATCAACTTTAGCCAAAACCGGGCAAGGCAAATTTTTAGTGATCCGGTTGAGTTTTATCAAAGGAGTGTTGCCAATTGTCTCGAGTATATTGTTTTTGATATTCATGAGTAGATCTTAAGGATACAAAACTACCCTTTTTTCGAACTTGAGCCTTTTCATGACTTTTGATGATGTTACTCATGTCTGGAGATTAGTGTTGAAAGGAAACTGATTTTTCATGTTTTCTCAATTTATTTCACATTTCATCATAGGTCTGTGCTTTCTGAGCAAATAGTTTGGTGATTGATTTTTTCAATCTATTTATCAATCTTAAAAAAACAAACATGAAACAGACCTCCAATTACCGATTTAGTTCGAATTGGCTTTTACGGCAATTAGCAATTATTTTATTTCTTGCACACACTGGTGTGTATGCACAAACCATTGAGCCCCCTTGTACCGACAGACAGGTTAACCTGGTCAATGTTTTTTCAATGCTGGGTAATAATCCTGATACAGTTACAGTACCAGGCAACAGCAGTAGCAGAATGATAAAAATAAGCAGTGCTGGTTTGGTAACAGGGGCAGGAATGCTGAGTCCTGACGACATCAGTTTTGGTAATAAGCCTGTTGCTGAAGATATCCCACAGTATGGATATGCTTTGCTGGAAGGGACTACTACGCCTGTCTTCGTTACCATTTTCACCTGGAGGGTAGGCCCCAAGCCAAATCTGACCAGCAATGGATTCAACAATTTTTGGGCTGAGGTAAGTGCCACTTGCAGCCAATTCCAAGCCAGTTATTTATTGGCAGGTTTACAGTTCAAAAATCCCCAGGGATCTTCATCTTCAGCTTCATGGGACAAAGGCGGCAGTGTAAGTAGTGCTACAAGGGCAAATTGCATAACTCCTGTAGGATCTACAATATTAGAATGGCAAAGTATCAGCAATACCCAGCAAAATGAAGCCTATGTGGTTGCTATCCTGCGTGGAAAGTATAGGGTTTCTTCATCCGCTAGAGCATTTGCCCGATCTAGTAATGATTGTTGTTATTATAGAGCTCCCAATAATACAACCTTTGGTGTTGAGTGTATCCCTCAGCCTGCATGTGATGTTCCAACACCCTCAGTCATGGGAATACAATGTAATACCTTGTTTCCTGTAACCTTGAAGATTGCTGAATATGAGGATAAGACTCAATATCAGAATGGATCCTACACAGACCCTGATCGTGGGTTGATCACAGAGAAATTCACGATTGAGTGGCTTTCATATACAGGAGCCGATCCTGCATTAGGCACTGTAGTGGGTACTGGCTGGACCTATTCTTTTAGCGGAACAGACAAGATTGCTGCCAGAATTACCAAGGTGCAATCATTCTTGAATTATGCAAATGTTCCGGATAGTGTTAATTGTGTAAGTGATTTCAGCGGCGATCCCAATATCAACAATACGGTTGTAAGCTTCAATCTTCAGGTAACCAATCCCAATTGTTTTGGTGATCTGGCCACGATTAATGTTACTACATCCGGATTATATACATACAAGTTAGGTGGTGCAGTAGGTGAAGTGAAAACACCTCCATTCACTATTGGTGTGGCTGGTAATTATATTCTATATGCTGTTGACACAACTTCAGGATGTGATACCAGCAAAGCATTTACGGTTACGATTCCTCCTGCAGTTAGTATAAATGGATCATCTACCAATGTGTCCTGTAAAGGTGGAAACACCGGATCAGTTGCCATATCTGGTGTCGGGGGCACGCCTGGGTATACTTACAGCAAGGGCTCTGGATTTGATTCCAGTGGTGTTTTCAATGGTTTAATAGCAGGAAGCTA
>JBKCOY010000031.1:0-8461 GCA_046309555.1 Chitinophagia bacterium
CATTGGTAAAAGTTTCAATCTTTTCATACAACGCTACGTTGCTATCATGGTAATAGGACGGCAATCCATCTTCTGTTTCCTCCTTGACATATCCTGGAAGCCATGAAATCCATTCTTCTTCCAGAAAACTGTCCTCATCCAGTGGGTGGGGACTCATATACGCGTTGATCTGTAATGCTTGTGCTGAACTCATAAGATTTTATTTAATTCCCCAGTGATGTCCAATAATGACCATTGACAAAGTGTCAAGCCGACAGTAGGCGAGGAGCTGTTTTCTGATCTCTTCACGTTGGTTATTTGTAAGGGTATTATCAAATCTGAATCGGTAATAGGCACGCATGGCAGCAGTTCCCACTTTTACAACCTCGTCTCCGGTATCTTCATCCCCGTGAACAGCCAGCAGATCATAGGGGTCAATGATCATCCCTGCATTATCTATTGATTTATAGGAAGAAAAATGTGGTATTTCACGGAGATAGGGATTGTTCTCCCAAATTGCCGGCAGTACTTTTTTGATGGAGGTACGTGGCTGCCTCAAACAAGATACAATTCTCCTGCTCCAGTGCCGCTTGGGTCGCCTCGATGGCTTCGGCTGTGTTGCCCGTGATTTCGATACCTTCCGGGTACAGCATGTTAGCCATATGCCCAATAAGGTATCCGTTTTGTGCGAGCATTTGCATGTACTCATTCGTATCATGGGCTGTCGGGTAGCCTCTTTTCTTGTAGAGGAGTTTCTGCGAACAGGATGTCGCCAGTTGAAAGTCAGACTTTGAGAGGTACATGGTGTTTATCGTTTTTTCAAGGTTACCAATGGAGAAACGTTTACATAGTGTTCCATTCTTCTCTTCAGTTCAAGGTCATCGACTGACTTTGAAATATTTCCACTCCTATGTTCTTCCTGGGTGACCTTGATGGTCATCCACAACCAAAGGTTTTCATACAACCAATGTTCAACCATATGGTCTTCGTTGAAATCACACGCCTCATAGGCTTCGTGAACAGTCTTCCCAATCAGTTGGGCGCCAATAAAGTGGTCATCGGTCTTCTTGGTGTTCTCGGAAGTTACCGCATTCAGAGAAAAAACTCCGGAGGGAATACCACTTTGTTTTCCTACTCCCCAGTATCCGAGTCCCAGTCGGTATACAAATGACGCCATGTGTTTTTCATCCGCCTCGTTGTCAATGAAGAGTTTCAGAACCTTGAGTTGGAGTCGGAAATGGGTTTTCCATTTTTCCTTGTTCTTTTCCCATACACTGTCCCTTTTGTTTTCAATGAAGAACTGAATAGGGTCATTGACAAGGTGGATGTCTTTCTCTGTTGACTTTTTTCTCTTTTGAGCTGTCTGGTTCATATTTACAATTGTTGTTTACAGGTTATAGAGATCATATTCCTTCACACCATTCCTTTTTCGCTGGTTCCCGGTTCTTCTTCTGAGTTCATTCCAGAGGGCAGATCCCTTTGGGATTCCCCACATTTTGAGTTCCGGGTGGTAGGGTTCAGAACTTTTCACATACAGGTTCCCAATCCCCACCAGTCTCATCAGAAAGGGTTCTTCAAATCGCATGCTTTTGATCCGGCAGATCTGGAGTTCCCTATGGTCGACCGAAAAGACACCTTTTTTCTCGGTGATGAATTCATTATCGATGGAATACGTCCAACAGTTCAATTCAAGGATCTTATACAGGGCAATGACCGGAGGGATGATCCACAATATACCGGCGATGCCGAAGATGATCCATCCGATATTGATCCATTGTGAGGGACGAAGTACCATGTTTACTCTTTTAAATTTAAAACCGGGGTTTAAGCTTGTAAAAGCTTAATGAGTGTGTTAAGTGTTACATGTTAAGGTTTAAATCCATGACGCTTGACTTTACTGAACGTTATCAACATCAAGGATGCATTCTGTAACTGTAGACATGATAAATCATATCTAAAGAACAGATAATTCACTTTTACTCGCTCTCCCCCCGGTTTATGGTGTTAATCAACCAATTCTGTTATCTGGTTCCATTGATCCAGTTCATCCTGAATCTCATCAATTTCAAGAGACAATTCCTCAATGATCCGGTCTCTTTCCTGAATACTGATGTCACTCACAACGTATTTGTCTCCTCTGTAACTGTAAGAATCTTCAACTTTTCCGTTGTCGCAGGAGAGTTCTTTCAGTTTTTCTACCAGGTTTTTCAATTCACTCAACCGAAACACTTTGTGGTGAATAGGTCGGTTGGTTTTTTGAATCCTGGTTTTCATCTCCACCAGTTCATCGGTCAGAACCCGAATTTTTTTCAGTGTCTCTTCTGGTTGGTAGGGACGCGTATTCTCGTTCATGATGTCTACCGTATTGTATTTTTTCAGTCGGTAGAACTCTGTATTGATGTTTCCGATCAACACATTTTTCTTCTTAAGGGCGTGTTTCATTTTCATAATCTTCAGGTTTAATGTTTTTGACGGTGCAAATTTAAACCGAAAATTATTTACTAACCAAAATATTGGTAACAAAAATGTCTACCTTAACAGATCTTTAGCATTAAATTGAATAGATAAATAAATATATAATTGAAAATCAACAAGTTAATATTTATTAGCAAAATACAATTGTCCTAAGCCATTCAAGAGATGTCTTGCTATCACCACAAATCTCATAGATTCCATTTGATAGCGTTTTGTAGATGTCCATGTTACGATCTAGTAAAAAAACAATGGTGTCCGTTTTCATGAATCTTTCATTTGCCTGGAATATAATTTCTTTGAGATCATGCTTTATTTTAGACTCATTTTGTGGCTCATTGTAGTCGTATGTAGGTATGATACTCATGTTGGCAATAGGATATAGACATCCTACATCCTGCACTTTATTTACCTTATCTATCAATGTTGGAAATTTATATTTTTGTTCTGTTGCTGTGATCAGCTCATTGTAAAGTCTATAGCAATAGCTTTCTGGTTGTTTATTGGCAAAGCACACCAAGTGAATTTTTTTATTTTTCGCATCTTCCAGAAATTGCTCAACCTCATTGGGTGATCCAATTTTAATATCTATTGATTTCATATAATTCAAAAAGTATTAATGTGCTGTTTAAGAATCAATCATTAATTGAAATTGACCGGTATATATTTTCTTCAAGTTGATAAAAATTCAAATTTTGTTTTTGAGTTTTATCATATTCATTTTTATATCTCTCTATAATTTTAATTTGAGTTTCCTTTTCAGGGTGATATTTTATTTTCGTTGAGCGTAAACGATCAATGCTTATCGAATTGAATGAAGCATAACTCTTTAAACCCTTATCTGCTAATATTTTCCTGAATTCTTCAACCAGTTTACGTTTTGTCAATTGTTCGAGTATTAAATGTATATACTCAGTATCAAATCCAAAATTATCCCTAGGGCGAAGACGAACAAAATAGTGTGTATAGACAATATTGTAATTTTCAAATACATCTTGTAAGTGGAACATGGAATATCCTCTGGGTTCTCCTCGTATAGCTATTAAAAAGTCTTCTTTTTCAAGTAGTCTTTTTTCCTTTATGTATGTTTTTTCTGACAAAAGATTTCCCATTTCATCCCTATCCTTTTTATCATTCTCTGCTTTCAATATGCCGTTTTCTAATTTTTTGATCCATGAACTGAGTAAAGTTTTAACCTGCCTTAATTCAATCAGTTTTGAATCATTGTAATCTTTTACCCTCTCTTTTTCAGGAACATTTGCAAATGACTTGGCTGTAATAAAATAGATCGGCTCTTGCTTTTCTTTCGTAAGATGTAGATACCTGTCTTCAATTAGCCCCAATCTTATATCAAATAGATTCTCAAGGGTATCGGTTTTATCAGCTTCGGGCAGGTCGGTTTCTTCTTCATTTTTATGCTGATTTTTCTCTTCGCCCCCCAAAAGCAATAGCAATAGCATGAACATAGAATCAAATTTTTAGCAAGTTACAAAATCAAAAATAACCCAACAATTGTTAAAAGTATACCAAAAAATGGTAACAATAAGATTTTATTCCTATTTTCGCATTCTCAACCATAGGTATGAAAGCAAATCTGAATAGCCTCCTCTGTAAAAGCATCGGCCAGGTCTACCTGGAAGGAAAAGGAAGATCCTCTTTGAAATTCCAGGGATTCAAGGCCAAAACTGACCTTGAATTTCTTCAGCGTTTTTTTAAAATCGGCAAAATGGAGGCATTTCTCCTCTCCGCATTTGCCTATAAAAGGATTTATGGTGATGAGGCGCTTTCCCTGAAAGACATCATTGAGTGGTTGAACATTCCCGGAATTGACCCGGTTCCTGAGATTTTTGAATCTATCACCGTATTGATTGAAAACGGTTTGGTCGTAAGAGAGATCAGCCGCTGGGAAAAGAAGGAAGGTCAATTTATCCTTTCAGAATCAGCCTATAAAACAATCCTTACCGGCGACACTAAATTTCTTGAAACCATTGTAGTTGATAATTTCCACGGTCTTCTTGAAAAGACCATGTCTCTGTACAGCGATCTGAGGTCTGACCTCATCGAAAGTGAAGATTTCCAAACCAAGTTGCATACGTCTATTGAACAGTCTTTTCATTTGCCAGAATTGCAGTGGATATCCAAGCACGAGCTTGACCTTAATGAAAAATTTTTGCTCATCATTATGGCCGCCCATCACTTGTACTATCCAAACAGATCAGTGGATATAGAACGCATCCTCCAGCGAATTGAGAAAAAGTATTACCTGATCTCAAAAGATATCATGAATGGTCGGAATACGCTTATGAAAAACAACCTCATCACATTTGCAACCAGGGAGTTTAAAAGTCTTGATGAAATGAAACTTTCAGAGTTTGCTTGCGAACACCTGGGCTTGCAGATGGAAGAACAATCCGGTAAGCTTAATCTTGAATATGGACAGCTGATCTATCCCGAAGAAATTGAAAGCAAAAAGGTATTCTACAACTCTCCACTGGAAAGTCAGGTCGCCTCTGTTCAAAAGATTATCGATGTTTTTAATAATCAGTCTAAAGATGAACAGATTTTCAAGTCTGTCAAGGTCCTGATCGATGGCCCCAGCGGAACCGGCAAAACCCAAACCATTTTGAATCTCGCCAAACAATCTTCAGCCATCATCTATGAAGTGGGACATGAACTGAAGAATCCTTATGTGGGAATGACGGAGGCTGCCTATGCCGGCATGTTCAAAGAGTATTATCAATGTTGTGAACGTTTTTCCAAACAAGGAAAAAAAGTGTGGTTTGTGATCAATGAATTTGAAGGATTGGTGGCGAAACGTATTGCTGCTGAACGGGCAGTTGATTTTATGGTTTCTACTGCTACCAGTATTTTTTTGAAAGAAACGGATTCGTCCAAATTCAAAGGAGTTATGCTTTGTACGAGCAACCATATTGATCATGTAGATGCTGCTGTGATGAGAAGGATGACCTTTAAGATCAATATGGTGGAACCCGATAGGGGCACACAGGCCAAAATTATTGCGAGCCGATTCCCCTTCCTTCAGCAGTCCGAAGTGAATCAATTGTGTTCCGCATTTAACCTCACGGGTGCCTCCATTGAAAATGCAGCAGAAAAATATGCATTGATGGAGAAGATCGGTGAATTGGAAAATCGGGAACCCATTGAAGTCCTGAATGAGATCTGCGCCCAGGAAATCTGTTTGAAATCACCTACCCGAAATCCAATTGGATTTGGGAATAAAAACTAAAAAATGAAAACATTAATCATTCATCCAAAAGACGGATCAACTGATTTTCTTTTGCCGGTACACGATGAGTTTAACTACCGAACAGTCATTAGGAAAGCTGGAACTGAAGCTGACATCCGTGAGGAGCTTGAAATTCATGATAATATCATTGCCATGGGACATGGATCACCTGATGGTTTGTTTTCCGTTGGCCAATTTCATACGCGACGACCTTTTGTGTTGGATCACCGAGATAAAGACATGCTTCAGCAAAAACGCAAAAACATCTTTATCTGGTGTTATGCATTTGAGTTTGCAAGAAAACATCAAATACCGTCTTTCTGCACCAATATGTTCATTTCAGAGCCAGCAGAGGCATATTATATGGGACTGCGACAAGTAACAAATCAAATGATCGAAGAGTCGAACACCTGCTTTGTCAGAGCATTATCATCCTGCATTCATCTTCCAATAGAAGACATCCATAATTCTCTAATGAAAAGTGAATACGCAAATCTTTCACAAAATAACCCTGTTGCTGCTTATAATTTCGAACGGCTTCATCTGGTAGAATTGAATTGATAAAATGATGCATCAAATTGAACACTGGTTTTTTAATCTCGATCCTTTTGAAAAAGGCCTACTCATTTATTTTTTGGTCCTTTTTATTATCTGGGTCTGGAAGTATGCGAATAATACGCTAAACGAACCTGTATTTTCATTCTTCAAGCCTGAACCAGATTATGAACTTGCGGTCAACAAAAAGGAATTCGTATGCGAAGTTGTTCGTTGGGGTATTTGGAATTTGTCTTACCAGGGAGCAGATCAAAAAAGAAAAAAAGTAAACGTAGAAGTCTCATATTATCCACACAAGAAAATACATGGTGTTTTTTGCTCATCTCAAAATAAAATCAGGATTTATGTAAACAATCATCCGGATATAGATAGGTTGATAATCAGTTCACTGCATGAGGTTGTTCATTTGCTCCAGTGGTATTCAGATAAGAAGAATTTCCAGAATCGATATTACAAGTTGTTACAGGAAAAAACATATGAAAAACATCCTATGGAAATAGAAGCCAATAAAATGGCAGCTGAACACATAGAAAGTTGCAGAAATTATCTAATAGCAGCAGGAAAACTCCGCATAAAAAATTAAAATAGATCATATGTCATACAGATTCAACAAGAAAAATAATATTTATGCAAGCAATAAATCAATCAGAAGTGTAACCAGTACTTCCGTAGATCTTCAGATCTTGTCCGAAAGTGGTGAAACAACAGACCATTTGTTACTCATGGACCAAAATGGAATTATTCTTTCATTTCCTAAAACACTGGTGATTGCCAATTCATTGAACATTGAAAATGGAAAAATTAAATTTTCACAATCGATGTACGATACCTGGTTCCAACCAAAAGTTTTGTATGAGATCAGTGAATTGTCCGAAAAGTTATTCCGCAATTTTGATATCGTTGTAAAACATTCAAATATCATTCTTACTGATAGTGAGTTCAGCAATATTCATCTTCCCTTTTTGAAATCCACTATTTTATACAGCGGATCACTATCTTATCCACTTGGTAAGCTATTGGAATCCTGGATTTATGAAGATGATCTTCGTATTTCCAATACCACATATATGTTAAAAATCAATGTTTCCCCTTTAAGTGGTGTCAATAACTATACTGCCTATTCAACCAAAACTAGGAAGATTATAACAGGTAGTTTGGGCGAACATGACAGGCATTGGAAACACTATCTGGATGAATTTTATTCTTTTACTCCAACAGAGCGAAATAAAAATGAATTACTGGTGCTGACGAGGTTGATGTTTGCTTTAGGAATTGATTAAGCTAAAATGATAATTATGAAAACATCCTTTTCAATTTTGATTGCCCTGCTTCCATTTTTTAGTGCTGGACAAAATATTGACATTTATTCTAAGTGGACAGCCATTATAGATGATGATGTTCAACTTATTTTAGACCTGTCCAATGGCTATTATATTGGTGTGACTCGGATCAAAGTACTTGATAATGTACATCATAGAATTGATTCTTTTGGTTACAAGGGAAGATTCAATTCAACATTTATTGATCTGGATTCTTCCATGATCTGGTGGTCGGGTTCAATGCAACCCCTCCATCAAAAACTGGATACAGATTTGAGGCTTGGCACAATTGAGATTGTCAACAAGAATTACAGGGGTGTGCCTGAGCAAATCAAGTTCAGCGGCGATCTACCTGATCTGTCATTGTACTTAAACGATGAGGATACTATATTGTTTTCCCGAATGGTATTCAGGGATAAAGATGAGACTGAATATCGATACAAGACAGTATATGGCGGAGATATTACCAACATCGTGTATACAGGAGAATACGGTGGGTTTTCATCGGGTATACAAGATCCGGGAATGGCTTTTCCTAGCATCAGATTGAGTAAATCACTTACCAAAGATCTGTCATCACTGGCACAAACAAAAGTAAATGCTCTTAGAAGAAGTCTTGACATTGATAGTTTAGTTCATGATATTACATTGGATAAGTGGTGTATCATACACATGAATAGCTGGATAAAAGCTGCACAAGCACAGCACAGGTTGAATATTTCTCCTCAAATTGAAGAAGGCAGCAATAGTGATAGTTCTGCTTCAAGGAATTCAAACAGCAAATTCGGCTTTCTTCATTATCCCTTCCTTTGTGGCCTTAATGCAACAGCAATACAATTGAACGGAATGGATCTATCCAGTGATAGTAAAATACGAAAGTATATCAATG
>JBKCOY010000032.1:0-13538 GCA_046309555.1 Chitinophagia bacterium
CCTGCATTGGGAGTTGAATTAATAGTGACCTTATCGATTGTTTGTTCTATGGGACTCAAATAGATCATTTCAGGATCTCCTCTGCCTCCGATAAATGTATTGCCACACTGACCTGTGGTTGTGGTATATTGCGCCACCATAATGGGCTCATCAGACTCGATCAGATCTGGTGTAGAACTTTGATAGTCGTAATAGAATCCATTGATCAACCCAGTCAGTGCCACGCCATTTCTTTTAACAACTGTTCCAGGTTTGCTAACTGCTATGCGGAAAAAGTTATTCGGCATGTCCTTGGTTGGAGCTGTCAGGTATTTTTTGCCCCAAGCGTTGGCAGGAAAAGCCTGCTGCATGTAGTTGTCGGCACTTCCAGAACCATTATTACAGGTGATACTAATCTTGCCCGATCCTGAAAATACCGCAATACGCTTACAGGGACTGGTTGGCGTAGCAACCGACCTGATCTTGGTTCCAGTCAGATCCTCACCTTTGAAAGGATTGGCAAATGTGATCAGCTTGCCGAATATGTTGTATACTTCTCCTTTGTTCAGCTTTACTTTGATTGTATCACCCTTGGCGTTCAATATAGTATTGGCGCTGGGGATTATCTCAATATTGGTATCATCTTCTGTAGCGATTACATAAGAGAAGCAATAAGAATTAGCCTGATTTGAGATTTGCGTATAATTTATTGAATAGTATTCCCTGGCCAGTGTATTCACTGGAAATAAAAGCGTAGCTCCTGAAACTGATGCGTTATAAATATGAGCATAAGCAATGATCGGCACATCAGACGTGATCCGTATTCCCTTAGCAGATTTTCCCTCATCGGTTATACGGGAGTCTTGACCAATTGTCTTGGGCATGGTATTTGAAGTAGTCACCTGATTGGCTGTTACCGTATAGGTTCTGGTCCAACCCAAGGAAGGGATCTCGACAGTGACATTTGCATTTCTATCAGATGTAAAATACAAAACCATATCCTGCCCTCCACCAGCAGGATTCACACTACCATTGGCACTATACATGGCAACATGACTGCCATAGCCCACCCAAAATTCTGTTCCTTTATTTGAAAAGTCCTGACTGCTCGCAGTAAGAGAATAAAAGAGTACAGATATGAGCAGTTTTGTAAAGCGCATAAGTAATTGATGGTCTGTAAATTAAGAAAAAACTAAATATGAATTCACTCCGTTTGACAACAGTCCGGCAGTTTGGTTTAAGCTGAGATTCCAATAATTGACATGGTTTGTTTTACCCCCTGGTTAAAAAACAGATCAAGAATGGAAACATCTGGTTGAAAACCGATATTTTGTTCAAAAACCTGGGTATATATCAAAGGAGCAGGAGTAGTAACATGATCATCCTTTTGTATTTGATATTGAATGAGGGACTCATCCACAACATATGAAACTGGAATTTTTTCAATACATCTCATCTTTTGAAAGATCCATTGCAAACAGGCTATGTTCCAATCCAATAGTCTTACAAACGGCCTATCCATCAAATCTTTAAGTTCATCAGCATAAAAACTAAAAAATGGAGATCTTCCATACACGGATGACAATGTTCTGAAATGATCCCTCTGCCAGTGATAGTGGTTATCAATTACCACTTCATCCATTCTTCCTTTAAAATTCCTCCCGCCAGCAATTGGAATAGAAAGATTGATCAGTCCATTTGATCCGGGCACAACCATTCTATTGATTTGCCATCTCTTGTTGTAGGGTAATGCAGGAAATATAACAACATTACCCTCCTGAACAATCCGCTGGAAATAAGAGATCCTGGGAAAATAGGACAAGACTCCCGTCATTTAAAATATCGCTATTTTGTGGGTTTTTTACAGCATTTTGGCAGCTTGTTATAAGCATCAGGAGCCGCCTTTACATCTTCTGCATCATATCCCGTATTGGCAATCGCTGTTTTGATATTTTCCAGATTTGTGCGGTCAGTAAGATAGGTTACAGTCACATATTTCTGCTTGAAATTAACTACAGTCTTCAAAATACCGTCTTCCTCAGCCAGATACTCCTCAATTCGCTCCTTGCACATTTCACATTGTACTGTAGGTGTCATTATTTTAACCGTAACGGGTTTTTTCTGTTGTGCAGAAACTGTTTGAGCTCCAAAAAACAACACCAAAACGAAAATAAATTTCCTCATTGTCTTTTTTTAAAAGTAGATCATTTACCCCATTCTGCAGGGTTGTTCCGCCAATTTAACAATGTATTTTGATCTTCCGCTTTTACCAAGCCTTTTTCAATGGCCAGATCGATCAAGACCGGATAATTGGTAAGTGAAACGGATACCAAGCCAGCATCCTGACAGGCCTTTTCAGCGATAGAAAAACCATAGGTGAAGATGGAAACCATTCCCATCACCTCCAATCCAGCATTTTTCACAACATCTACTACTTGTAGACTGCTCTTACCGGTAGAAATCAAGTCCTCCACAATGATGGTTTTCATCCCTTTCTCATAATAACCTTCTATCTGATTTCCCAACCCATGCTCCTTGGGTTTTGGTCTCACATAGATATAGGGTAGCTTTAACTGATCTGCCGCCATGGCACCCCATGCTATACCAGCGGTAGCAACTCCCGCCAGGAGTTCCGCATCTGGAAAACGTTCAAAAATAACATTGCACATCTCACTTTTGATGAAATCTCGAACATAAGGGAAACCCAACATCTTCCGATTGTCGCAGTAAATGGGACTTTTCCATCCCGAAGCCCAGGTAAAGGGCTCTTGGGGGTTTAGTTTTACTGCACTAACTTGTAAAAGTTTCTCTGCAATGGCTTTTTCATTCGTCATGTTGCAAATTTGTATCAAGAGTCCGAATAATTGAAAAATAGTTATGTACATCACCGTTCACGAACCCGAAATGGAGCGTTATTTTGAAACTGAGGCGTCCTTTGCAGCATATAACAGCAATAAAATCATCATTGAAGCTGCAGGTGGAATGGTGTTCAATTCAAAAAGAGAACTGCTCATGATGAAAAGAAAAGGAAAATGGGACATGCCCAAAGGGAAACTGGATGACGGTGAAACAATGGAAGACTGTGCAATCAGGGAAGTAATAGAAGAGACAGGCCTGTCTCCTTTACAGTTGATCAAAAAATTACAAACCACCTATCATACCTACCCCTATCAAGGTAAGACTGCTTTAAAACCATCTCACTGGTACCTGATGGAATATGCGGGAATACAAAACCCAATCCCTCAAACAGAAGAAGATATCACTGAAATTTGCTGGGCAGATAAAGAATTGGCAAAAAAACTGATTAACAATGCTTATCCCTCAATCAGGGAGATGGTGCAAAAATATTTTCTACGCTAATTTTTCCCAGTAATTGAAGCTGCTACCAAGGATGGTAAAAACAAGGAGGCATCTCCCCCATTTCTGATAATATCTCTTACAATGGTGGAGGCTACTGAAGTGTATTTGGGTTCACAGGTCAAAAAGAAAGTCTCAATGCTGGGATCAAGTGTCCTGTTTGCATCAGCAATGGTTTTTTCGTACTCAAAATCACTCACATAACGTATACCCCTGAGAATATAGTTGGCATTTACTTCACGACAAAAATCAACTGTAAGGCCCTCATAAACGGCTGCTACCACTTTCTCCTCATCCTTGAAAATCTCGTCAATCCACATCTGCCTTTGTTCGGCACTGAACATGGGCGACTTCCCTGCATTCATACCAACGGCAACAATGATCTTATCAAATAATGGCATGGCCCTTTTGATTACATCAACATGACCAAGAGTAATCGGGTCAAATGTTCCAGGGAAAAGACAGATCTTTTGCATGTTGAGTTGGTTAGGCGTTGGCATCTTTTCTTCCAGACAATAAGTATAATACAGCCATTCTTACGGCAACACCATTTTCTACTTGATCAAGGATAATGGACTGGCCACTGTCGGCAACATCAGAATCCAGTTCCACACCCCTGTTGATCGGACCCGGATGCATGATCAGGATCTCTTTGTCGAGCTCACCCAGCAACCTTTTGGAGATACCATAGTTCTGATTATACTCTCTAAGCGATGAAAACAGCACCTGGTTCTGACGTTCCAATTGAATCCTCAGCACATTTGCTACATCACACCATGCCAATGCCTCTTTCACATTATAGGTTACGTTCACGCCAAAACTCTCCCTGATGTATTTGGGGATTAAAGTTGGAGGGCCTGCCAAAGTAACTTCAGCACCCATTTTTTTCAACAAATAAATATTACTCAATGCTACCCGTGAATGCATGATGTCTCCTATGATGGCCACCTTTTTCCCTTCCAGTCCACCCAATCGCTCTGAAATGGAGAGTGCATCCAGCAAGGCCTGTGTGGGATGCTCATTGATGCCGTCACCGGCATTCACTATGGCAGCAGGAATGTGTTGGGCAAGGAAATGTGGAGCACCGGTTGCACTATGGCGCATAACCACCATGTCCACTTTCATGGAAAGAATGTTGTTTACCGTATCCAGCAAAGTTTCCCCTTTTGAAACTGAGGATCCACTAGCTGAGAAATTGATGGTATCAGCACTCAGTCTTTTTTCAGCCAGCTCAAACGAGATCCTCGTTCGGGTTGAATTTTCGTAAAAAAGGTTGACAATGGTCACATCCCGAAGGGAAGGAACTTTCTTTATAGGTCTTTGCAGAACGTCTTTGAATTGTTTGGCTGTGTCGAGAATGAGTTGGATATCCTCTCTGTGTAGGTCTCTAATGCCAAGAAGATGTTTTGAACTCAGGTGCATTAGGGTGCTAAATTAGGAAATGCTGTCGTATAAAACTACCTTTTTTTCGTTTCCCCATATTACTTTCACTTTTTGGGTCACGATCGAATCAATCGATTTGCCAACATAATCCGGTTGGATGGGCAGTTCCCTGCTGAATTTGCGATCAACCAGGATACACAATTCCACCTTTCCGGCCCTGCCATGATCAAGCAAAGCATCCATAGCTGCTCGTATGGTTCGTCCAGTATAGAGTACATCATCTATCAGAACAACTTTCTTCCCTTCAATAGAAAATGGCAGATCGGTGATACTGGGAATATGGATCTGACCCCTGAAATCATCTCTGTAAAAAGTTATATCGAGTTTCCCATAAGGAATCTTAGACTCCGGATGCAATTCCTGTAAATACTGAACAATGAAATCGCTGACGGCAATTCCCCTGGGTTGGATTCCAATGAAACAGGTATCGTTAAAAGGATAATGATTTTCAATCAATTCATGGGCTAGCCTCCTCAAGGTTAATTTGAGTTGTTCTTCTTCCATGATCGTATTGACACCTTTCAACTTTTCCATTATGCTATACAAATGTATGGATTAGATGGATCTTATTCGGGCTGAAGAAAAGGATAACGATAATCCTTGGGAGGATCAAAGGTCTCTTTTACCGTTCTCACACTCAACCAGCGATACAGGTTGATCTGGAAGCCAGCCTTGTCATTTGTTCCGGAAGCCCTTCCACCGCCGAATGGTTGCTGTCCTACTACTGCACCAGTTGGTTTATCATTGATGTAGAAATTACCTGCGGAATGCTTCAAGCGTTTTGTAGCCTCATCAATCGCTGCCCTGTCTTGAGATATAATAGAGCCGGTCAAAGCATAAGGCGAGGTTTTATCAACGATATCCAGCGTTTCTGAGAACTTCTTTTCTGGATAAACATGAATTGTCAATACAGGACCAAAGATTTCTTCACACATGGTTACATATTGCGCATCCATGGCTTCGATGACAGTTGGCTCAATGAAGTATCCCTTGGATTTATCGCAGTTGCCGCCGGCAATGATCTTGACTTTTGAGGAACGCTTAGCAGCGTCAATATAGGATTTGATCTTTGTATAAGATTTCTCATCAATAACAGCTGTTATGAAATTGGAAAAATCTTCCACTGATCCCATCCTGAAACTTTTGATGCCGGCGATCAATTTCTTTTTGACAGCTGATGCCAAATTCGATGGGATATAGGCCCTTGAAGCAGCTGAGCATTTCTGTCCCTGAAACTCAAAAGCCCCGCGCAACAATGCCGTTGCTACCACATCAGGATCTGCTGAAGGATGAACCATTACAAAATCCTTACCACCGGTTTCTCCAACGATCCTGGGATATGACTTGTACTTGCTGATGTTCTCTCCTATTGTCTTCCACATCTGATTAAATACACTAGTTGATCCGGTAAAATGAACCCCGGCAAATTGTGGATGCGCAAAACAAACACTACCCAGAACAGGGCCATCAACATAGATTAAATTGATTACACCATCCGGTAATCCGGCTTCTTTCATGATTCTCATGAACATTTGCGCAGAATACACTTGTGTATTGGCGCATTTCCAAACAACAGTATTCCCGCAGAGCGCTGCAGAAGCCGGGAGGTTTCCGCCTATGGCAGTGAAATTGAATGGCGAAACGGCAAGTACAAATCCTTCAAGCGGACGATACTCCAGCCTGTTGTGCATACCAGGAGCATGAATGGGCTGCTGCTTGTATATTTCACTCAGGAAATGAACGTTGAACCGAAGAAAATCGATCAATTCACAAGCTGCATCAATCTCAGCCTGAAAAACATTCTTACTCTGCCCGAGCATGGTGGTGGCATTCATATAAGGTCTGTAGCGACCTGCAATAAGATCTGCCGCTTTCAGAAAGATAGCAGCCCTACTCTCCCAAGGCATTGCTTCCCAAGATGCTTTGGCTGTCAAAGCAGCCTCAATGGCCATTTTTACATGCTTGGCATCTCCGGCATGAAAATTACCCAGCAAATGGGCATGTTCATGGGGTGGATGAATTGAAATCTTTTTATTGGTCCGCACCTCTTTTCCTCCAATGTACATAGGCACATCCAGTACGGTATTTTTCAATTCCTGAATAACCTCTTTCAATCGGTTTCTTTCAGGTGAACCCGGCAAATAGGATAAAATAGGCTCGTTGACGGGCATGGGCAAACTGTAATGACCGTTATTCATGATTTTTAATTTTATGAAACATTTTCTTTTTCCATCATCAAATATGCCTTGATGAATCCATCCAACTCACCATCCATCACCGGTTGCACGTTACCCACTTCGAAATCTGTTCTGTGGTCCTTGATCATTTTATAGGGATGGAAAACATAGCTGCGGATCTGGCTTCCCCACTCAATCTTTTTCTTGCTGGCGTTATTTGCATTTTTCAACTCCTCTCTTTTCCTCATCTCTTCTTCATAGAGCTTGCTCTTCAACATCTTCAGCGCCTTTTCCCTGTTCTCTCCCTGGGTCCTGGCCTGCTGACACTCCACAATAATGCCACTGGGGATATGCTTTAGACGTACCGCTGTTTCTACCTTATTAACGTTTTGTCCGCCCTTACCTCCTGAACGATAGAATTCCCATTCAAGATCAGCCGGACTTACTTCAATCTCAATTGAGTCATCCACCAACGGATATACATATACAGAAGCAAAGGAAGTATGTCTCCTGGCATTGCTGTCAAACGGAGAGATCCTGACCAAACGATGAACACCATTCTCCGCTTTCAAAAATCCATAGGCGAACGGACCCTCAAACTGGAGAACAGCAGATTTGATACCTGCGCCATCTCCATCCTGCCAGTCTAGTTCCGTAACAGTCCAACCCTGCTTATCGCCATACATCCGATACATCCTGACCAGCATTTCTGCCCAATCCTGACTTTCTGTACCGCCAGCGCCGGAATTGACCTGCAACACTGCCGGTAGCTCATCCTCGGGCTGATTAAGGGTACTTTTGAATTCAGCTTCTTCCAAAGACGCAATGGCTTTTTCATTGGCGGCTTTAACCTCTTCCTCTGTGCATTCTCCTTCTTTCCAGAATTCGAACAATACAACCAAATCATCAACACTGTTGAGTGTTAATTGATAGAGATTGAGCCAGTATTCGTTGAGTTTGATGTTTTTGAGGATCTCTGTAGCGCGCTTGTTGTCATCCCAGAAACCGGGAGATAGCGACTTTTGTTTGTCCTCGTTTACTTTATATTGTCTGTTCTCGACGTCAAAGAAACCTCCTCAAGACAGAAAGGCGGTCCCTCATAGATTTGATTTGTTCAATTGTCATAACATGGCAAAATTAATTCAATTGATTGAATTTCAAGGTAAATAATACTGTTAAAGAACCAATCAACTTTAATTTTGTTGGTTTAATATGATCCAAGCGTACAACTTTCTCTATTCCTGGCAATTGTTCCCCGAAAAAGGCACTTACGAAAAAGGTGATCGTCCTAAATCAGGTATTTACAAACTCAGTACGGCAGGAGAAAAAAACCAGCTCAAGGTAGAAATGAACTGGGTTACACTCGAAAACCAGGCCTTTGAATCTCAGTATAGTGTAATTGCAGACGGACAAAAAAATCCAGTAATGGATGGCGAACCCGTTTCTGAAGTGCTGGTCAATTTCATAGACAGCATCAATTTTGAGATACAGCTATTCTTTTCCAACAGCGGTATGCTGAAGATCCACCATGAAATCATGCCAAACGGGTATTTGAAAGTAATCGAACAAGGTATTCTCGATAATGGTGGGCCCTACACGAATATTTCGATCTACCACAAACAAATGAGTGTACTTCCCTATTCCAGCTCTGTTTCTGGAGCGGTGATCAAGCCCACAGAGGAAGGGATGATCAGGCATAAGGCACTTACAGCCATGGAAGAGCAAACCAATATGCAGCTGGCACAGATACGACAGCAAATTGAACTGCTGGCACTCCAGGCACAAGAAATACAAAAAAGAAAAGAACTTTCTGAATTGATTTACAATGCAAAACTGAGTTTTACTCCAGTGATTGGTCAGGTATATTATCTCTATGAGAAAAAGGACAATACCCACTTTCTATCGATGGTGAGTCCAAAAGAATGGGGAGCTTCTGGCCCTTTCAAAAAAGCAGTGGCAACCGTTAAATTGCTGGCCGACCATACCTGGATGGAGATCCTATAAAAAAGGCTCTCACTATGGAGAGCCTTTGGTATAGTTTAATTTTCACTTTATCACTTGACTTCTTCGAACTCAGCGTCGGTTACATTTTCTGCGCCTTGTCCGTTGGACTGTGACTGGCCACCTTCAGCTCCCGGTTGTGGCTGACCTTGTGTTGCATTGTACATATCCTGACTGGCCGCCATCCATGCATCATTGAGTTCCTTGGTAGCTGCATCAATTGCAACGATGTCCTGTGTTTTGTGAGCCTCTTTTACCTTGGCCAACGCTGTTTCGATTACCGTTTTCTTTTCAGCAGGAATCTTTTCACCAAATTCCTTCAACTGCTTTTCTGTTTGGAATACCAATCCATCAGCTGCATTGAGCTTATCGATCTTTTCCCTTGCTTCTTTATCAGTTGCCTCATTGGCTTTGGCTTCATTCTTCATTTTTTCAATCTCCTCTTTGGTCAAACCACTTCCTGCTTCTATCCTGATCTTTTGTTCCTTGCCGGTACCCTTGTCTTTGGCACTTACGTTCAGGATACCATTGGCATCAATATCAAAGGTCACTTCGATTTGAGGCACACCTCTTGGCGCAGGTGGAATATTGTCAAGGTTGAAAATGCCCAGGGTCTTGTTCTGATTGGCCATGGGACGTTCACCCTGCAAAACCTGAATCTGTACGCCAGGTTGGTTATCAGCAGCAGTGGAGAAAGTTTCCGACTTTTTGGTTGGGATGGTGGTGTTGGAAGGAATCAGAACAGTCATCACTCCGCCCAGTGTCTCGATACCAAGCCCCAAAGGCGTTACGTCAAGTAACAATACATCCTTAACCTCACCGGTAAGTACAGCACCCTGAACACCGGCACCGATCGCAACAGCTTCATCAGGATTAACACTCTTGTTGGGTTTCTTGCCAAAGAATTTTTCTACGATCTCCTGTACTTTAGGCATCCTGGTTGAACCACCAACCAGAATCACTTCGTCAATTTCTGATGCACTCATGCCTGCATCTTTCAAGGCCTGCTCGCAAGGTCTTAAACAACGCTCGAAAAGACTGTCAGCAACCTGCTCAAATTTTGCTCGGGTCAGTTTCTTAACGAGGTGCTTAGGAACACCATCAATTGCAGTGATATAGGGGAGATTGATCTCTGTTTCAGAAGAAGAAGACAATTCAATTTTGGCCTTTTCAGAAGCTTCTTTGAGGCGCTGCAGGGCCATAGGATCTTTTCTCAGGTCAACATTTTCTTCCTGCTTGAATTCATCAGCCAGCCAATCCATGATCACCTTATCAAAGTCATCACCACCCAAATGGGTATCACCGTTGGTTGATTTTACTTCAAATACACCATCTCCCAATTCCAGTACTGAAACATCAAAAGTACCACCACCAAGGTCGAAAACTGCTATTTTGCTGTCGACATTTTTCTTGTCGAGGCCATAAGCCAAAGCAGCAGCCGTAGGTTCATTGATGATCCTGCGTACATTCAAACCGGCAATTTCTCCTGCTTCTTTGGTAGCCTGGCGTTGCGCATCATTGAAATATGCAGGTACAGTTACAACGGCTTCGTTTACCTCATGACCTAGATAATCTTCTGCAATTTTCTTCATCTTTTGGAGAACCATGGCACTGATTTCCTGAGGAGTGTATAGTCTTCCGTCAATATCAATCCTTACCGTATTGTTGTCGCCTTTGGCAACATTATAACTCCAATGTTTGATCTCTTCGGTTACTTCATCAAACCTGCGCCCCATGAATCTTTTCACGGAGGTGATGGTATTAATAGGGTTGGTGATGGCCTGACGCTTGGCAGGGTCTCCTACTTTACGCTCGCCATTCTTGAGGAATGCCACAACGCTAGGCGTAGTTCTTCTGCCTTCGTCATTGGCAATTACTACAGGCTCGTTTCCTTCCATTACAGAAACACAACTGTTGGTCGTTCCCAGGTCTATTCCAATGATTTTTGCCATAATTAATGATTTAGATATATTACCCAAGCAATAGACATGCCCTTCTGTAAATCAGGAAATCTTGTCAGTTTTACCTGTAAATGAATGACAAACAGTGTGTTGAATGATTAAAAATGCGTCAATTCTGACACATTAGGGTCGTATGACACCCCTTTGGTTTATGATATCTGCCATGATCAGGTCGGCATGCTCCCTCGAATTTTCAATAAACCATTTGTTGGTTTTGAGCCCCCCACAAATCACCCCGGCAAGGTAAAGCCCTTCAACATTTGTTTTCATGCTGGCAGGATCATGAATAGGCGTTCTGAATTCATCTCCACCAATTTCTATGCCCATAGACTGAAGAAAACTGAAATCTGGAAGATAGCCCGTCATGGCCAGAACATAATCATTAGGGATTACATGATGCTTCCCTTCAGCAGTTTCAATCTCCACTTCGTTTTCCCTGATGCCAACAAGATTTGCGTTGAAATAAGCTTTGATTGATCCTTCATTGATCCTGTTCTCGATATCAGGACGTATCCAGTATTTAACCGATTCCCGGATCTGCTGATCGCGGATCACCATGGTTACATCAGCCCCTTTTCTCCAGGTTTCCATGGCCACATCAACTGCAGAATTGGCAGCACCTACCACCACGATCTTTTGTCCGAAATAAATATGCGGATCCCGATAATAATGATGAACCTTGTCTAGTGACTCACCCGGAATATTCAGCAAATTGGGGATATCATAAAAACCGGTTGCAATGATGACATATTTTGCTTGGTAATCTGACTTAGCAGTATGTACTGAAAATCCTTCGGTCAAACGTTCGACCCTTCTCACTTCATCAAAAAGAGAGATATTCAATTTCCAATGCAAGGCTACCCTTCTGTAATATTCCAATGCTTCCTGTCTGGTGGGTTTGGGATTGTGTGAAATGAAAGGGACATCTCCGATTTCCAGTCGATCTGAAGTAGAAAAAAACGTCATGTTCACAGGATAATGATAGATGGAATTGACCAGGGCCCCTTTTTCAATGATTTGATGGGTTAACCCATTTTTTTGACAGGCTATACCACAGGCAAGCCCAATGGGTCCACCGCCAATAATCAAGACATCCACATTGGTCATCTCGCTCATGTTTACTGTGCTTTGGGCGTTTTAAAGCTGAAGTGTTTCTGTGCCAGATAACTGAAACCAACCACAAAGAAAGTAGTGATGATTTTTGATACGGTGGGATAGATATGCAATTTTTCGACAAGAATTTTTAGAAAAGCATAATTCATCAATAAACTCACACAAACGGAAAGAAAATACCGGAACAGTTGAATCCTTCCTTTCAGATAGGAGTCCTGAAACACAATGAAGCGCATCAATAAAAAACCAATGGGAAAACTAACCAGAAATGCCAAGAGGAAAGCTGCAATATGTGGACTCATGACCATAAAAGGAAGTTCCACATATTGTTTTTTCAATATGAAATTATAACTGATGAAAAAAAGAAAAATATCAAATACGGTATTGGCTCCTCCACATGCTGCATAACGAAAAGTAGTTCTGTTCATGAATTTTTTGAACAGTGGATAAAAAAGATCTAAAATAGATTCAATGAGATTTTTCAAATGAAAATATTTAAAAAGCACGATGATACGTGATGTGTTTTTTGGCAAATGTAGCCCCGATATTTTCGTGTAGGGCCATCATTTTATCATTGAAATCTCCCACCCATGATAGTTCAAGTTCTTCGTATTGATCAAAGGAGTGGGTATATTCCTGCAGTTTCATGAACAGACAAGACTCAATACCATGATTTTGGTATTTCTGTTTGGTCCCCATGATCACACAACGCATTCTCTTGTGCTTGATGGTCATTTTATTCCAGAGGAATTTTATTTTTCCCAACAGGTCGAGTTTCCCTTTCAGGTTTTTGATCAACTCATTGGTATCAGGAAGGATCATTACAAAGGATACCGGTTCTTCTTTATCGGTATAAGCAAACAGGATCAGGTTCGGATCCATGATAGGCTTGATCTTTCTGATTGTTTCAGCAATTGTTTCATCCACTACCGGAGTGAAATTTTCGAAATTGATCCAGGCATCATTGTAAACTTCCTTAAAATCTGATGCATACTTCGCAATATTGGAAGTATCTAGACTCTTGATGATAAACCCATTACGCTTTTGTACCCAGTTAGCAATCTTTTTGACTCTATCTGGCATCCCTTTTTTGACATCAATACGATTGGAAATTTGTTCAAACCTTACTGTAAACCCATAATTCTCAAAAAGTGATCTATAGTAAGGTGGATTATAATTCATGCCATAATAGGGTCCGGTAAATCCTTCAACGAGTAAACCCCACCAGGTATCCGTTTCTCCGAAGTTAATGGGGCCGTTCATAGCTTGCATGCCATGAGAAGTAAGCCAGGACTTTGCCTGATCAAAAAGGGCATTGGCAGCCCCCTGGTCATTGATACATTCAAAAAAACCGCAACCACCAGTAGGAACAGTTTCGTTATAGGCTTTTTTCTCATTGATAAAGGCGGCAATCCGGCCAATTGTTTTTCCTGAATCATTTACAAGAATCCACCGGACACATTTGCCAAAACTGAAAAAATTATTCTTTTGGGGATCGAAGATAGAT
>JBKCOY010000033.1:0-13171 GCA_046309555.1 Chitinophagia bacterium
GGGCATAGCGGTAGACCCGGATGTGGACAGGCTTGTATTGGTCTGTGAAGATGGCTCTATGTTTGGTGAAGAATACACCCTTGTGGCTGTTGCAGACTATATACTTGGCAAAACAAAGGGCAATACCGTAAGCAACCTCTCCTCAACAAAAGCATTGAAAGACATCACTGAAAAACACGGCGGACAATATTTTGCTGCGGCTGTTGGAGAAGTAAATGTAGTGGCTAAAATGAAAGAGGTGCATGCTGTGATAGGGGGTGAGGGAAACGGTGGGATCATTGTACCCGACTTTCACTATGGCCGCGATGCATTGATCGGGATTGCACTATTACTTACCCATTTTTGCAGTTCAGCCAAAACGGCAAAACAATTGCGCAACAGTTACCCGGATTATTTTATCAGCAAGAACAAGATTGAGCTTGACAAAGGAATTGATCTGGAGAAAATATTTGCTGCATTGAAAGAGAAATACAAATCCTACCCGATGAATACAACAGATGGTTTGAGGATTGATTTTGACAATGATTGGGTTCATTTGAGGGCAAGCAATACTGAGCCCATCATCCGTATCATTGCAGAAAGTAATTTTGAAACTACCGCCACCAATATTGCCAATAAGATGATCAGGGACATCCAGGAGATCTTGTAACTCCTGTTCCGTATATTTGAAAAAATCTAGCCTCGCCATGAATGCCAGGATCTATTTTGACAATGCTGCCACAACACCGATCGACCCTGAGGTATTCGAGGCCATGAAACCCTATTTTACTGAGCATTTCGGCAACCCCTCTTCCATTTATTCCTATGGAAGAGAGAGTCGCATGGCAATTGAAAAAGCCAGAAAATCAGTTGCTGGCATTTTGAATGCTCATCCGTCAGAGGTCTTCTTCACCAGCGGTGGTACGGAAAGTACCAATACAGCAATTTTTGGTGCCATCCATGCATTGGGTTGTCAAAGGATTATCACTTCCCACATTGAGCATCATGCAACTTTGCATACTTGTACCCATCTCGCAGAAAAAAACAACATCCCCATTGAGTATGTTAGCTTGAAAGAAGATGGACATGTTGAGCTCAATGATCTTGAGCAAAAGCTCTCGGGCTCGAACACCAAAACACTGGTGACGCTGATGCATGCCAACAATGAAATTGGTAACATTACTGACATCGCTGCAGCGGGAGAGATCTGTAAAAAATATAACGCCATTTTCCACGCAGATACTGTACAAACGGTTGGACATTTCCCTATTGATCTAAGCAAAATCCATGTTGATTTCATAACCGGGGCCAGTCATAAATTTCATGGACCCAAAGGAGTGGGACTGCTGTATATCAGTTCCCGTAACAAGATCCCCGCCTATGTTCATGGTGGCGGACAAGAAAGAAATATGAGGGCCGGAACAGAAAACATCTACGGGATCGTTGGATTTGCCAAGGCGTTGGAATTGTCTACGGAGCGACACGAAGAGGATAAAAAACATATTTCGGAGATCAAACAATACATGAAGAGTCGACTTGAGGAACATGTTCCCAATATCGTCTTCAACGGTGACCCTGAAGGTGACAGCTTGTACACCGTGCTGAGTGCAGGATTCCCTTTAACGGATCGTTCCGAAATGTTGCTTTTCAATCTGGATGTTCGGAATATTTGTGTATCTGGAGGAAGTGCATGCAGCAGTGGTGCCAATCAGGGATCACATGTGATACAGGCATTGGGAAAGAAGGACCAGTCAACAGTGAGGTTTTCGTTCAGCAAATACAACACGATTGAAGAGGTTGATCATTTGATACAAACATTAACAGACATTCTCTGATCATCCGATCCTTTTCTTGATCTCACTCAGCATGACCAAGGCTTCAACAGGAGTAAGTCCATTGATATCCGTTTGTTCAAGCAACTTTCTGATTTCATCAAAAACTTCGGTATGGGCATCAAAGATTGACAACTGCATCTCAGTGGTATTGATTGGAGAGGATGCATTACTCTGACTGTTCTCCAACTGTTTGAGCAATTGTTCTGCACGCTTGATCAATAGCGTTGGCATTCCCGCCATTCTGGCTACATGAATTCCAAAACTGTGTGTGCTGCCACCTGGTGCCAGTTTGCGGAGAAAAATAATTTTTCGGTCAACTTCCCGATGGGTAATATGGAAATTTTTGATTCTTGATTTGGTCAATTCAAGATCATTCATTTCATGGTAATGAGTAGCAAAAAGTGTTTTGGGTTTTTGCGGAGCATCATGAAGAAATTCCGCTATGCTGCAGGCAATCGATATTCCATCAAACGTAGAGGTTCCTCTTCCGATCTCGTCAAGTATCACAAGACTTCTGTCGGAAATATTATTGATGATGCTGGCAGTTTCATTCATCTCAACCATGAAAGTAGACTCTCCTCCGCTTAAATTATCTGAAGCCCCTACCCTCGTGAAAATTTTATCGGTGAGTGGTATATCAGCCCTTTTTGCAGGTACATAACTCCCCATGTGGGCCATAAGGCTGATGATGGCTGTCTGTCGCAGTAAGGCGCTCTTGCCACTCATGTTCGGGCCGGTAAGGATGATTATCTGACATTCTTCCTGATCGAGCGAAATATCGTTATCTACATATTTTTCTCCTGCAGCCAGTAATTGTTCGATCACAGGATGTCTGCCACCTTCAAAATTCAGTGCTGTCCCTTCATGCATACTGGGTTTGCAATAATTGAATTTTTCCGCAATAGTAGCAAAACAGGCAAGACAATCCAGCACTGCCATTACATAGGCATTTTGCTGAAGTGGTAAAATATATTCCTGCAGATCTGTAATAAGTTTATCATAGATCATGGATTCCATTTGCAGGATCTTCTCTTCTGCACCCAATATTTTTTCTTCGTATTCCTTCAGCTCAGGGGTAATATATCGTTCTCCGTTGGTCAGTGTTTGCTTTCGGATCCAGTCTGTAGGAACTTTATTCTTCTGTGCATTGCTAACTTCCAGATAGTACCCAAAAACATTATTGAATCCAATCTTCAAAGAAGCAATGCCAGTTCTTGCTGCCTCACGCTGCTGTATATCCAAAAGGAAATTCTTACCGCCATTTGCCAATTCCCGGTAATGATCAAGTTCTTCATTAATACCGGAAGCGATATACCCTCCTTTTTGTGTTTGGTTGGGAGGATCTTCTGCCAGCTCCCTGAATATTCTTTGCATGGCATGCTGACAAGGGTTCAGGCTGTCGCCCAATCTAATCAAATAGGCATCCTGGATCAGGGAGACCATATTTTTGATCAGGGAAACATTTTCAAGTGATCTGGCGAGCTGTAACATTTCCCTTGGTCCTATCTTTCTTGACGGGAGCTTGCTTACCAATCTCTCTACATCACCACAACTACCCAATCGTTGGGCAAGGTCTGCCCTCCATTCGCGATGCTGGATCATTTTCTCAACCAGATCATGGCGCTCTAAGATCTTTGCAAGATCTACCAGCGGCATAAGGATCCACCGCCTGAGCAGCCTTGCGCCCATGGGAGAGCTGGTTTTATCCAAAGATTTCAGCAGTGTGGCTCCATCGGGAACAGGCGATTGAACCAATTCAAGGTTTCGGATCGTGAATTGATCCATCCAGAGATACTCTTCCTTGTTGATTCTGTGGATTGAAGCGATATGATGCGCATTGGAATGCGCAGTATCATTCAGGTAATGTAAAATAGCCCCAGCAGCCACTATACCTTCTTTCATATCATCTACCCCAAAGCCTTTCAAACTATGTGTTCCGAAATGGCGGATCAGGTTTTCTTCTGCATAACGCTGATCGAAGATCCAGGCATCAAGACCATACAGATGAAAGCGTTTGCCATATTTTTCCTGGAATAAGGAAATTGTATTCTTGGTCAGCAATACTTCTGCCGGCTGAAATGTCTGCAACAATTTGTCAATATGCTCGTCATCCCCTTCTGCAATAAAAAACTCTCCGGTTGAAATATCCAGAAATGATATTCCATGTCTTGCTTCTCCAATGTGTAAACCTGCCAGAAAATTATTGCTGTTATGCTGTAATAGTTTGTCGTGCGTAGCGAGTCCGGGCGTGACCATTTCTGTTACGCCTCTTTTCACGATCCCCTTCGCCTGCTTTGGATCTTCAAGCTGATCACATATTGCAACCCGGTGTCCAGCTTTTACCAATTTATGGAGATAAGCGTCAAGGGCATGATGCGGGAACCCAGCGAGTTCAAGGGAGGCTGCTGCGCCATTATTACGCTTTGTAAGGGTGATACCAAGTACGGAAGAGGCCTTTACAGCATCTTCACCAAAAGTTTCATAAAAATCTCCCACCCTGAACAAAAGAACTGCATCGGGATATTTTTGTTTTATCGCGCGATGCTGTTGCATCAAAGGGGTATCATTCACCTGTTTAGCCATATAAAACTCGCTGTGGGAGA
Organism: Chitinophagia bacterium; assembly: GCA_046309555.1. Lineage (GTDB taxonomy): Bacteria > Bacteroidota > Bacteroidia > Chitinophagales > Chitinophagaceae > Pollutibacter. Next base: position 4,418 of record JBKCOY010000033.1, read on the forward strand.
GTAAATTTACGAAAGCAAAGCAAGAGAAATTGCTATATTTTTACACCAATGTCCACCTTTCATAGATTTTTGCTTTTGCTGGCTCTCCTGCCCAACCTGTTCATACAGATCGCACTTGCTCAGCAGACTATCCTCACCTCATCAGATTTACCGATCGTGATCATCAATACGGGGGGGCAAATCATTTCGAATGATCCTAAGATAACTGCCAGTATGGGTATCATAAATAACGGGGTTGGCAAAAGAAATAATATCAATGACATTCCTAAAGAATATAATAATAAGATAGGGATAGAGCTGAGAGGACAATCTTCTCAAATGTTTCCGATGAAATCTTACGACATTGAACTCAGGGATGCGGCAGGCAGCGAACTGGAAGTTCCATTGTTGGGCATGCCTCCGGAAAGCGACTGGGTATTGTATGCCCCGTACACGGATAAAACCCTGATGAGAAATTTTCTGGCTTACACATTGGCAAGGGAAATGGGCAGATGGGCATCCCGCTGCAGGTATGTGGAACTTGTGGTTGACAATGATTACAAAGGAATTTATCTTCTTGAAGAAAAGATCAAGCGAAATACCGCAAGGGTCAATATCAGCAAATTGCTCCCAACTGATAACAGTGGGGATGAACTGACGGGTGGATATATTTTCAGCTTGGACAAACAACCTAACGGGTGGTTCTCATCCTACCCTGTTCTTGGGTCCATCAACTTTAATAAAAGGCAATTCTCTTATGTATATCCAAAATTAGCTGACATCACACAACCTCAGAAAGATTATATAAAGTCAGCGGTTGACCAATTTGAATCTGTACTTGCCGGCCCCGACTTCCAAAATCCCTCAACTGGTACCAGAAAATATGCAGATCTGAATAGTTTCATTGATTATTTCATCATCAATGAATTGAGTAGAAATGTTGACGGTTATAGGCTGAGTACATATTTGCACAAAGGGAAAAACAGTATTGACGGAAGGATCAAAGCAGGTCCTGTTTGGGATTACGACCTTGCATTCAGAAATGCCAATTACTGCAACGGAAGTGATATTTATGGCTGGGCTTACAAGTATAATTATGTTTGTCCGGGTGACGGAGCTGGCCTTATCCCTTTCTGGTGGGAAAGGTTAATGCAAGACACATCATTTATTGGCTCTTTGAGATGCAGATGGAAAGAATTGCGTAAAACAACTTTATCGGATAATCACATTCAAAAAATCATCGATTCAGTTGTAAGCCTCACCACAGAAGCCAGAGGAAGGCATTTCACCAGGTGGGATATCATGGGTAAATATGTTTGGCCAAATGCCAACCCTATTCCACCAAATTACGCTGAGGAGATCAACACACTAAAATCCTGGCTTACACAGCGTGCGGCATGGATTGACGGAAGCCTTGATAACAGTGGTGCTTGTGGTGATTTTCCGCCAAATACCGTAACAAGTCTGATAGTTCGCAATTACCCTAACCCATTTTCGGGTAATTCAAGTATCAATATATTATCAAAAGATGCTGCCGCAATCAAATTGCGAGTTATAGACATGAAAGGAAGAATATTGATGAATAAACAGGTTAATATATTCAGGGGCAATAATTCAATCAGCCTTGGTTCGATAGGATGGCCTTCCGGAGTTTATATGGTGCATGTTGAAACTGAACAGGGAGAAGTGTTCAAGCTCAGGATTTTGAAGCAAGAATAGGTGTTATGATCAGACCCTAAACTGACCAAAGTCATAGATTCACAAGCATAAAATCTTCATCTTCCCTTTGTCGTCATGTCATCCAAAAAAAAGATCAACACTGCTTATAGCTTTAAGAATACTGTGACTCTTGTTAAGGGTGGACGAGACTATTTCTCTACACTGAACGAAATGATTAGAAGCGCCAGATCTTTTATTCAATTACAGGTTTATATCTATGACAGTGATGAAACAGGATTGGAAGTTGCGAAAAATCTCATCGCGGCGGCAGAGAAAGGAGTAAGTATCCATATTTTACTGGATGGCTATGCATCAAGAAGTCTTTCATCGGACCTGATCAAAGAAATGAGAGAGGCAGGCATCAGGCTCAGGTTCTTTGAACCGCTATTCAAAAGCAAAAGGTTCTATTTTGGCAGGAGAATGCACCATAAGATTCTGGTGTGCGACGGGATAAATGCGCTTGTGGGAGGAATGAACATCTCCAACCGCTACAATGATCTGCCGGGAAGTCCGGCATGGCTGGATTGGGCAATTAAAATAAAAGGCGAGGCTGCAATTGAATTGAATAAAGTGTGCAATCAACTCTTTGCCAAAAAAGAACATGAGTTTCTCTTCCCGGAAAATAAAGACGAGCAAGAAGTCTTCTCCTCCGAAAAGAATTGTCCGGTAAGGATTCGCAGAAATGACTGGGTTAAAAATCTCAATCAGATATCTGCATCTTATATGGAAATGTTCAGGAATTCAACAGGAGAAATCACGTTGATGTCGAGTTATTTTATCCCCAGTTCATTCTTCAGAAGAGAGATGATCAAGGCCTTACAACGTGGTTTGAAGATCAAACTGATCCTGGCAGGGATGTCAGATGTAGGCATTTCTAAAAATGCAGAACGCTTTCTTTACCGGTGGGCTTTGAGGAATGGAATGGAGATATACGAATACAAATACAATATCTTACACGGAAAAATTGCTGCTGCAGATCTTAAGCAGGTCACTTTGGGATCATACAATATCAACGATATCAGCGCAAGAGCAAGTATAGAGCTGAATATAGATGTTGAAGATGAATCATTTTCAAAAAATGTGAAATCTGAGTTAGACAATATCATCATGAAGGAATGTATACATATTACTGAGCAGGCTTACGGAAGAAGTCTTCTTGAAAAATTTATGCAATGGCTTTCATATGAGATCTATAAAATAATTTTCACATTATTCACTTTTTACTTCAGAAAGGAAAAATTAAGGCAATAGCTATCATGGTTTCTTATGACCTGCATCATCCAGCCATAGAAATGTTTCTGCGATTTTTACCAAAAACGCAAAAAGATGACAGGAGAACTTACAGAGCAGGAGATCAATAATATTTTGTCGAGTCAGGCCATAGGAAGAATTGCATGCTGTGATGGGAAACATCCCTATATCGTTCCTGTTACCTATGCATTTGATGGAAGGTTCATTTATGGGCAATCTACGGAAGGCAGAAAACTGGAAATGCTTAGAAACAATCCAAATGTCTGTTTCCAGGTTGATTTGTCCAGGGACCTTTCCAACTGGCAAAGTGCGGTGATTTTTGGGCAATTTGAAGAACTGGTGGGAGAGTCATCCAACAAAGCCAGAGATCTGCTGGAAGGAAGGGTTTTACCATTGATGACTGGTTCTATGATTCACCAACATGAACACTGGGAAGGCGAGGGACATGAGTTGAGTGAAAACTACCGTATGAAACCGGTAATGTTCAGGATACGAATCAATGAAAAAAGTGGCAGATATGAACATTTATAAACTCATATCACGAATTTCTTCAATTATACCCATAAACACAGTGCACCAAACAGAAAAAAGCTACCTAAAAAGGTAGCTTTCAATGATTAACAACGGCTTTATATGGATAAATAGAATGGAATATTAAATTAAAGCAAGCACACAACAATTTGCCTTTCAATTCAGTAGTCTTTTAATAATTTACCCCTTATACGTAATGTAATTAAGTATTTATACTTACGATTACGTAGTTTTACAATGAATGGAGTTCAAAAGGCTAAATAACATGACTGGCAGAGACCCTGTTCTAAACAGAAGGATCACTACTATTTTCATCAATCAAATTGAAGAATTAAAAAGCATGTTGGGCGCTATCGATGAAAAACAAATTTCTTCGATAGAATTTACTTTGCACAAAATTAGACCGAGTCTTGTCATTTTTGAACTGGACGCAATCATCAGGGAGTTTCCCACTCTTATGGAACTCATTCAAGACAAAGAGAAAGCCGATGACCTCAAGGCAAAGTGCGATGAATTGATCAGCTACTTAGAGGGAAGTATTGTAAAATTGAAAATATTTTTGAACAGCATTTCTTAATCCCGTTCAATTTCTCCTTTTCCAAAGAATTTATTATACGCCTCCACTCTGTTGTTGATGTGTAATTTTCTATATACGTTGTAAACATGTTTTCGGACTGTTTCTGTGGAGATGTTCATGTCTTGTCCGATTTCCTTGTATAGCCTGCCTTTTACCAATGACTCCAGAATTTCATACTCTCTGGAAGTAAGGGTTTCATGAAGGTTTTCTTTTGAAACCTCTTTTTTCCTGAAACTTGAAACAACTTTGGAAGCAATCTGACTGCTCATCGGGGCGCCACCATCACTCAATTCCCTAACTGCAGCCATCAGTTCTGATGGCTTTGACTTTTTGAGGATATATCCGCTTGCTCCGGCAGTTAAAGCATCAAATATCTTTTCGTCATCTTCGTACACAGTACACATCATAAAAAGGATATCCGGACATTGTTCTTTCAGTATGGCAACTGCCTCAATCCCAGACATGCCTCCAAGATTAATGTCCATCAAAACGATATCAGGCTGTGCAAGTGGAATTTTTTCTATTGCTTCCTCAGCAGAAGAATAGGAACCCTTCAATTCATACCCATCTGTAGCCAGAATGATCTGCTCCAGGGCCATTTTAATGAATTGATTATCTTCAACTATACTTACAGTTATCGACACCTTCTCACCCATTTACTTCAAAGGTACATATACAATATACTTGGTTTCAAAAAAATATTGTTTAAATAGTGATTTTAAATCAAATATGTGGGGGCGTAAACCGGATACTGCAATTTCTTCTGTTAGATCACCACCTTTTAAACAAATCAGACCATTCTTGGCATTCTCCATTTTTCTTTCATTTCGTAACAGTGGCTTACTCCAACCCCACAAGTCTTTCAATGGTGCTACAGCTCGGGAAACGGCAAAATCAAACTTTTTACCTTTTATGTCTTCTATTCTGGAATGCTGTGTTGTCAAGTTCTCCAGTTTTAAAGCTGTTGCAATGGCATCCACCACCTTTAATTTTTTTGCAATTGAATCAACCAAGTGAAACTTGACTTTTGGAAAATATATAGCAAGTGGAATGCCCGGAAAGCCCCCTCCCGTTCCGATATCAACAATTTCAGTGGCATCAGGGAAATCAAACTGAGTTGCAATGGAAAGAGAATGCAAAACATGTCTTTCGTATAAAGCCTCAATATCTTTTCTGGAAATGACATTGATCATCTGGTTCCATTCTGCATATAAGGGCCCAAGATTCTCTAACTGAGCTTTTTGGATATCAGAAAACTCAGAAAAATATTGATATATCAGTTCCACTGAACTTTCGGCTTTTTCCATAGTGAAGACATAAAAATCAGATAATAAAAAAACATCCAGATGTCCCAGATGATCAACAATGGAAAAAGATCAGCTTCTCCAAGTTTTTTCATCGATTTAAAGAAAACAATTCCCTGAACCAAATATTTCAATGAAAAAACCAGAACAACCCATTTCCAGTGAAAGGTAAACAGAGAGAATACAAACAATGGAAAAAAGAGAAAGTGTGAGATCATGTATAAGCCAAGTCGCCACTTATCAGACTGTTTGTAAAATTTTCCGGTTGAATTATGACGTTCTTTTTGAGAGAACCATTGTGACCATGTTTCAGGTGGGTCGGAATAGGTAAAGGCTTCTTTGTCTATTACAATTGCTGTGTTCGCGTAATTTGCGCAGCTATTGATAAAAAGATCATCATCTCCGCCAGGCAAATGATGATAAGCAGCAAACCCTTTTTGTCTGAAAAACAACTCTCTTTTATACGCAAGGTTACGACCAACACCCATGTATGGCTTACCAGCCAAGGCAGCAGAAAGATATTGAAGGGCAGTATGAAAAGTGTCCATGCGGACAAACCAGTTCAACAATCCTCTTTTTTTCTTGTAGGCACCATATCCCAATACGATTTCAATACCATCCACAAATGAATCTTGCATTTTTTTGATCCAACGTTCAGATGCCGGAATACAATCTGCATCTGTCAATAGCAATATTTCATGCCGCGCAGCTTTTATACCCATGGAAAGTGGGAATTTTTTCCCAGGAATATGCATCGCTTCCTGCTTTAGTTCAACAATATGCAGCTGCTTGAAATCTTTGTATAGTCCCTCAAGGAGATATTTTGTATCGTCTCGTGAATTGTCATTCACCAATACAATCTCATGGGTGGTTTTGTATGTCTGGGCCAATACCCCGGGTATATTTTTCTCAATATGATCAGCCGCATCTCGCGCACAAATCACCACACTGACTGGATGCTCCTTGCTGTTTTCCTTTTCTGCTTTGCGATAAAAAGCGAGTAGCCTGAAGTATCTCAGGTAATAAAAGATCAGCATAAATGAAACCAGAGAAAATAAGGACAATGGCCCCCACATGATCATGTTCATGGGTACAAAGATACAATATCTTTGTAGTATGGATTATCAGGCTTGTTTATCATATCTCTATACGAAACTCCCCTTGTTCAGCAGGACAGGAGCTGCGGCATTGAAACTAAATCTCAACAATACAATTTCAATCTGTGAAAGCCTGGACCATCCGGAGCATAAATTTCGCTCTATCCATGTTGCAGGTACCAATGGGAAAGGATCGGTTAGTCATATGTTGGCTTCCATTTTACAAGAGCAGGGTTATAAAACAGGTCTTTACACTTCCCCCCACCTTAACGACTTTCGGGAGAGAATCAGGATCAATGGAAAGATGATTCCTGAAGAAAATGTGATTGCATTCACAAAAAAAATGATGCCCCTCATCGACCAGATTGAACCTTCATTTTTTGAAGTGACGGTTGGTATGGCTTTTGACTATTTTGCCACTGAAAAAGTTGACTTTGCCGTAATAGAAACAGGGTTGGGCGGCAGGCTCGACAGCACCAATGTGATTACACCAATGTTATCGGTCATCACCAATATAGGTCTTGACCACATGGCCATTTTGGGCAATACGCTCGAACAGATCGCCAGCGAAAAAGCAGGCATTATCAAGCAAAATACTCCAGCTGTAATTGGAAAAAGAGATCAACAAACAGATAATGTTTTTATTAAAACAGCAGCAGCAAAAAATGCGGAGCTGGTATTTGCAGAAGATCTCTATGAGTCAGAAACTGTTACATTAAACAGAGGATCAATATCGGTAATCCTGATCAGGAAAAAAGATCTCCTTAAAAAAATCATCAGCACCCCATTGGCAGGATTGTATCAGTTAGAAAATATCAGAACGGTGCTTGCGGCTATTGATATTTTAGAAGATCTAACCATTCATCTGGATGATCGTACAATAAAATCCGGCATTCAAAATGTTATACAAAATACCGGTCTTCAAGGCAGGTGGGAAATGATTTCACAGAGTCCAATGATCATTCTGGACGTAGCCCACAATCCTGCTGGTATTCAACAGTTGGTTGAACAATTAAAGAGAACAACATACCATAAACTTTATGTGATCCTTGGCGTTTCAAAAGACAAAGATGCAGAAGCTATACTCAACCTATTGCCCAAAAATGCAGTGTATGGATTCACTCAAGCAGCTTTACCAAGAGCCATGGCAAAAGAGGAGCTTTCAGAAATGGCAGGTTGTAAGGGTCTAAAGGGGATATGCTTTGCTTCTGTGAATGACGCATTGATCAGATTTAAAGGAGAGTCTGAACCAGATGATCTGATTATTGTTTGCGGGAGTATCTTTATCGTTGGTGAGGTCAATCGAGACCTATTTGACTAATATTTCAATTCTCCTAATTTTTCCAGTGCATAAAACAGTGCCGTCACATGCATGCTCTGAAAAATCTTGTTTTCCTTCAGCAAAACTTTGACTTGGTCGATTGTGAGCAAACTGACTTCTATGTCCTCGTTTCCATCCAGCTCCTGATCAGACATTTTTTTCCCGCCTCTTGCCAAAAAGAAATGCATCCAGTTGGTATGGGTTGACGGGTTGGCTGATGTTTTTCCAAGGTATTCCATCGATTCAAATACATAGCCGGTTTCCTCCTTCAACTCTCTTGCAACTGCTGAAGAAAGTGACTCGTCTTCAGGATCCACGCAGCCTCCCGGAATCTCCATCATGGTCAACCCCGCTGCATGACGGTATTGCTTTTCAAAAATAAATTCGCCGTTCTCAGTTAATGCTACTGCAGTGACCCACTCCGGAAATTCATACACGTAATAGGGCTCAACAACTTTTCCATTGGGTCGTTCACAGCTGTCTTTCCTGACGGTGAACCACAAATCCTTGAAGAGATACTCAGTCTTTAGCAATTTCCATTCCATGCATCCAGTTTCAGTTCAATGCAAATTACACTTTGACAACTGATTTAACCTGCTGGATAACCTGATTTTGCAAACGAACGTAATATATACCGGCGGGTAGATGCTGGCCGTCGAAGTCGACTCTAAAAGTACCTGCTGAAAACTCCCTATCAACAAGGATCCTCACAAGACGCCCTGCACCATCAAGCACCTGCACAAGCGTATGACCTCCAGCAGTCTTGAACTGAATGGTAACATTTTTATGGAAAGGATTCGGATAAACCACAACGAGTTGTTCAGGATTTCCCACAGGGTTCAATACTGAACAGGTTCCAACTTTTGTCAGAGGCAGATCCTGAAAATTTCTCAGCATCACATTACTCAATGTTGTTGAATCAACACATAACCAATTCGAGAGAATACTTGCATAAACACTTCTGAAATCATATTG
>JBKCOY010000034.1:0-52636 GCA_046309555.1 Chitinophagia bacterium
AAGTGTAGATTGCAACCATTGGAATTTGACCATTTTTACCAAACCCTGAGGTATTATTCTGATCTACAACTATAGAACCGGAAAATATTGTACCCAGGCTGTCTGGGAACAATGCAATAGGTTGATGCTCCCAACTCATCAGATCTTTACTTGTGGCATGTCCCCAATGCATAGGGCCCCAAACGGATGCATAAGGGTTGTGCTGATAAAAGAGATGATAGGTTCCATTTAATAAAACCAAGCCGTTGGGGTCATTCATCCAACCTTTTTTAGGGGTAAAGTGAAAATCAGGCCTTAGATGGCTATCATCCATTATCTGAATACTCGATTGGGCAAAAACATTTACCTGAGTAATAATCAAGAGTAAAAAACAAGCAGTTTTAAAAAATGAAAAAACAGGACTCATGTTTGAACTTTATAATTAGTGCACTAAATTTAGTGAATTCAACAACATATTTTACATAGTGAAAAAATTGATTAGCATATTGATGTTGGCATTAATGTCAAAATCACTAAACTCACAAACCAAAAATGATACCCTTGTATACAGAATTTTTGATAAAATTAAGCACCCCATAACCCAGAAAGTATTATCTGAACCTAAAGAGTTTAGGTACCAAATTATTTATACACAGATCAACAGGAATAAAAATGGAAAAACAGAACTGAAAAATTTCTATCTAAATGTTGACCCACAGCAATATTTTAATCCTGCATCCATGGTGAAAATGCCATTGGCATTTCTTTCCCTCGAAAAACTGAATGAAAAAAAGATCAAAGGAGTCAATAAAGACACGCGAATGCTATTTGACAGCAGTTATGAAAGACAGGTGGAGATGAAAACCGACTCCTCGTCAGCAGATGGCTTTCCTTCCATCGCCCATTTCATCAAGAGATCATTTCTGATCAGCGAGAATGACCCATACAATAGGATGTACCAGTTTCTTGGTCAGGGTGAAATCAACCAAAAGCTTCTTGCAAAAGGATATCAGTCAGCCCGAATTACCAGACAATTCATGGGATATTCAGAAGAACAAAATCGGCATACGAATGGTATTCAGTTTTTGGACAAAAATGAAAGCATGATTTATTACCAAAAGCCACAATACAATCAAGACAGTTTCCTGTTTCCTTCTCCAGTTTTGATTGGAAATGCCCACATGAACAGAAATGATTCGCTGGTTCATGCCCCTTTTGATTTTACCAGGCATAATAACTTATCATTGGAAGACATGCAGCAGATGTTGCAGGCTGTTGTCTTTCCAGAAACCTTGGCACAAAAGAAAAGATTCAACATTACTGAAAATGACAGATATTTTTTACTACAGTACCTATCTCAGTACCCTTCCGAAACGAATTATCCTAAATATGATGACAGCATATTTTATGACAGCTATGTAAAATTCTTCTTTCTTGATTCAACACACACCATGCCGAATCACATAAGAGTATTCAATAAGGTTGGATGGGCCTATGGCTTCCTTACTGATGTTTCATATATATTGGATACAAAAAATAATATAGACTATATGCTTTCTGCTACGGTTTACGTAAACAGTGACGGTATTGTAAATGATTCGAAATATGATGAAGAAACAGTAGGATTTCCATTTCTTCGAAATATTGGAAAAGCAGTCTACCAATTTGAGTTAGACAGGCCAAGAACATTTTGGCCTAAACTAAATCATATCAATATAAAATATGAACAGAGAGAAAAATCAGATAATAGACCTGTGATAAAAAAAGCTGACAACTGAGATTATCCATATACAGGAAATAAACCGATGGTTTTTTACATATCATCTCACACCATTGAGACCCACTATTGAGAATCGAAGAATCATATTTTGTGAAATATTCATATATCCTTATGTAGGTGGCACATTACTTTCCGATACAAAACTTAGAAAAGATGAAATCCAGCTGATCTTCGTTTGAAATGCTTCCAGTGATCTCTCCAAGATGATATAAACACTGCCGAATATCAATGGCAAGAAGATCCCCGGGGATTTTATCATTCATTCCTTTTCTTATAGATTTTAGATTTTCTGCAACTTTATGCAAAGAATCAAAATGTCTGGAATTGGTAACAACTGTGCCTTCTGCCATTATTTCACCGGAGAGAATTTTATGAACCAAATCTTTTTTAAAAAAATCGATACGCCTGGTTTCCTTTGCAGATATAAAAATCACATCACTGCCGAATTTATTTTCCAGAACGCCTACCTCATCAGATTCATCGATTTTATTCCCAATCAGTAACCATTGCTTGGCGCTAGACGAAAGATAGCTGCGTTGCTGATCGATCTCGGCCTGCGTTGTTGTATTGACATCAAATAAATAAACAACCAGGTCTGCTGTTTTCATTTTTTCTAAACTTCTCTCTACACCAATCACCTCGATTTCATCAACGCTTTCCCTTATCCCAGCTGTGTCAATCAACCGAAAAAGTATACCCTCAATGTTCAATACTTCCTCAATGGTATCTCTTGTTGTGCCAGCTATCGAACTGACAATAGCCCTGTTTTCATTCAGAAGGGCATTGAGCAACGTAGACTTACCTGCATTGGGTTTTCCTACAATAGCAACACTCACTCCGTTTTTGATCACATTTCCTAATTTAAAAGACTCCAGCAGTTGAGAAACTGTTGTGTCAATTTGATTCAGTAAAATCTTCAAACTATTTCTGTCGGCAAATTCAACATCCTCCTGCGAAAAATCCAGTTCAAGCTCAATCAATGCAGAAAATTTTATAAGCTCTTCTCTCATAAGAGATAACACATTCGAAAAACCACCTTTCACCTGATGCAATGCTGCTTCCTGGGCAACCTTGGTCTCTGCTGCAATTAAATCAGCAACCGCTTCAGCCTGCACCAGGTCCATTTTGCCATTCAAAAATGCCCGCATGGTGAACTCGCCAGGCTTTGCATGTCTTGCACCTCTCTTGAGGCAGGCCTCTATGATAGATTGCTGTATATAAGAAGAACCATGACAAGATATCTCCACGATATCCTCCCCAGTATAAGAGCGTGGTGCACGAAAAATGGTCAACACCACCTCATCAAGAGATTCATTTCCATCCTTCAGCAACCCTACGTGTACTGTGTTAGGAGGTTGAGCTGATATTTCTTTTGATGGGAACAGGGTATCAATGATGGACAAAGCATTTGCACCACTGATCCTGATCACCCCTATGGCACCAATGCCTTGAGGGGTTGCAAGTGCTACAATCGTATCATTCCACATTGAAGACATGCTGCAAAAATAACCATTTGATATGGGGCGGAGCAACAAAAAAGCCACTCCATGGGGAGTGGCTTTGGATTTTAAGTATTTTGGGAGTTTACTACTCAGCCAACTGGAAAGTAACAGGCTGACGGCGATAGGCTTTCACCTGGCGACCGTTCTGAATTGCCGGCTTCCATTTCGGACCCTTGCGGATGGCATTCACAGCGATCTCAGCAAGTTTGGAATTTGGAGGGAGACAATTGCCTACACCCGCTTCACCGCAAGGAAGGGCTCTGACTTCACTTACTGCACCTTCTTTGTCCACAATGAAAAGGATCACAACTGTTCCAGATCTGCCGTCATCCTGAAGATCATCGATATTTCTCTCGATCTCCCTGGTAACGTAGCGGGTCCATCCTGAAGTTCCACCGGGAAATTCAGCATCGATCTCCACTTTCTGGAAAACCTTGTCTGAATCATCCTCTTTGGGGGCTTCCACTACTCCACCCTTATCTTCAACGGGGGGAGCTACGATGCCCTCATCCTTGGTACCTTCCTGATTTACAGTACCGATCTTTGTTTCCTCCAGTTTTTCAATTTCTGGCGGCTTTTCATCTTCCTTCACTTCTTCATCCTTCACCACTTTGGGTGGGGTGAACTTGGCCATTTCCACTTTTGGTGGATCTGGTGGTTTCGGTGGAGGAGGTGGTGGCGGTGGTTCATTTTCCGGTTGCTTAATCTCCTCCAGCTGAACTTCCTTGATGATTACCTGGCCCTTTTTATTGCCAAGATCAAGGGAAGAGATGAAAGATGCGAGCAGCAGCAACAGGGCAATCGCCGATGTCAGAAGCAATGCATTACGCAGGCGTTTGTTGTACCCGGTACGCAGCTCATAAGCACCATAGCTTTTGTTTCTACCCTCAAAAATGAGGTCTATCAGCTCGGTACTCAGTATTTTGTTTGCATCCATTGTAACGCTTTTTAAATAAGATTCAATTACTTTCTTTTTTCACAAATCACTTGATACCTGCAGCGGATTCGGTAATCTTGATCAACTGATACTCTCCTGGTGAAATATCAACCATTGCGTATCGCTTGATCTCATTGATCGTCATCTCATCTAGAATGTCTACCGTATTCTTATAGGTAGCATCTGCAGTTGGTTTGATGATCATCACCAGATCTTCCGGATTGGTACTTTGCTTTTTGCGGATGATTTCGTCTCTGATGGTTTTGAATGTGGCAGTCCTGAAATTTCCAGGAGCTGCAGGATCCATTCCCTCGTAATAGTAGACGACATCTTGTTTTCCGAGCATGATCGTGAAGGCACCGGATTCTTTGACCTTGTTCTGATCTTCAGGCTTGTCTACATCCTTGGGCATGAAAAGATTCATTGCCGTGGGCTGTGACATGGTTGTGGTGAAGATGAAAAAGGTGATGAGGAGGAACCCAAGGTCAACCATTGGGGTCATGTCCACGCGTGTTGAGAGCTTTTTCGCTTTCTTTACGCCTGGTCCTTTTTTGCCGCCGCCATCACCACCGCTATCTACGCTTGCCATGTTAATTGGTTTTACTAATGATCAATTATTTTCCGCTTCTGATCTGCTTCTGACGAGTCTCAAACAAAGCTGTTCCGGGAGGAGCATCCTCAGGGGATGTTACCAACAGAAACTTATTCTGGTCGTTTTGCTTGAAAGCACTGAGCACATGTTTGAAAGCAGGATACTTGGTACTGTTGTCTGACTTGATCAGCAGGTTAAGTCTCTTACCGGAATACGCTGTCAAAGCGTCGCGTATCCATAAGGTCAATTCACCGCCTGTTGAGTCTGCACAGGGAATACCGGGTTGTTGCTTGAGAGCATTTTTGGTGCTCTCCGATTCCGGATCCAACGAAAGCAGGCTCTTCAGCTGACTGAAGGGAACTCCAACACTGGGTGCATTGATGAAATTCTTTATTTCGGCATTGGACAAGCCCAGATTTCTCGTTGTATTGAGGTTATCGATCAATATTTGACGAGATTTCGGATTATCCATAGAAACAAATACCCTGCCATCCTTGTCAATGGATACCATAAAGGCATCCTTTTCGGGCAACGCCTGAGAAGAGACCGAATTGGGTGTGGTAACCTCAATGGGTTCTTCCGGCTTAAACTTTGTTGCCAGCATGAAAAACGACAAGATCAGGAACGCTACGTCAACGAACGGCGTCATGTCGTTTTCAGGTGCATGTTTTTTTATTTTGACACTTGGCATGTTTACTTATTTAAAGATTTAGATGCTATTCTCCCTGTATTCCATAATACAGGATATACCTTATTTGTATTGAGAAACGAAGCTCTGGGTCAGTGTGAAACCAGACTCATCAATACCATAGGTGATAGAATCAATCTTTGTAGTAAATACATTGTACATCATGAGGGCCACAGATGAAGTACCGATACCCAACGCCGTGTTATAGAGGGCTTCTGAGATACCCACCGCCAATTCAGCAGCAGCACCAGAACCACCTTCTTCACCGAGTGAGGAGAATGATTTGATCATACCCAATACAGTACCCAGAAGGGCAACGAGTGTACCAAGAGAAGTAAGTGTTGAAAGGAATACCAGGTTCTTCTGAAGCATGGGGAGCTCAAGAGCAGTAGCTTCTTCAACTTCCTTTTGGATGGCGTGTACTTTCTGCTCAGTATTCAAATGAGCATCAGTAATCATTTCCTTGTACTTTTTCAGACCTGCTTTCATTACATTACCTACACTGCCTTTTTGTTTGTCGCATGCAGCAAGAGCAGCATCTACATCCTTATTAGCAAGGTGAAATTGTACTTTACGAACGAATTCTGCATTAGAACCAGTTCCTGTAGCTTTTTTGATGGTAAGGAAACGCTCAATAGAAAAGACAACTACCATAAGGAAACATCCGATCAACAGGGGAACGATGATACCTCCCTCGTACATGCGATTCCATGCACCAATAGGACCTCTGTGAGTTGGCCAAAAACCGCCTTCCAAATCTGGCTTGGAGAAACCAGACTCACTTCCCAAAATAAATCTCCAGATACAATATCCGGCAATTACGCAAATAATTGGAGCCAGATAAGAAATTGCGTTACCACCACCATTGGATTGAGCGGATGTGGTTGCCTTAGCAGCAGCTGCATTTGGTTTTGTTTCAGCCATGACTTACGTTTTTAAATTTTTAGATTCTGTTTGTTAAAAAATTATTTTACAATGCTACCAAAAATATCCTTCCAAATACAAGGACCGGTCAGGAAAATTTTTAAGGGCGCTGAGCAAGATAATGAAATTGAACAAAAAAAACTCAGGGTCAAAAAAAAATTAAAATTATTTCAAAAAGGCGCAAATTTTCCGGCAGGAAAGCGTCAGAACCTTTGATCACATTTATGTGTTTTATTGATGATTACCGCTATATTTACCATCCACAAAAAATAAACAAAAATGAGACCAAAACTGCTCGTGAGAAAGGTTGCCTTCCTTGCGCTCTTTCTTACTACTCAATTGTTGCTGAATGCCCAAAACAGACGTGATCAGCCACCGCCACCAGCTCCGGTGCCAGCACAACCCCCTGTAGCCCCTGCAGGAACACCCCCCGGCATGCCAGGCGGTGCTATGCAAAAACCCGGACCCAAACCCTATAAGGATATTATTACTGCCAAGGCAAAAACCACCAAAGGTTTGTTTACCGTCCATAAAGTTGATGACAAATATTATTTCGAAATTGACGAAAAGCTTTTCGGAAGGGAGATCATGGCCATCACCCGCTACACAAAAGTAGCCGGCGGAGGTGGAGTTTATGGTGGTGAACTGGCCAACCAGAATGTGGTAAAGTTTGAAAAGGGACCAGATAACAAGATCTTCATGCGTGTGGTAACCGTAATCAGTGTGGCTGATTCGAGCCAACCGATATACAAAGCTGTATCCAACTCCAACCTTGATCCGATAGCTGCAGCCTTTGACATCAAATCCTTTGGGAAAGATTCAACAGGTGCCGTAATTGACGTTACGGATTTCTTCAAGGGTGATAATCAGGTTGTATCACTCAACGCAAGTGCCAAGAGAAGATTCAGCCTGACCATGTTACAGGCCGATCGTTCTTATGTTGAAACCATCAAAAGTTTCCCTATCAATACTGAAGTCAGAACAGTAAAAACCTTTTCCGCTACCAGTGGTGGCGCATCATTTGGCGCTCCCTCACCCTTCCCCTCTGCCAGTTTACCCGCAGCGAATGCAGCTGGTGTAGTTACTTTGGAAACCAATACCTCCTTCATCATTCTTCCTGAGAAACCCATGAAAAAAAGAATGAATGATATACGTGTAGGCTACTTTGCCGATGATTATACCATATACAGTGATGATCAGCAAAAAGTAGAAACAGAAGATTTCATCGTTCGCTGGAGACTGGAACCAAAGACGGAAGATCTTGAGAAATGGAAAAAAGGGGAACTGGTAGAACCAAAGAAACCCATCATCTACTACATCGATCCAGCCACGCCAAAAAAATGGAGACCCTACCTGATCAAGGGAGTGAACGACTGGCAGACGGCTTTTGAAAAAGCCGGTTTCAAAAATGCCATCATGGGCAAAGAGTGGCCTGAGAACGACAGCACCATGAGTCTTGAAGATGCCCGCTTCTCGGTGATCCGATATTTTGCCTCTGATATCGCCAACGCCTATGGTCCGAATGTACATGACCCCCGCAGCGGTGAGATCATAGAAAGCCATATTGGCTGGTATCACAACGTTATGAGCCTCGTACACGACTGGTATTTTGTACAGGCTGCTGCAGTTGATGCCGATGCACGTAAGATGACTTTTGACGATGACCTGATGGGTAATCTGATTCGATTTGTTTCATCACATGAAGTGGGGCATACACTCGGCCTTCGCCACAACATGGGTTCAAGCAGCAAAACACCGGTTGAAAAATTACGAGACAAAAAATGGGTTGAAGAAAATGGACATACTGCCTCAATCATGGACTATGCCCGTTTCAACTATGTTGCCCAGCCTGAAGACAATATCAGTAAAAGCGGCCTCTTCCCCAGGATCGGTGATTACGATAAATGGGCGATTGAATGGGGATACGGATTTGGAGCTGATAATGTGGAAGCTGATACAAAGCAACGGAACAAACTTTACAATGAGCGACTGGCGGTAAATCCACGCATTTGGTTTGGAACATACGAATATGGCAACATGTCTGATCCTCGCACACAAAGTGAAGACCTTAGCGACAATGCCATGAAAGCCAGTGAATACGGAATCAAAAATCTGAAACGTATCGTATCCAGTCTGCCAGAATGGACCAAAGAAGAAGGCGACCGTTATGAAAATCTCAGCCAGATGTACCGTCAGGTAGTATCACAGTTCAGTCGCTACATCGGACACGTAAGCCGAAATATTGGTGGTTATTATGAAACACCAAAAAGTGTAGAGCAAACTGGTAAGGTTTATGAAATCACTCCCAAAGCAACTCAAAAAGAGGCTGTGGCATTTCTCAACAATCAGCTTTTTGCAACACCAACCTGGATGCTGGACAACAAGATCCTCGACAATATCAGCAGTCCACTTTCTGATCAGCTAGGATCCATTCAAGACAATGCGTTGGCGAGTGTGCTATCCTCTGCTCGTCTCACCAGAATGGCAACCGAAGCCAACAGGTTTGAAAATGCCTATGGCGTTGATGAACTCATGAACGATATGAAGAAAGGGATTTGGTCTGAACTTGCATCCAAAAAGAAGATTGACGGATACAGAAGAAATCTTCAGAAAGCCTATGTTGAAAGAGTAATCTCACTGATGGGAACTTCCGGAAGTGCTCTGAGCATCAGCATGTCTGGAGCCATTTCATCCGGACCTGATCCTAAGAAAACAGATGTTTCTTCAGTTGTTCGTGCACATCTTAGCAGCCTCCGTGCAGAGATTGCCGGTGCTTCAGCTTCCATGCCAGACGCAATGAGCAAATATCATTTGCAGGATGTTGCTGAGCGGATCAAAAGAGCATTGGATCCTAAGTAGGAATTAGGAATTGGGATTTAGAAGCTAGGAATTAGCTTCAATAATAAAGAGAGCCTCTCAAAATATTTTGAGAGGCTCTCTTTATTATTAGATTTCTTCAACTTCTTCAACCCCTTCAACCCCTTCAACCTCTTCAACCTCACTCAACCTCACTCAACCTTCCTCTACCAGCCCTACTCATACCTCAACGCCACAATCGGATCGAGTTTGGCTGCTTTCATAGCCGGATAAATACCCGCTATTAGGCCTACAGCAGAACAAATGATAATACCAATACTGATGGTTCCCCAGGGAATGAAAAATGGAGTACCCATCAGACTTCCTACCAGATTTCCGATAATTACGCCTAATAGTATACCAATCAAAGCCCCGAGAAGGCTGATCAGAATAGATTCAAAAAGAAATTGAGAACGAACTGAATTTCTCTTGCCTCCAAGTGCTTTGATCAGTCCCACCTCTTTTGTTCTCTCTGAAACTGCAACGAGCATGATGTTCATCAATCCGATAGCAGCACCAATGAGTGTAATAAATCCAATGGCAGCAGCAGCCAGGGAAATAGTTCCTAATAATTTTATGAAGGTCTCAGCAATACTATCGCTTTTGTCTATATAAAAATTATTTTCATCTGTGTGTTGAAGACCACGGACAATCCTGAACGATCCTTCGGCCTCTCCGATAGCAGACTCCATCTGGTTGACATCTGCAACTTTTATAGCCAATTGGTAAGATTGATTCCTGTTGGCGTAGCGTTGTTTTACATTGGTGTATGTAGCAAAAACAACGTTGTCTGATTGAAGAAATGCACTTGCCCCTTTTTCCTTGGTGACTCCAATCACCCGATATTTATTTCCACCTACTCTGATCACCTTATCCAAAGCCCTTTCATAACGGGAACCAAAAAGTTTGTTGGCAACATCCTTACCTATGATACAAATATCCTGTCCACCCTCTACATCTTTTTTATTGAAGTTTCTTCCGAACGCAATCTCATATCCATTGAGCTGAAGATAATTTTCGTCTCCGCCATTTACAGATACCGTAGGATTTGTTTTCTGATTGTCAAAAGTTGCCACCATATTACGGGGACCATTGAGACCAATACTCACATCACCCGGATAATCAAATTTTTCCTTGAATTGAAGTGCCTGATAATAGGTGATGATCTTACCGGTATTTGATTTTCTCTCCCTCCTCCCACTTTTTGTACTCGATTTGGTAACATTTGCTCCCCTATCACCTCCACCAAACATCCTTTTCTCCTTATAACGAATACTGAAAGCATTGGCTCCCATCGTTGAAAAGCTGTCGCGCAGACTTGTGTTCATGGCATCAATAGCCGTTATGATTCCCACTAGGGCCATGATACCAAAAGCAATGATGGCTACGGTAATGCCGGTTCTGAGCTTGTTCGCCCTAACCGTTCTCCAGGCAAGAGCCAGATTGTCGAGCAGTTTCATCCTGCAAAAGTAGTCATGAATCAACTTCCTGTTGCAAAAGAATGATGAACGGGGAAAAATATGCTACTATCAGAGCAAAAGAGTGATCCAATCGGGATGTATCCCCAAGAGGATGATCAGGGCTGAGGCAGCCAGCAGGGTCCATTTGAAACTTCTGCTGAATTCAATGTTATCGCCTTCTGATGGCGACTTGAAATAAATAGCCTGTATGACCCTGAAATAATAGTAAACACTGACTGCAGCGCCTAAGATTGCAATGATGGCAAGCCATAACATGCCTCCATCTTTTATCACTGCAAGTAACATATAGTATTTTGCAAAAAAACCGGCTGTTAGTGGAATACCGGCAAGTGAAAGAAAGGCAATAAGAACCGCGAGCGCTACTATAGGCTGATTTTTAGCAAATCCATTGAAAGCATCAATTGTGTGATCCTTGAATTTGGCCAATACTGCAAAAATGATAATGGTTGCTATGCTATAAGCAGCAAAATAAAGAATGATGCCTTGTTTGGCATATGTGTTCAATGTGAACACTGCTAGCATCATGAATCCAGCCTGTGCGATTGAAGAGTAACTCAACATCCTTTTTACACTTTGCTGAAAAACCGCCGTAACATTACCAATAACCAACGTAAGGGCAGCAGAAATGGCTACAAGCAATTTCCATTCCATTTGAATCTTACCAAATGTTGATTCAAAGAGTTTAAGAAAAGCAAAAAGACCTGCTGCTTTAACAATGGTAGACATGAAAGAAGTAAAAACAGTAGGAGAACCATCATAAACATCAGGAGTCCAAAAGTGGAAAGGGGCAGCGGAAACTTTAAATGACATAGATGCCATCAACAGAACCATTCCAATGATTTTCATAGGGGATAAAACCGTGATGCCGGCATTGATGCCGTCAACAAAGAATGTGCCCGAATCTCCATACAAAAAGGCGATACCCATCAGCATCAAACCGGTCGAAAATGAACCCATTAAAAAATACTTCAATGCAGCCTCATTGCTTTTCAAGTCTTGTTTGTGGCTTCCCGCAAGAACATACAATGGAATAGACACAATCTCTATGCCGATAAAAAGAGTTAGCAGAGACCTAAATCCTGCGATCACTGATATACCAGACAAGATGAAGAACAGAAGTGCGTAAAGATCGGATGGAGACTTCCCGGAGTCTTCAATCTCTTTTGAAGACAAGAGCATGTAAAGAAAGGAAGAAAATAAAACAACAGTATTGAAGACCAATCCAAAAGTATTGTATTGCAACATCCCCTTGGTGTCAATCATGAAAAAAGGCAGGCCTATGTATTCGAGCCAATTGGAGACCAATACAGCCAGGATACCAACCAGCGCTACAAGAGATACTGTTTTCTTTTGGCGGGCAGCAAAGCCCACATACATCATCAAAACACCCCACAAAGCAGAAACTATGATTGCATTCATGATTTCAGAATATTTTATATGGTAACAAACCGATTGACAATAAGACCCACAGTTTCATATATCAATTCGAAGAAAGGAGCTGGATAAATACCCACACCGAAAATAAGAACGGTTAGGGACGCCAGCATGATCACCTGACCCTTACTGATATCTGTAACATTACCGGCTGATGTAGCCAGGGTGCCAAAGAAAACATTTTTCACCATGTTCAGTGTGTACACTGCAGAAAGGATGATGCTTACTCCTGCCAGTGCAGCTATCCATGGCTTGAACTGATAAAGTCCATTGAAAATCATGAATTCCCCAACAAAGGCATTGGTCAGGGGCAAGGCGATATTTGCAAATGCAGCAATTACGCCAAATATGGCCAGCATAGGTGCTTTTTTCGCGATGCCGCCGAGTGCCGACATGTTGGTAACTCCTGTTTGCTTTTCTATGATATCAGCAACCACCCAAAGCGCCACAATATTGATACCATGATTAAACATCTGAAGCACCAAACCCTGCATGGCAACATCCTTGAGGGTAAAAATACCTGCTGCCATCAAACCGATGTGAGCAATAGAGGAATAGGCTATCAACCTCTTGATATTATCCTGCCGGATTGCGATCAATGAAGCATAAATCATACCGATTACTATGGTAATCACAATGATAGTATTGAAGCTCTTTACAGCCATTGGGAAAAGTGGCAACAGCCAGCGCAAAACACCAAACAGCCCCATTTTTACCATCACACCGCTCAGCACCATGGTTACAGGCGTAGGCGACTGTTCATAGGCATCGGGCTGCCAGGTATGCAATGGAAATAATGGCATTTTGATTGCAAATGCAACAAAGAACATGAAGAAAAGCCAGTATTGCTCTGTTTGAGACAGTTGAACATTATAAAAGGCCACAAGAGAGAAACTTGCTGTACTGGTCTTCAGGTACATGTATAAAATTGCGACCAGCAAGAACAAAGACCCGAGAAATGTATAAATAAAGAATTTGAATGTTGCCTTGATTCTTCGTTCTCCTCCCCAGATAGAAGATAAGAAGTAAACTGGTATCAATGCCAGCTCCCAGAACAGATAAAATAAGAGGGCATCCGTTGCCATAAAAACTCCCATCAAGCCGCACTGGGTCAATAACATCAATCCATAAAATCGATTGGCGTTTTCATACCGGTCCGCACCTACCATCATGAATACAACAGGGAAAATAAGTGCAGTCAACAAACACATCAATCGGGTCAGTCCATCCAGGATCAAGCCAAAACTGCTTCCCATGTTGGGCAACCAAACATAACTAACCTGATTGAGCATGAAGTATTTAGACTCTGTATAGAAAAGACTAATTGCCACAACTCCCAATACAAGAATTGAAGTGATCAACGCTGTTGTTCTGGCTGTGGTGGCCGACTTGATAAAAAAGGAAAGCAAGCCTCCTGCCAATGGCAACCAGATGAGTAATGCGGGAAAATTATCGAACGCTGCGAACATAATCAATCCATTTGTTTATGATTTCCAGAACAACTGGAAAATGAGGAAGAATATGATGGAAACCACCATGATCAATACATAATTGCCCACCTGACCACTTTGAACCAACCTGATTTGCCTGCTACTGTACTGCAACCCTTTACCAACACCATTGACAAGTCCGTCAATCAATTTTCCTTCTATCACTTTGTTGAAAAAAGAACCGATAGCCACTACAGGCTTCACCACAATGGCCTGATAGAATTCATCCACATACCATTTGTTTACCAGAAACTTGGCAATCCCGGTTGGCGCTTCATCTTTTACTTCTCTTCTGACGAACATCAGGTAGGCAATGATGATCATGGCAATGATCAAGGCCACCACAACACCCATCAGTTTCAGCTCCATATCATGTGAAACGTGGTGCGGAACCAACACTGGAACAACGGGGGAAAGGAAAGTGGAAAGCAGATGCTTGTTTTCAGCAAATACTGCAGGGATCCCTATCCAGCCACCAGCAATCGATAATACAGCCAAAAGTATCAGCGGAAGAGTCATGGCAAGAGGCGACTCATGCAAATGATTTTTCTTTTCTTCGGTTCCCCTGAATGTTCCGGCGAAAGTCAGAAAATATAACCTGAACATATAAAAAGCTGTCATCAACGAAGTGAGCACTGCCAAAGCGTAATATGCAGGATGTTTATCATGCGCTGCAGCCAGTATTTCATCCTTGGAGAAAAATCCTGAAAAAGGCGGAATACCCGCAATGGCAAGACATCCTATAAGAAAGGTGATATGTGTGATAGGCAGACTCTTTCTCAATCCTCCCATTTTCATGATATCCTGCTCATGGTGCATAGCATGTATTACACTTCCTGCACCAAGAAACAGCAAGGCCTTGAAAAAGGCATGGGTCATTACATGAAATACACCCGCAGTATATGCACCAACCCCGAGTGCAAGAAACATGAGTCCTAACTGACTTACTGTGGAATAGGCCAGTACTTTCTTGATGTCATTTTGCTTGAGGGCGATAGTAGCTGCAAGCAAAGCTGTGGAAATACCGATGATGGCGATCAGGTTTTGTGAGATCGGTGCGAGGCTGAAAAGAACATTGCTTCTGGCGATCATGTAAATACCTGCTGTAACCATGGTAGCAGCATGGATGAGTGCAGAAACCGGTGTAGGTCCTGCCATTGCATCCGGCAACCAAGTGTACAATGGGATCTGTGCCGACTTACCCATTGCCCCAATGAAAAGCAGTATGGTGATACCGGTCAAAACAGAAACAGAGGCGGTTGAAGCTTTAGCAAAAACATTTGCATATGAGATTGACCCAAATTGGGAGAGCATCCAGAAAATAGCAAGCAAAAATCCCAGATCTCCGATCCTGTTCATCACAAATGCTTTTTTTGCCGCCTGGTTATAATTTTCATTGCCAAACCAATATCCGATCAGGAGGTAGGAGCAAAGACCGACACCCTCCCAACCGATGAACATGACCACAAAATTTGAACCCAATACCAACAAAAGCATTGAGAAAACAAATAAGTTCAGGTATGCAAAATATCGTGCAAAATGTGGCGTAGATTCCTCATGCATGTAAGCTGAAGAATAAATGTGGATGAGCGACCCGATGCCGGTAATGATGAGTAGAAACAGAACACTCAGCTGATCCACCTGAAATGAAAAAGAGATGTTTAATCCGCCAGCCTTGATAAAATCAAAATACTTGATCACCTGAACAGTAAAATCAGGTGCTGAAACCTCACGAAAAACCAGGAGACTGATGATAAATGACAACAGCAATACTCCGGATCCTATGATGCTGACCAAAGTCTTGGAAAGATAGTTCCTGCCCAGTCCATTGATCAGGAATCCAACTAGAGGAAGCAAGGGAATTAGAAAAACGTATTTGTTCATATCAATGGTTGATCAAATCAATCTTTTTGTTATCAATGTTTCAATCTGTTGAGGAAATTAATATCAACAGAATGTATGTTTCGATATAACATCACGATGATGGCCAATCCTACTGTAACTTCAGCAGCAGCAACCACCATGATAAAAAACACAAACAACTGCCCTTCCGTACCAACAGTTGTGGTGCGATCCAGGGCATAAGCAGCCACATGATGCATTTTGGAAAAGGCTACCAGCAAAATGTTGACAGCATTCAGCATCAACTCAATACACATGAAAATGATGATAGCATTCCTTCTGGTGAGCACACCTACCACTCCAATCGCAAAAAGCGCTACCGAAAGAAAAATATAATAATTGACGGGTATGACTGGCATATTCATTTTTTAAGAAACAATTGATTTGGATTCTTTTTTACCGAGCACCACGGCTCCCACCATTGCACTTAAAAACAAAACACTGCTGATTTCAAATGGGAGAACATATTCTGTAAACAATACTTTTCCAAGATTTTTGATCAGCCCAATACTACCCTCACCCCGCATGCTGTTTACAGTACCAACATTGTCTTTCAGTGCAGCGATCATGACCAACATCAGGATTCCACCGGAGAGAACTGCAGCCAATCTTAACCAAAGGTTTTTTTGTGGTTCACTCTCTTTGTTCAGGTTCATGAACATGATCACAAAAAGGAACAATACCATGATGGCGCCGGCATAAACAATAAAGTTCACAATGGCAAGAAACTGGGCATTCATAAGGATATAATGACCTGTAATGGCCACAAAAACCATGATCAGCCAAAGAACACTGTGCACAGGATTGTTACTGAATACAACCATCAATGCACTAAAAAGTGAAAGGGCAGTCAAAAACCAAAATAGTATCTCGGTGATGTGCATGGCTTATCTTTTTTTGAGTTGTTTTTCACGCAATCCCTTCGCACTGTCAAAACTCTCTCTATCAGTGACTGGATTAGGAATGAGAAGGTCTTCCTTCGAATAAATGAATCCTTTGCGCGTAAAATTGGATGGAGCAAATGTTTCTGATAAATAAATAGCATCCTTCGGACAAGCCTCTTCGCATAAACCACAGAAAATGCAGCGGAGCATATTGATCTCATACTTGGCTGCATATTTTTCCTCCCTGTACAGACGTCCTTCATTGGGCTGACGCTCGGCAGCCTCCATGGTAATGGCTTCCGCCGGACAAGCCACAGCACAAAGTCCGCATGCAGTGCAATTCTCCCTTCCTTCTGCATCTCTGTTCAGGACGTGCAAGCCACGGAAAACGGGACTGAATGGCCTTTTTTCTTCAGGATAATTGATGGTAGCTTTCTTTTTGAACATATGCGAGAAAGTAACTGCCATGCCTTTTAAGATGGCCGGCAAATACAATCTCTCCATGAATGTCATGGGTTTCTGCTCCATTACTTTTGCCCTGTTCGTTAGTACTCCCATATCATTATTTATTTAACCACAAAATGACAACGGCCGTGATCAACATATTGGCCAATGCCATTGGAATCATTTTTTTCCATCCAAGATCCATCAGCTGATCATACCTGAATCTAGGGATAGTCCACCTCACCCATATGAAAAGGAAAAGGAAGAATAATATTTTAGCAAATAAAGCAATAAAGCCCAGCAATGCTACTGTATTGCCACCCCAGCTCACTGCAAGTGATGTCTCATCAACAAAAGGAATATCATATCCCCCAAAGAAAAGCGTTGCCATCACCGCACTGGAGATGAACATGTTCACATATTCTGCAAAGAGATATAGCCCTAGTTTCATAGAAGAATACTCCTGATGATAACCGAAATTCAATTCATTCTCTGCTTCTGGAAGATCAAAGGGGGTTCTGTTACATTCCGCAAAAACACAAATAAGGAAGATCAAAAATCCTAGCGGTTGATAGATGATATTCCATCCCAGGAATCCTCCCCAACCACCACTCATCTGCTGGATCACAATTGTTTTCAGGCTCAAGGTGCCTGTCAACATCAGCAATGCGATCAATGACAATCCCATGGCCAGCTCATAAGAGATGATCTGCGAGGCGCCTCTGACAGCAGCCATGAGGGAAAACTTGTTGTTGGAAGACCATCCACCAATCATGATGCCATATACACCCATACTAACCACTCCGAAGACGTATAGAATACCGATATTGACATCTGCGATCTGCAGTTCCACCTTCCTTCCAAAAATTTCCAGACTGCTACCCCAGGGAATAACGGCACTGGTGAGCATAGCGGTGATCATGGCCAAAGCAGGACCCAGCACAAAAAGCAATCTATTCGATGCAATGGGAATGATCTCCTCTTTGAAAAATAATTTCAGACCGTCTGCCATGGGTTGCAACAAACCAAATGGTCCTGCCCTGTTCGGTCCAATTCTGTCCTGCATGAAGGCTGCTATCTTTCTCTCTCCATAAGTAGTGTACATGGCCACCACCAATGAAAAAGTGATGATCCCACCGATCAGCAGCAGTTTCTCCAGTCCCAGCGCAAGGTCTATCGCCAGCAATTCAACATTCATTATCTGGATTTTTTCTTTGTTAGGTTAAATACTTCACCAGTTGCTGGTCCGTTTATCTCACTGAGATCAACACGCGGATCATTTACTTCGCTAACACTGTGGATATCCATCAGCAACTGAGGATCCCGTCCGTCATGTACCCCCTTGAAAGTTTCCGTTGGCATTTTCAGCTTTTCATAATGACCCTGAGAAATCACAGAATGTCTGTTCACATGGGTTGGTCCCTCTATCACCCAATCGCTTGATTTCTTTTTTTCGAATCGGCATTCATTACAGATCCACTCTTCCACTTCACCCCACTGATCTTTCCTTGCAGTTACCCTCAATACTTCTTCACCACGCTGCCAGAGGGTCACTTTTCCAGAACAACATTTACAATCACGATGCGCATTGACTGGCTTTGTGAACCATACACGATTCTTGAAACGGAATGTTTTATCGGTGAGTGCGCCAACCGGACAAACATCGATCACGTTTCCAATGAAGTTGTTGTCGAGCGACTTCTCTATATAAGTAGCGATTTCTGCATGATCTCCCCTGCTCAAAATCCCATGTACTCTTTTCTCGGTCACCTGATCCGCTGTGAACACACACCTGTAGCAAAGGATACAACGGGTCATGTGCAGCTGAATATACGGACCCAAGTCATGCTTGTCGAATGTTCTGCGTTCGAACTCGTATCGTGTTCCTACTTTTCCATGCTGATATCCGAGATCCTGCAAATGACATTCTCCTGCCTGATCACAAACTGGACAGTCCAGCGGATGATTGAGCAACAGGAATTCTACCACACCGTTACGGGCATCGGAAACACGAGGACTGGTAATGTTCTTCACTTCCATGCCATCCATAACTCCGGTACGACAGCTCGCGACCAGCTTTGGCATGGGTCTAGGATCTGCCTCACTGCCTTTGCTTACCTCTACCAAACAAGTACGGCATTTACCACCGCTACCTTCGAGTTTGGTATAATAACACATCGCAGGAGGAACAACATCGCCGCCGATCATGCGGGCAGCCTGCAGAATAGTTGTTCCTGCTGGAACTTCCACCGTGATGTTGTCAATCGTTACTTTCAATTTTTTTACTTCTTCAGACATATCTTTTTTTTATGGGCATTGCCCTGCTATGCTGGAACGTGTATCTCATCGGCATAATGTGCCAGTCCGAAATTCTGCTTCCTGCAGAGCTCTCGGTTGTTCACATGCCATTCGAATTCATCTCGGAAATGACGGATGGCTGCTGCCACCGGCCATGCAGCTGCATCACCAAGCGGACAAATCGTGTTGCCTTCAATCTTGCGCTGGATATCCCAAAGCAGATCAATATCAGATTTCACTCCGTCGCCATTTTCAATTTTCTGGAGGATTTTTTCCATCCATCCTGTTCCTTCCCGGCAGGGAGAACATTGTCCGCAACTTTCATGGCGATAGAAACGGGCCAATGTGAGCGTATGGCGAACCACACACTGGTCTTCATCCATCACAATAAATCCACCTGATCCCATCATGGAACCGGTTGCAAATCCTCCATCAGAAAGACTTTCATAATTCATGTACCGGGTTTCTCCTTTGGCTGTTTTCAAGAGAAGATTAGCAGGAAGAATAGGAACAGATGAACCTCCGGGGATGCAGGCTTTGAGCCTTTTCCCATTGGGAATGCCTCCGCAATATTCTTCGCTGTAAATGAATTCCTCTACGGAGATCGTCATATCGATCTCATACACACCTGGCTTGTTGATGTTGCCACAAGCAGAGATCAGTTTTGTACCGGTAGAACGTCCCACACCAATCTTGGCGTATTCTTCTCCTCCTAGGTTGAGGATGGGCACTACTGCCGCAAGTGTTTCAACGTTGTTGACCACGGTAGGACAACCCCAAAGTCCCTTGATGGCAGGGAATGGAGGCTTGATACGAGGATTGCCACGTTTGCCTTCCAGTGATTCGATCAATGCTGTTTCTTCTCCACAGATATAGGCACCGGCACCACGCTGCACATAGATCTCACAATCAAATCCGGAACCAAGAATGTTCTTACCCAAAAAGCCATTTTGTTTGGCTTCAGCGATGGCCTGTTCCAAAATGGCAACGATCCATGCATATTCTCCACGGATATAGATATATGTTCTGTTACTTCCCAGTGCATAGGAAGCTGCAACCAATCCTTCAATCAGCAAATGAGGGATAAACTCCATCAGGTAACGATCTTTGAAAGTACCTGGCTCTGATTCATCTGCATTGCACACCAAATAACGGGGAACTCCTTCAGGCTTTGCCAAAAAACTCCATTTCAGTCCTGTAGCAAACCCTGCACCACCCCTGCCGCGAAGTCCACTTTTCTTCACCTCTTCCACTACATCGGCAGGAGACATTTTCAATGCTTTTTCAACAGCCTTGTATCCACCTTCCCGTCTGTAAACATCGAAGTAGCGTATGCCTTCTACGTCTGCTTTATCTAATAATATTTTTTTTGCCATTGGGTCCTTTCTTTTCCTTTTGGATTATTGTTTGTTACGGCACTCTTCGATGATCTGATCAACTTTGGATTTTGTCAGGTGTTCCCGATAATGCATGCCATACTGCATCATCGGAGCATATCCACAAGCACCCAGGCATTCCACTGTTTTAAGGGTGAACATGCCATCCTTGGTGGTTTCTCCAGCACCGATTCCCAAACGCAACTTGATGTAGTCAATGATCTGGTCACTCCCATTGAGCATGCAAGGACCTGTATGACATACTTCAAATACATGCTTACCAACAGGATTCAGGTTGAACATGCTGTAAAAAGTAGCCACTTCATACACTTCAATAGGCTCTATCGACAAAAGTGAAGCCACATAATCCATCGTATCTGCGCTCAACCATCCTCCAAACTCTTCCTGAGCCAGGTGGAGGAGTGGGATAAGAGCACTCTTCTCTTTTCCTTCAGGGTACCTGTCGATCATCTCCTGTACCACCTTCATTTTATCTTCTGTGAACTTGATCATCATTGGTATTTTTACTTAAGCATCCATTTCTCCGGCGATGAGATTGAGACTGCTGAGGGTGATGATGGCATCACTCAGCATGGTGTCCTTTACAATCTCAGCATAAGCCTGATAATAAATGAAACAAGGTCTGCGAAAATGCAATCTGTACGGACTTCTTCCTCCATCACTGATCAGATAAAATCCGAGTTCGCCATTGCCCCCTTCCACACTGTGATAGACCTCGCCCGATGGAATATTGGTTTCGCCCATCACGATCTTGAAGTGATAGATCAGTGCTTCCATCTTGGTATAGACATCTGGTTTTTCCGGGAGATAATATTCAGGTGCATCAGCATGGTAAACATCTGCCTCTGTACCCTTGAACTCCTGCACTTTCTGATATGCCTGCCGGATGATGCTGAGGGATTGCCATATTTCTTCGTTGCGCACCATGAACCTGTCATAGTTGTCGCCTGTGGTTCCTACAGGGATGATGAAATCAAAATCCTCATAAGAAGCATAAGGACTGTGCACGCGAACATCATAGTCGATGCCGGCTGCACGCAGATTAGGGCCAGTGAAACTATAATTCAGGGCACGCTCTGCCGAAATGGCTCCGGTACCTTTTGTTCTTTCAATGAATATGCGATTGCGCGAGAACAATCCTTCGAACTCTTTCCATACACCGGGAAATTCGTCCAGGAACTTTTCAAGTTTCCTGAATGCAGCATCAGGGAAATTTCTTTCAAAACCTCCGATCCGTCCCATGTTGGTGGTAAGCCTTGAACCACAGATCTCTTCATAGATCTCATAGACGAGCTCACGATACTGCATCACATACAAGAAGCCTGTATACGCACCGGTATCAACTCCTACAATGGAATTGCAGATAAGGTGATCTGTGATTCTTGAAAGCTCCATGATGATAACACGGAGGTAATCGACCCGCTTGGGTGTCTTCACATCCAGCAACTTCTCACAGGTCATGTGCCACCCCATATTGTTCAACGGAGCCGAACAATAATTAAGTCTATCCGTCAGGGTTGTGATCTGATAAAGTGGTCTGCGCTCTGCCAGTTTTTCGAATGCTCTGTGGATATACCCAACGGTAGATTCCGTTTTGATGATACGCTCACCATCCATTTCCAATATGTTCTGGAATACACCATGCGTAGCAGGATGCGTTGGACCAAGATTGAGCGTCGTGGTCTGTTTTTCAATGGAACCTTCGGGTAAGTTTATATTGGCCTGTTCAACCATAGTTTTTTGTTATTATCTGCCAAACATTTCATCATCCTTGTCAATCCTGGTCTGGTCTTCCAGTGGAAATTCTTTCCTGAGTGGGAAATAATCCATCTCATCTACATTGAGCACCCTTCTGAGGTCAGGATGTCCGATGAAGTTGACACCAAAAAAATCATAGGTCTCTCTTTCCATCCAGTTTGCCCCGCTGAAAAGTCCGCTAGCGGTATATACATCAGGCTTTTCGACTGGTGCATATACTTTCATCCTGAGACGAAAATTTTCTTTCAGGTTGTGCAAATGATATACCACTGCAATCTCCTCTCCTTTTCTTTCTGGATAATGCACGCCGGTGAGATCAGTGAGGAATTGGAATCCCAAATCAAGATCATCAAACAAAAATGTCAGCACCTTGAGATTATGGTCATTTTGAACGGTGAAGCAATGCATCCCATAAGATTCTTCCCAGGCAAGGATTTTATCGCCGAACTGGGTTTCCAGCTTTTCCTTTATGATTTCAACACTGAGTGACATCTGTAAATTTTTGTTTTTTATTGGATCCCGTAACCTTCCAGCAATGCCTTGTATTGCTCACCATTTCTGCGGCGGAGGGATTCATCTTGCACCAGATCCTGGATCTTCAACACACCATCAATGATGGCTTCAGGCCGGGGGGGACAACCAGGCACATAGACATCCACCGGCACTACCTGATCAATACCCTGCAACACAGAGTACGTATCAAAAATACCACCACTGGAAGCACAGGCACCTACTGCCATTACCCAACGCGGTTCTGCCATCTGTAGGTAAACCTGACGCACGACGGGTCCCATTTTTTTGGCGATGGTACCCATGACCATCAGAAGATCACATTGTCTGGGGGAAAATCCTACTCTTTCAGAACCGAATCGGGAAAGATCATAGTGGGAACCCATGGTAGCCATGAATTCAATACCGCAGCAGGATGTAGCAAATGGAAGTGGCCAGATAGAATTTTTCCTTGCCAGTCCCACCACTTTGTCCAATGATGTAGCAAAGAATCCTTCTCCCATGTGCCCTTCCGGCATTTGCACCTGATTAATGCCACGGTCTTCACTGCTCTTTTGAAAAATATTGAATCGAACCGGACGCGCCATAATCATTTGTTTTTTATACAACAAATGCCTGATGGTGTTATTCCTTCAGGCATGTATTTTTTATTCTTCCCAATGCAAGGCACCCTTGCGTATGATATATATAAAGCCTGCAAGAAAAAATCCCACAAACATCAAAACTGCCCAGAAACCATCCCATCCCAGGTCTCTGAAATTGATTGCGTAAGGGTAAAAAAAGATCACTTCAACATCAAAGAGAACGAAAAGGATCGCTACCAGGAAATATTTGATCGCCATGGGCTGACGAGCATTACCGAATTGCTCGATACCACTTTCAAAAACCTGAAGTTTGTCTGAAGTCTGTCTTTTGGGCCCCAGAAAATGACTTCCAGCGATCATTACGGTTACCAGACCAATGGCAAAAAGTAGCTGAATTCCGATGGGAAAGTAGTCGCTGGCCTTGCTGATCTCAGCATTTTGAACGATTGTTTGCGCCTGAAGGAAAAACATCCTTACCATCATGTATGATTTCGTGGCGCAAAGTTAATCAAATTGGCAATGTAGCAAAGTATTTAAACGAAATATGGGGATAAAAAACCCGACTATCAGTCCAGGTTTTTTACCCCCATATTCAGGCATCATTAACCCTATTTTTTGGGTGCCGCAAGCCGTTTCGTTAGGATATCCTTGTACTTGAGAGCATCCGCATTAGCAGGATCAACCTCAAGTATCTTGTCAAACCACTGAATGGATGTGGCATAGTCAGTTTTGATATTGGCAAAATAGTTGGCCAAGTACCCGCTGGCTTCTATGATCTGACCTTTGAATTTGGCCTTATCCACCTCTGTAACCTGCACCAGTTCCATGGCCGCAGGCACAGCCAATCCCAATGCCATAGAAGTATCAATATTACGCTTGCTGCGGAAAGACCACAGATAACCAACATTTTCCTTAGGATAGTTGGTCTTGTATAAAGTGAATAAACTATCTGATTTCACAAAATCCTGGAGATTATAAAAAGCGAGTCCAGAATTGTAGTAATCCAGATTTGAAGGCTTGGGTTTGATGGTCATCACTTTCATGAACCAGTCGGCAGACAATTTGAGCTGCCCGCTTTTCTTGAAGAAATCAGCAGCTCTTCTGGAAAGATCAATCTTGTTGGCCTGCGCTGTGTCAGCATCAACAGCTTTGGTAAAATAATTATCAACCTTAGCTGGATCAGCTTTTGTTTTGGCAGCATTCAAAGCGGCGATTACATAATTGTCAGGATTGATCTGATCTGCCTTTGCTTTTTCAAAAAATGTTTCCATGTTGGCAAGGGCCTGGACGGAATCATTCAGTTTATCAAAACTGTAAGCTTTCAATCTGAACAATCTTGTATCTGCACTGGCACCTTGCGTTTGCAACAGATTGTCGGCCTTTACAATAGCATTCTTGAAATCACCCGCTGCAAACTGAAGACTGGCTTCTTCATAATCCAACGCGGGTCCGGGCTCTGCATGCTTTTTGTACTCGTTGAAATATTGTGTAGCCTTGTTCACATCTCTGGAAAAATAAAATACATAGAGATCGTATAGAGCAGGAGTAAATGCTGGGTCATCAGTAACTGCATCTGTAAACTTGGCAAGGAAAATATCGCGTTGCTCAGAACCTTGTGTGAGATAGATCTTTCCAATCTTGTGGCGGGCAATGGGATTCTTGGGATCAACCATCAGGGCATTTTCATATGCCTTAACAGCCTCACCACCATTCATGAGTATCCGGTAAAGATCCCCCATGATGATATAGGTGAAAGGATCTTTGAATCCTTTGATCACTGTTGCCAATTTCAGTTTTTCAATGCCATAAGCAGGGTCACCGCCCTTCTCAAGATGGGCTTTACCTATTGCGTTGAATACCTCAACATTTTTTCCTTTGGAAAGAGAGATTGCAGTTTCAAAGCGCTGGCGTGCATCGGCAGGTTTATTCTTAGCCAATTCGTATTGCCCCTTTGCTACCAGCAAAAGCGGATTGCTTCCCAATTCACCCTGCATATACTTGTCGAGCGCAGCATTGGCTGCATCCGCATCCCCATTATCGAAACAAGCCTGCGCCAGCCAGTAGATGAATTCTGCATTGGTTGGATTCTGATCCACCATCTTTTGGAAATGTTCCTTGGCTGCACGATGTCTTTGCACATGCATGAATCTTCTACCCTCCTGCACAGTTTGAGAAAAACCGGCAAGTGCAACGGAGAGAAATGCCACTAGGTTCACGAGCTTCAAGTAACGCATCATTAAGGTTTTAGGGTTGTAAATGTATGAAATGATCTTTTTATTCTGAAACATTTGCCTTTCTTACTTGGAGCGCCATCCTGTCGGGAACCAGATAACCCCTCCTGAAGATGAGCTGGCCCTTTTCATGGGTAAGAAAATTCACAAAACCTTTACCCAAACCGGCATAATTTTCCTTCAGGATGTAATACAAGCCCCTGTTCAGCGGATACCTCCTCAAGGCCATATTGGCCTGATAGGGTCTCACAAACACTTCCTCCTCACAATTGGCACACTGCAAAGCCGCCAGCCTTACCCTCTTCTGGAAGCTCATTTGTGAAGGATCTTCCCGATTTCCTATCCAGCTGACACCGATAAATCCGATCGCACCAGGATTGGATGCCACATAGTTGATCACCCCTTCGGAATTGGGAGCCGCCATTACTTTTCCGCTGAGCGGTTGCCCCCTCAATACAGAATCGATCAAAAACCTCACGGTACTGGTCGCCTTCAGTCCATCCATCACCAGCTGATATTTGTACCCGCTGGTTCCGTTAAGCATGGAACGAATATCCGATACGGAAAAAATCGAATCCTTGGCTTTGTTATGGGTGATGACAGCAATTGCATCAGTGGCAATCTTTCCATATACCGGCACAAATCCCAGTGTATCCTTGTAGAAGATGGTTTCGTCTTCCATCAGTCCACGTGTCACTATTACCATCCTTGTGCTATCATCGAGCAGGTCTTTCAAACAGTCTGCTTCAGACTTGTAATGTGGTATGATCTTTGCCTTGGGGTGCTGCGACAAAAAAACTTTTAGCTGTGAATCAATGATTGGCGCAAAAGATTCATCAACGCTGATGTGAATGGTGCCACTCGTTAACGTATCATCACCGGGGATGACCTTGGCTTTTTTTGCATTAGGATTGCATCCAAACAGCAGCAGGAATATCAAGACAACAGACGGAGTCTGTAAAAATATGGATATAGGATTTTTCATTGTTGTTTTTTTGCTGAATACCCTCTGTACAATCTAAAAGCACCATAGCAAATACAGGATATCCCGAAAAGGGTTGAAGTAAGTGAGTCAAACCCCAGGTTGCCAATGATGTATTTGTTCAGCAGAAAAAAAAGACCTGCCCCGAACCAGAGAACACCCATGGTAAAATCATAGATCACCCGGAAACCGGTTTGTCTTTTCGCCTCTCTCTCCCTGAAAGAATTCGTATCCATATAATTGCAATTTAAGAAATTAGGAATTGGTAATGGATGCTATTACTCCTTTGATTTTGTTTTCCCTTATTTCCACAAAAAATCTTTGTCATAATTTTGTCAGATGAAAGTACTGATGGTCTGCCTGGGCAATATTTGCAGAAGTCCGATTGCGGAGGGGGTATTGCAATACAAGTGCCGCCAACTCGGAATGGATTGGGAAGTTGACAGTGCTGGTACAAACGGTTATCATAACGGGGAAAGGCCCCATCATATGTCGCAGGTGGTCGCCAAACTAAACGGGATAGACATCTCGCATCAGCGCTCAAGACCTTTCCGTGCAGATGATTTTGATCAGTTCGACCTGATCATCCCGATGGCAGAAGACGTTACCCGAGAAATGAAATACATCGCCGGCAAAAAATTTGACCCCAAAAAAGTCAAGCTTTTACTGAATTATTCATTCCCCGGCACCAATCTGGATGTACCGGATCCCTGGGCGCGATCAGAAGCCGCTTTTCACGAAGTTTTCAGCTTGATAGACCATGCCTGTGAAGCGCTCATCAATCAACACAGATCCGAGAAACAGCCTTAACTTTACCCCATGAAGCCATCGATTCCACAAGGCACCAGAGATTTTTCATCCACTGTTCTTCGCAAAAGGAATTTTATCCTACAAACAATACGATCAGTTTTTGAAAGTTATGGTTTTGAACCGCTGGAAACCCCGGCGATGGAAAATACAGAAACCTTGATGGGTAAGTATGGTGAAGAGGGAGACAAACTGATTTTTAAAATTCTGAATAACGGCCTCAATCATCCCGACAAAAGAGAAACCGCCTTGAAGGATTTTGATGCAGTGCTCGAAGGAAAAACCAGCAAAGGCATCACAGAAAGAGCTTTGCGCTACGACCTTACCATACCCTTTGCCCGCTATGTGGCAATGAACCACGGACAACTGAACCTGCCTTTTAAAAGATACCAGATGCAACCTGTATGGCGTGCCGACCGTCCACAAAAAGGACGTTACCGTGAATTCTGGCAATGCGATGCCGATGTGGCCGGAAGCACTTCCTTGCTTCACGAAACTGAGCTTTCACTTATCTACGCACACGTATTCCAAAAGCTGAAAGTGCCTGTCGGCATCCAGGTAAACAACCGAAAGATTCTTACTGCATTGGCAACCTTGTGTGGCGGCGAGGATATGATGATGAGCATTACCATTGCGATCGATAAACTCGACAAGATCGGGATGGAAAAAGTTAAAGACGAATTGATCCAGCGAGGTCTAACCATGGAACAAACCAATACTATTGAAGAGTTTATTTCAATAGCCGGAAGTAATGAAGACAAACTGATACAACTCGAAAAATTGTTTGGCTCAATTGCAATTGGAAAAGAGGGAGTTGCCGAATTAAAATCACTGTTAGCATCTTATGCCTTGATACCAGGCAACGATACTTCTCTTAACATTGATCTTTCACTGGCAAGGGGATTGAATTATTATACAGGAACCATTTTTGAAGTAAAAGCCAGGAACGTAGAAATGGGAAGCATTGGTGGAGGTGGCCGCTATGATGATCTTACGGGATTGTTTGGCGTAAAGGGAATTGCCGGCGTGGGCATTTCATTTGGCGTAGACCGCATCTATGATGTGATGGAAGAATTGAATGTTTTTCCGGAGAGCAT
Source organism: Chitinophagia bacterium (assembly GCA_046309555.1). Taxonomy (GTDB): domain Bacteria; phylum Bacteroidota; class Bacteroidia; order Chitinophagales; family Chitinophagaceae; genus Pollutibacter. The sequence continues at coordinate 28,558 of JBKCOY010000034.1, forward strand.
ACAAAAAGGTACAGCCGTTTTATTTTTCAATACCGGAGAGACTGAATTAATGCATATTCTACCGATTGCAGAAAGCCTGAGGTCAACAGGTGTATCAGCTGAGATATTTCATGAAGCTGTGAAATTCGACAAGCAATTCAAATATGCCGAAAAGAAGGGCATTCAAAAAGTGATCATCATCGGCAGCAAGGAGATTGAGAGCGGAACAGTCATCATCAAAGATCTTACATCAGGAATTCAAAAAGAGATCAGCTTGGAAAATCTTCAATCGGCAATGGATCTCAAATAAAAACTAGCGGCCAGATACGCCCCATTTGTTGAGTTGCTTCAGGGTTGTTTCAAGATCTTTTGACAAGGGTGCTGTAATCACCTGCTCATGTCCCTCCATGTCAGTTAGCTCTACACTATAAGCATGCAATGCCAAGCGACAAAGGAGAGGTCTCTCCTCTTCATCGGTTTTTGATAATTTGAATTTTTTCTTGAAAGTGGAAAGCAGAATGGGATCTGCACTACCATACAACGGATCACCAACCAATGAATGTCCGGCATTCTGCAAATGAACCCTGATCTGATGGGTGCGACCTGTCTCGATCTGAAAACGAACCCATGAAAAGCCTCTGAATCTTTCTTCCACCTGATAATGGGTAATGGCAGCCTTACCTTTTCTTCCCACCCTCATTTTACCCGGCAGCGTTGGATGTTCTTCAATAGGTTGATCATACACTCCGGCATCTTCATCAAAAGAACCTGTGACCAGTCCATAATAGTTTTTTTTCAATGCCCGGTTCTGAAATAAAGTATTGTAATACTTATGTGATGCTTCATTCCTGGCCACAAGCAGCAATCCACTGGTATCACGATCTATCCTATGAACAATAAACACCCGCTCTCCCTTTGATTCCAACCAGCTCTTTACAGAGGGCAACTCTGGATCATGCCTGTCGGGGATCGACAACCAACCTGATGGCTTGTTGACGGCCAGAAGGTTCTCATCTTTGTGTAGGATTGAAGGTTGGAGGTACATGGAAAATGTATGCGCTATTTTCTTTTGATGACTTTCAGCGGTGCCCCCGGCTTCGGCTTCATGGGAACCCTTTTGCGATGGGTTGGAACGTTTTCAGAGGGCTGTGAAGAAGGCGCATTGAGCTTTTCTTCCCATTTTTTCAGAACGACTTCCTGTTTTTCAACAGTTTTGACTGGCTTTGCTATAGTTCTGCCACCAATGGATCTGACAGGCTTGGCCACAGCCTTGCTGGCGGTGGCAATCGATTTTTCAGGCCGCCCAACGCCAGTCCTGGTTTTGCCGGTACCAATGCTCAGCGACTTGTTACTGCGCTTTTCGGATTTGATGGTCTTGCTTCGAACTGGCTTGCTTTCAGTTGCCTGGTCATCATCCTCATCCTCCGCCCATCCACCTGCAGGCTTTTTAACAAAGGAACTGTTCATAAACTTGAGCAGTCTGATCTCTTTTTCATTGAGGAATCTCCATTTGCCGCGCTCTACATTTTTCTTGGTTAGATTGCCGAACATGACCCTATCTAGATTGCGAACATCATAACCGAGGTATTCAAACATCCGACGTACAATCCTGTTTCTACCGGAATGTAATTCAATTCCCACAACAGATTTATCCTTGGGATCAGAATAGGCCAATGCATCCGCCCTTACAAACCCATCTTCCAGATTGAGTCCCTGCAAAATCTTTTCAAAATCAAGTTTTCCAAGAGGCTTGTCCAGTTTCACTTCATAGATCTTTCTCACTTCATGGGAGGGATGGGATAGTTTCTGTGTCATGTCCCCATCATTCGTCAACAACAGAACTCCTGTGGTATTACGATCCAAACGACCCACCGGAAATACTCTTTCATTTGTTGCACCCTTCAATAAATCCAAAACCGTTTTTCTGCCTTCCGGATCATCGAGAGTGGTGATATAATCTTTTGGCTTGTTGAGCAGAATATAGACCAGGTTTTTTTCCGGGAAAATCTTTTTGCCGGAAAAATGAACGATATCTTCTGGAGCAACTTTGAATCCTGGCTCCAGGATCACTTCGTCATTCACTTTGAGTTTGCCTTCTTTGATCAGAGCAACTGCATCTCTCCTTGAACAAATACCGCAGTGGGCGACATATTTATTCAGGGGCATGGTTTTGTCTTGCTTGCGCAATGTGACTGGAGCTGCTTCCTGACCTTTCACTTTGTTGATGCCAATGGATGCCCTTTTTTCAATTTTCTTCTTTTCAATTGACTCTGAACGCTCTTTCTTCCACTTCTTTTTTTCCTGACGGAAGGCTTCCTTAACAGCACTGTTCTTTTTCTTTGCTGCGAATTTTGAGAAGTTATCGGTTCTTTTCATGACTAGGAATTAGGAGTTAGGAATTGGGAGATGGGATTTATTTATTGGCGAGTTGGCCGCATGCAGCATCAATATCTTTCCCTCGGCTTCTTCTCAATCTTGCGTTCACCCTATTCTTCTCAAGATAATTCATGAACTCTTCCGTCTTTTCAGGTGATGGCTTTTTGAAGCGAGCAAAATCAATGGGATTGTATTCAATAATGTTGACCAGATCGGCAGGAACCTGACGATACACTTTTACCAGCTCAGCTGCGTCTTCCAATGAGTCATTGAATTGATCAAATAGAATATATTCCAGGGTGATCTCATTCTTGGTCTGTTTGTAAAAATAATTCAGTGCGTCTATTAGCGACTTCAGGTTATTCGTTTCATTGATGGGCATGATCTCATTGCGTTTGCGGTCATTGGCCGCATGCAACGAGAGGGCTAGTTTGAAACGAACCTGATCGTCGCCGAGCTGTCTGATCATCTTGGATACACCAGCCGTAGAAACCGTGATCCTCCTGGGGCTCATGGCCATACCATCCTCTGCACTGATGCGTTCCACTGCTTTTAACAACTGTTTGTAATTGAGCAAGGGTTCCCCCATCCCCATGAAAACAATATTGGTCAGCTTTTTATCATGCAACTTCATGGCTTGCTGGTTGATCAGCACCACTTCATCATAGATTTCATCAAACGTGAGATTGCGCTTTTTGTCCAGATAGCCTGTTGCACAGAATTTACAGCTAAGGCTGCAGCCAATCTGTGACGACACGCATGCGGTAAGCCTTTCTTCGGTGGGTATCAGTACTCCCTCAACAGCATGTCCTTCATGCGTTTTGAACCGCGACTTAACTGTTCCGTCTTCGCTGTATTGGGTAACACTTACAGATAGAGAGGGAAAGCTGAATTTTTCTTCCAGTTTTGCCCTGAGTTCTTTGGAGAGATTGGACATAGACTGGAAATCGAAGGCATGTTTTTGCCAAAGCCATTCCCAAACCTGCTGGGTACGGAATTTTTTTTCTCCAATCGATTCAAGGTACTCCCCGATCTCTTCCTTGCTGAAATTGCGAATGTTTGGCTTGCTTGGGCTAGACATTCCGCAAAGATAACGTTATTCGGGCTGTGGTGTGTATCTCAAATAAGGCTTGATCACCGTAACGCCTTTTGGAAATTTGTTGATCGCATCTTCGGTTTTGGTGGTTGGCATTACAATCACATCTTCACCCTGCTTCCAGTTGGCAGGGGTTGCCAATCCATGTTCGGCATTGAGCTTTAATCCGTCCAGGGCTCTGATGATCTCATCAAAATTTCGTCCAACTGAAGCGGGATAGGTTATTTCCAATTTAACTTCCCTGTTGGGGGCAATGATGTACAATGATCTTACTGTAAAGGTTGTTGAAGCTTTGGGGTGGATCATTCCATACATGGAAGATATGGCATAATCCGAGTCAGCAACAATTGGAAAATTAACTGTACAGCCCTGTGTTTCATTGATATCTTTAACCCATTCGATGATCTGTGACAATTTATCAGTAGTGAGCCCAATCACTTTGACATCTCTTTTGTCAAATTCCTCTTTTAGTTTAGCCACCTGTCCTAATTCTGTAGTACAAACGGGAGTGAATGCTCCAGGATGTGAAAAAATAATACCCCAACTGGAACCCAAATACTCATACAAGGAAAGCTTTCCTTCCGTAGACGCTGCTGTAAAATCCGGCACATCATCACCCAGTCGAAGACCCATAAAATTATTTTATGTAATTAACTGATTTTTATGGTATCCGACTAAAACTAGTAGGTGTTTTTATTTCACAAGTATTCAACCCCTACCAACTGAACCTTTGCCAAACCGTTTTTTAACCACATCAATAGCCTGATACAAACGATCTTTCTTGAGTTTATTCTGAAAGAGATCTGTCTGCAGATGTTGCTCAATAAGTTCACTGAACCTCACGCCAATCAGACGTAGCGGTGTTTTACCGTCGTACAGCTGATGAAATAATTCTCGAACCACTTTGATGATCTCATCGTCAAAAGAGGTAGGCTGAATGGAAAGCTGACGGGTATGGGTTTGAAAATCCGGATATCGTATTTTGACTGCCACACATCTTGTCATTCGCTTCTCGCCCCTTAACTCATGCCCAATTTTTTCAGTCATCCGTTTCAGTTCATTGAGCAAAAAATCAACATCTCCCGTATTCTCAAAAAAAGTATGCTCTGTAGATATGGATTTGGATTCATGATCTGTATGCACAGATCCTTCATAATCACCAATTGCTTTCCTGGATAATACTTCACCATATTTTCCAAAATATTGTTCAAGAAGATTTACAGGATAACTGGAAAGATCTTCTATGGAGAGGATACCGAGACTATTCAATGATTTTAACGTGTGTTCACCTACACCAGGAATATCGCCAACCGGGAAGGGTGCGAGAAATTCTTTCTCCTTCCCCGGCATAACCTGTAAATAACCATTGGGTTTTGCTGCATTGGTTGCCATTTTAGCCACCATCTTGTTGGATGCTAGTCCAAACGAAATTGGGAGCCTGGTCTTTTCCATGATCTCGGTCCGCAGATCTATTGTCCATTGCAAGGGATCAAAGAATCGATCCATTCCGGTCAGATCTACATAAAATTCATCAATGGAAGCTTTTTCAAAAAGAGGAGCCTTTGCTGCAATGATATCCGTGACCCATTGTGAAAATTTACCGTATTGTCCTCGTGAACCTTTCATCACAATGGCATGCGGACAAAGCGAAACTGCTCTGGCCATGGGCATGGCAGATCGTACTCCAAATTTTCTGGCTTCATAGCTGCAGGTGCTAACCACCCCTCTTTCTCTGGAGCCACCCAGGATTAAGGCTTTCCCTTCGAGAGAGGGATCCAGAATCCTTTCTACCGAAACAAAAAAAGCATCCAGGTCGAAATGAGCAATATAGGTTTGGTGCATCAGCATCTGAGGATGATCATCCTCAAGTTAAATAAATATCCAGGAGTCCATCGGGCAAATTGACCCGGATCTGCTGTTTTTTGATATCGATTTTCTGGAGGGTACTTTCATTGAGGGGAATCAGAACCTCTTTGTCATTGATCTCCAGTCGAAGCAATATCTGTGCAGGTTGTTCAATCACTTCCAATACTTTACCAAGTGATTTTTTGCCATCAAATACTTCATATCCCAGCCATCCGATTGGTGAAGTTGCCCCAGCCGTTTTTTTCACATCCTGCTCGGTCAGCCATACTTTTTTTCTAACAAAAAGTTTTGCTTTTTCCGGGGTGGATATACCCTCAAGCATCAGCAGCACTTCACCTTCCTTTTTGATCTTACTGGATATTAAAAAATAGGGGATGAACTTCCCATTTCCTTCCTCAATGAAGAGGGCCTTGATGTTTTCAAAGCCAGCATCCTCTCCGAGTTGATGTTCCAAAACAAGCTCCCCTTTGATACCAAAGGTGGAAACAAATTTTCCTATGTTCTGGTAATTTTCCATACATGAAAAAGCCCCGTTTGAACGAGGCTTTTTGTTTATGCGTTTCTGATTATTCAGCTGCAGGGGCTTCGCTGTCGGCTACAGGAGCTGCTGGACGAGCAGGTCTTTGCTGAGCCTGGCGACGCCTTTCGCGGCGCTCACGGGCAGCTGCCTCCTGACGGGCCTTGAATTTGGATTCCTGATCCTGATACCAGGATTCAAATTTATTCATTGCAGTAGCCTCATCAAACAAACCAAGTCCTACTCCACGAAGCAGATGCTTTAGGTAAAGAACTCCTTTGGTGGAAAGGATCTTGCGAACAGTGTCGGTGGGTTGAGCACCGTTGTTCAGCCATTCAAGGGCTTTCTGACGATCGATCAATACTGTGGCAGGATGAGTGAGTGGATTGTACGTTCCGATCTTTTGGATGAACTTACCATCTCTTGGCGCACGTGCGTCGGCAACTACGATAAAGTAAAATGGACGCTTTTTGCTCCCGTGACGCTGGAGTCTGATCTTTACAGCCATAAAAAATAAAAATTTTTAGTGGGTGGTTAAAAAATAGTGTTTTATTGGGAGGGCAAAATTAATGGAATATGGGGAAATAAACAAAAAAAGGACGAGATCTGCCAGTCGCCAGGCAGGGGCTATCGCCTGAATTTGGGCATAGCAGGCATATTGGCCATCCCTTTCATCATTTGTTTCATTTGTTCGAACTGCTTGAAGAACTGATTTATCTCATTCATATCCCTCCCGCAGCCCTTGGCAATTCTTTTTTTCCTGCTCATATCTATGCTATCGGGATTTGATCTTTCAAAGGGTGTCATGGAGCTGATGATGGATTCCACTCCTTTGAAGGAATCATCACTGATGTCAATATCCTTGACGGCCTTACCCATACCCGGAATCATGCCCATCAGGTCTTTCAGGTTGCCCATTTTTTTGATTTGCTGCAACTGATCGAGAAAATCCTGAAAGTCGAACTGATTTTTTCTGATTTTCTTTTCCAGCTTTTTCGCCTGTTCCTCATCAAACTGGGCCTGTGCCTTCTCTACAAGTGAAGCGATATCACCCATACCCAGTATCCGCTGTGCCATCCTATCGGGATAAAACACATCCAGTGTTTCCATTTTTTCACCGGAGCTAACGAACTTGATGGGTTTTTGAACGGTGTATTTGATGGACAATGCGGCACCCCCTCTTGTATCACCATCCAGTTTAGTGAGCACCACACCTGTGAAATCGAGCCTTTCATCAAATGCTTTTGCAGTGTTCACTGCATCCTGACCCGTCATGGAGTCCACTACAAAGAGGATCTCCTTGGGTTGAAGGGCAGATTTGAGTCCGGCTACCTCATTCATCATTGCCTCATCGATAGCCAGACGACCGGCTGTATCCACGATCAGAACATTCTTGTTGGTGGCTTTGGCTTGTTTGAGTGCATTTTCTGCAATTGCCCTGGGGTCCTTGTTCTCGGGCTCTGCATAAACTTCAACACCAATCTGACTGCCTAATACTTTCAATTGATCTACTGCCGCTGGTCGGTACACATCGCCTGCCACAAGGAGCGGTGATTTTCCTTTTGATTTTAGATGATTGGCAAGTTTGCCGCTGAAAGTTGTTTTACCGGAACCCTGCAATCCTGCAATCAGAATGATGGCCGGATTTCCGCTGACATCAAGACCACTCGCCTGCCCACCCATCAGTTCAGTCAGCTCATCTTGCACGATCTTGATCATGAGCTGACCAGGACTCACCGCTGTGAGCACTTTTTGTCCGATCGCTTTTTCTTTTACCTTGTCGGTAAATTCTTTGGCTATTTTGAAATTGACGTCCGCATCGAGCAAGGCTTTGCGGATATCCTTGATGGTATTGGCAATGTTAAGATCGGTTATCCTTCCTTCTCCCTTGATCTGCTTGAAGGCCGAGGCTATCCGTTCACTGAGATTTTCGAACATAAAAAAAACTTTGCTTGGGCGGCAAAGTTAAGTATTTAGACATTAGACCTTAGATGTTAGGCATTGTTTCCTAATTCCCATCTCCCTATTACAGAAATGTCCTCAACCGCATGGCATTGGCATGATAGCGCAGGGTTGACAGGGCTTTATCCCTGATCTGGCGGACACGCTCACGGGTAAGGTTGAATTCCTCTCCAATGTCTTCCATACCCATCGGACGATCCATTCCAATACCGTATAAACGTCGCAACACCTCTTGCTGTTTCTCTGGCAGACTTCCCAGCGCCAGCTCGATTTCATAATGCATGGAATCAATGTTGGATTGCTGATCTGTTGGTTCTGCATCCTTATTTTCCATGATGTCTATCATACTGCCTTCTCCGTCTTCATCAAGAGGAGAGTCTATACTGACGTGTCTGTTGGAAAGGCTGATGGTTGAGGATACTTCATCGAGGTCCATCTCCAGGAATTCTGACAATTCTTCTGCGGTTGGCTCTCGCTCAAATGTTTGCTCAAGTTGCTGTGCCGCTTTTGCCAATTTGTTTCGAACACCTACACGATTAAGCGGCACACGAACGATGCGCGACTGATCCGCCAATGCCTGGAGGATGCTTTGTCTGATCCACCAAACAGCATAGGAAATGAAGCGAAAACCTTTTGTTTCGTCAAATCTTGAAGCTGCTCTGATCAGTCCCATGTTCCCTTCATTGATAAGATCGGAAAGAGACAGCCCTTGGTGCTGATATTGTTTTGCTACTGAAACGACAAATCTCAAGTTGGCTTTGGTAAGCTTTTCCAGAGCTGACTGATCGCCTTTTCTGATGCGTTGTGCTAATTCAATTTCTTCTTCTGCATTGATCATGCCTACTTTGCTGATGTCTTGCAGATATTTTTCAAGACTGGGTGATTCGCGCAGGGTGATTGACTTCCCTATACGCAATTGGCGCATGCTCATGGTACTGGATTTTTGTTTCTTTAGGGCGGATTGATACCCAATAAAAACGACAGATATGCGAAAATATTGTTAAATGCCCCCCATTTGAAACAAACTACAGATTAGACTGTTATTAAACCATTGAAAATCAATATGGTGAAAACAACATGGTTTCTTGGGGAAAATACCGGATAAAAAGTGGAAATAAAGACCAAATTATATTTTTTCAATAGCGATATTTTTCTATCATTGCAAGGTGAGGACGAATAGAATGATAAAAGGAAAACACTGAATCAACATGGCAAAACAATTGTTTTCAATAGAATATCCCGTAAGGTGCTCCCCCAGCATCCTTTATGAGTTTCTTTCCACACCTGCGGGATTGCAGGAATGGTTTGCAGACAGGGTAGATGAGAGGGATAATATTTTCAGCTTCAGCTGGAATGGCACCACAGAAAAGGCTGAACTGCTGGAAGCTGAAGAAAACAGTTTCATCCGCTACCGTTGGACCTATGCAGCCAGCAACGAATTTTTTGAATTCAAAATTGAGAAATCAGAAGTAAGCAGCCAAACCATACTGATCATAAAGGACTTTGCAGAAAAACGCGACATTGCTGACCAGACCAGGCTCTGGGATGTACAGGTCCATGACCTCTTCCACAGGCTGGGAAATTGATCATGTTTAAAAAGCTTGATAAACTCATCTTAAAGGCCTTTATAGGACCTTTTGTTGCAACCTTCTTCATCACCGTCTTTGTACTGGTGATGCAGTTTTTCTGGAAATACATTGATGATCTTGTAGGCAAAGGGCTTGAATTCTTCAGCATCGTGGAGCTGACCGGTTATGTGAGCGTAACCGTCATCACTTATGCTTTGCCCATTTCCATTCTGATCTCTTCCATCATGACCTTTGGCAATCTGGGAGAAAGTTTTGAGCTGGTCGCCATTAAATCAGCAGGCATCTCTTTGCTGCGTTTCATGCGCCCTTTGTTGCTAACATCTGTTGTTATCGGGGTTTTTGCTTTTTTGATCTCAAACTACATTCTGCCGGTTGCTAACCTCAAGTTTACCACCATGCTCTATGATATTCGTGTTGCCAAACCGGCATTCGACATCAAGGAAGGCATCTTTTATGACAAAATCCCCGGGTATGCAATCAAAGTTGGAAAAAAAGATGCGGATGGTGCCACTATTCGCAATGTCATCATTTATGAGAACCAATACTCCCTGCAAGACAACATCATCATTGCAGAAAGCGGGAAGATGAAGGTAAGCGACGATAAAAAATTTCTGGAATTTGATCTTGAAAATGGTTGGCGTTACCAGGAGAAGGGTCCATATAATACCATTGAAACCGATTATTACCGACTTGGATTCAATAAATACAAAAAGGTTTTTGACCTGAGCAGTTTTGATGTGCTTAAAACTCCTGATAGCATGTTCAAGGGATCCTATCAAATGCTGAATGTGAAACAATTGAAAAAATCATCAGATTCAATTGAAAAAGAAATCAGAAAAATTGAGGATACCCGAATGGAGAAAGAAGTGAGCAGCTATTTTCTGTATGGTAAGTATTTTGAAAAAGGCTGGAAGCAGGGTAAGCCGGCGATTAAAACGAAAGCCAAATCCTATGCAGACCTTATACCTGACTCTGCAGTAAACATCACCTTCAACAAAGCCGCAGATAAATTGAACCTGTTGAAAAGCAGTCTGGATCTGGTGGCTGCAGATCACAAACAACGAAGACTTGAACAACGATTATTCCTTGTGGAATGGCATAAGAAATTCGCTTTATCTTTCGCCTGCGTTGTTTTGTTCATTATTGGCGCACCACTGGGATCCATCATCAGAAAAGGTGGATTGGGTATGCCGCTGGTGGTAGCAGTAGGTTTCTTCCTGGTGTATCATCTGTTGAATATGTTTGGTGAAAAGTTTGCAAGACAAGAAGTAATGTCGCCTTTCGTAGGAATATGGCTGGCCAGCTTAACTTTATTGCCAGTAGGATTGTTTTTGGTGTATAAAGCCATGAACGACTCTCAACTGTTCAACAATGAATTCTATTTCCGGTTATTCAGAAAAATGAAATCCCAATTACAAAAGAAACCTTCACTTTAAAAATCATCAAGATGGCATCAACCAACAGCAGAAGAAAATTCATCGCAACGGGAATGAAAGGAACCATGGCATTGAGCCTTGTCAATGGGCTTTCTGCCTTTTCTTACCAGAACCAGCCCCTGCCATTTCTGCAATCACCATTGCCATATGCATACGGTGCTTTAGAACCAATGATAGATAGTATGACCATGGAGATACACCATACCAAACACGCAGCTGCCTATACTAAGAACCTGAATGATGCCATGGCAGCTGAAGTAAAAGAGAACAAATCGCTGGAGAACCTGATGCGGAATATTTCAACATTTTCTGCAAAAATCAGGAACAATGGCGGTGGTCATTATAACCATGAGTTGTTCTGGAAATGCATGCAGCCTGCAGGTAGCTCACTACATGACGGCATGCTGAAGGAAGCCATCATTGGTAGCTTCAGCAGTTATGAGAATTTTAAAAATAAACTTTCAGAAGCAGCCATGACAAGGTTTGGAAGCGGATGGGCCTGGCTTTATGTTGATGAAAAAAAATCCTTACAGATCGGCTCAACCCCTAATCAGGACAATCCTTTGATGGACATCTCTCCTATCAAAGGAACACCAGTGTTGGGACTGGATGTGTGGGAACACGCTTATTATTTAAAGTACCAGAACAGAAGAGCTGAATATGTTTCCAATTGGTTCAATATTGTAAATTGGAAGCAGGTAGAAAACAACCTTTTATTGGCACGCAGATAAAAAAAATCAGCCTCTGCAATTTACCATCTGCAAGCAGACGATTTTACAAAGGCTGACATATGACACGCAATCGTGCATCAAATATAGGGATGCTTTTGAAATGGAAAAATTTTTAGTTTATATTTTTAAAAAAACAAATGTGTATATATGACACAATCTCTGATCAAAGACTATATCAAGCAGCATGAACAACGCTTCTTAAATGAACTGCTCGAATTGTTGCGCATTCCTTCAATAAGTGCAAGAACAGAACACACCGAAGACATGGTGAAATGTGCAAATGCAGTTCAGCAATCCTTATTAGATGCCGGTGCAGACAGAGCGGAAATATTCAATACCAATGGTCATCCTATAGTTTATGGTGAAAAAATTATAGATCCCTCACTGCCAACCGTGCTGGTTTATGGCCACTATGATGTGCAGCCGGCAGATCCTTTGGGACTCTGGCATAGTGGGCCCTTTGATCCGGTGATCAAAGATGGTAAAATATTTGCCAGGGGGGCATGTGACGACAAAGGACAGTTCTACATGCATGTCAAAGCGCTTGAGATCATGGTCAAAACCAATACCCTCAAAACGAATATTAAATTCTGCATAGAAGGTGAAGAAGAAATCGGTTCTTTGAACCTTGCCAAATTTGTGATAGAAAACAAATCATTGCTTGCAGCTGATGTGATTCTCATTAGTGATACGGCAATGATCAGCATGGACACTCCATCAATTGATACCGGAGTTAGGGGATTAAGCTACATAGAAGTGGAAGTAACAGGCCCAAATCGTGATCTGCACAGTGGTGTTTATGGGGGTGCGGTAGCCAACCCGGCAACCATACTGTCAAAAATGATCGCCTCCTGTCATGATGAACAAAACAGGATCACCATTCCAGGATTCTATGATGATGTGCTTGAAGCAACAAATGAGGAAAGAGCACTCATGGCCCAGGCACCTTTCAACCTTGATGAATACAAAAATGATCTCGGAATTGCAGATGTACACGGTGAGGCTGGCTATACCACCAACGAAAGAACAGGTATTAGACCAACGCTTGAAGTGAACGGCATCTGGGGAGGGTATACCGGGGAGGGCTCAAAAACAGTTTTGCCATCAAAAGCATCAGCAAAAATTTCTGCGAGGCTGGTCCCCAACCAATCTTCTGAAAAGATCACTGCCTTGCTGTTGGATCATTTCAAAAAAATTGCTCCTGCAAGTGTAACGGTAAAAGTAACAGAACATCATGGCGGGGAACCGTATCTCACTCCGATTGATTCAAAGGCTTACAAGGCAGCAGCCAAAGCCATTGAAACTACTTTTGGAAAATCTCCTGTTCCTGTGAGAGGCGGTGGCAGCATACCAATTTGTTCACTATTCGAAAAAGAACTGGGCATTAAGATTGTCTTCATGGGCTTTGGATTGGACAGCGATAATCTACATTCTCCGAATGAGAAATATGACATTTTCAATTTCTACAAGGGTATTGAGACGATACCGTTCTTTCATGAATACTTTGCGGAGAAAGGTTGAAGTAGTTGAAGGGGTTGAAGTAGTTGAAGGGGTTGAAGCGGTTGAAGAAATTTTATAAAACTTCAACCTCCTCAACTACTTCAACCCCTTCAACTAAATCACCTCCCTCCCGGAGGACAATGCTGCTTCAGGTATTGCGTGTAGAGTGTTGAAAGATGTTTTGTCGTTCCCTCGCCTTCTGAAATACCATGACTGCGGTTAGGGTAAGACATGAACTGAAACTGCCTGTTATATTTGATCAACTCATTCTGCAATATCTCAGCATTTTGATAGTGCACGTTATCATCCCCTGTACCGTGGATATACAAGAGATTCCCCTTTAGATTTTTGGCATGGGTCATTGGCGATCCTTTGATGAAATCTTCACGATTTTCCTGGGGCAATCCCATGTATCGCTCCTGATAAATATTATCGTACGTAAGCTGATTGGCAACTGCCGCAATCGAAATTCCAGTCTTGTATATTTCCGGATAACGGAACAATAGGTTGAGTGTGGCAGATCCTCCTCCACTCCATCCCCACACAGCCACTCTGCTGGTATCAATGAATCCCATTTTGAACACTTCTTTGGCTGCCTTGGCCTGATCATCGATATTGACAATCCCGATCTTTCGGTAAATTGATTTTCTCCATTCTCTTCCCTTGGGAGCTGGAGTACCGCGGTTATCAATGGATACATAGACATATCCATCCTTTCGCATGTCTCCAACATAAAGACGATTTCTTCCCACTCCGTATCGATCGATCACATTGGCCCCTGCAGGTTCTGTATATACAAAAAAGACAATTGGATACTTCTTTGTTGGATCAAAATTTTCTGGCTTGACCATCCAACCATCCATCTCTACGCCGTCCTCTGTTTTTACCCTGAAGAACTCTAAGGGAGAAGTTCGCGTATTGGCCTGTGCGATATTTTCAGACACTTTACTTTTTCCTTGCTTGTCAAGATGCGTACTCAAAAAAATAGTTTCTGTCACAAAAGGAACCCGATGGCTGGAAAAACTGTGAAGGGCAAGATCGGCTGAAGGTGATAGGGTATAAGAATGTGTTCCCGGCTGATCTGCTGGTGTGAGTCTCTCCGGCATACCTTCCCCATTCAATCTGGATCGGTACAAATATTTTTGGGTGGCATTTTCTGGCGAAGCATAGAAATATACATACCCCTCAGATTCACGAACAACAGCTATTTCAATCACATCAAAATTTCCTTTGGTGATCAGGAACTCTTCCTTACCATTCCTACTGACATTATACAAATGACGCCATCCATCTTTTTCAGACATCCACAAGAATGATTGCCCTTTGTTCAACCAATCCCAACCTCCATACTGATAATCATCATCTACTGATGGCAAGATATCTATCCAGGCCTGATCGGATTCACTATACACAACATATGATGAGCCATTGCTGGCATTGGCCATGTGCAGGATACTTTGATTTTGCTTGCGGTTCAGCTGTTGCACGATCAATTCCTGATTACCAGCCCATTCCATTCTTGGTAAATAATGTTGTCTGGAATCCCCCGGGATATTCATCCATTTCAATTGTGAAGTGGCAACATCCGCCACTCCAATACGAACAGCAGAGGGGGATTCACCTACTTTGGGATATTCAACAGGTATAGGTTTTGAATAAATATCTGATGTGTTGTCGATCATCATAAAATCCTTTGTACCCTCTGCATTCACCTGCCAGAAAGCGATCTTTTTGCCATCAGGACTCCATCGGAAACCGTCTCTGCAGGCAAACTCCTCTTCATATACCCAGTCGAAAGTACCATTGATCAATCGCCTGTTTCCATTCTGGGTAATGGCTTTGCGTTTGCCGGTGACAATGTCTTCCACATATATGTTGTACTGTGATACATAGGCAACCTGCTTCCCATCGGGAGAAATCTTGGCAAACATGAGTGATTGTGACGGCAACCCCTTACCAAGCTGAAACCATTTTTTCAACTTAAAGTTAAAGACCTGATAATCCCCTTTTGTATTGTACCGCCATACTCTAGCTGTATGATGAAATACAAGCAACTGGGAGGAAGCTGAGTGCCAGACAAAATCATCCATATCCTTAAAAACATCTGTTTGTCCGAATTCCTGCTCGGAGATCAGTGTTTTCCTGTCAGTACCTGTTTCAAGCGACTCTTCAACCAAGGCGTTTTTTTTCAGTCGTACCAAAGCCAATCCATCATCGGTCCACTGTAACTTCGATTGTGCGAATATTGAGTTGCCTACTAAAACAAAAATAAAAATTGCTAATACTTGATGGGATATATTTTTCATCTGTATGGGTTGAAGTTTCAAATTAGGAAACTTCGTTTATAGTCAAATGGTTAATTTTGTAAACAGAAGCCTAAAGTGAAGAATGGAAAAGGAAAAACTCCGCATAGACAAATATTTGTGGTCGATCCGCCTCTTCAAAACCAGAAGCGCAGCAGCCTTGGCATGTGATAAAGGCAGAGTGAAAATCATGGGTGATGCGGTAAAAGCATCGAGAGTAGTGAAACTGGAGGATGAGTACGAGGTTAAAACAGATGAAAAAAAATGGGTGATCAAGGTAACGGGACTGCTCACCAACCGGGTTGCCTTCAGTGAAGCCATCAAAAACTATGCAGACCTCACTCCGCCTGAAGAAAAAGAGAGGATCGCTTATCAGGCGGCGAGTTTTCATTCAGGCAAACGATTGTCCAAGATAGGAAGGCCTACGAAGAAAGAAAGAAGAGATTTGGATGATTACATTGGGGGTTAGGAACTAGGAATTAGGAAATGAATATTCATATCATATCAGTTGTGCCGGAGCTTTTGGAGAGCCCCTTTTCACATTCCATCATGAAAAGGGCTGCTGATAAAGGTTTGCTCACGGTGACGGTCCATCACCTCCGGAAATGGGCAGTGAATGAATATGGCATGGTAGACGACTATCAGTTTGGGGGTGGTGCCGGCATGGTCATGATGTGTGAGCCTCTGGTCAATGCCATCGAAGAGTTGAATGGACTTCATCAATTTGATGAGATTATCTACCTTACTCCGGATGGTAAAACTTTTGATCAGGGTATGGCAAACAACCTCTCCTTAAAAAATAACCTGCTATTTATTTGCGGACATTATAAAGGGATTGACCAGAGGGTGAGGGATCATTTTATTACATTGGAAATATCCATCGGCGATTTCGTGATGAGTGGAGGAGAGCTGGGTGCAGCGGTTATGGTGGATGCCATAGGCCGATTGATACCGGGGGTATTGAATGATGAGACCTCTGCGCTTTTTGATTCCTTTCAGGATGATTTATTGGCGCCGCCTGTATATACCAGACCTGAGGACTTCAGGGGCTTGAAAGTACCCGAGGTGCTGATGAGCGGAAACCACAAAAAGATTGAGGAGTGGCGTCATGAGCAGGCATTGAAGCGAACAGCAGAAAGACGACCGGATCTATTGAAAGACTAACTTTTTCCGCATCCGGCTAAGTTCATTTGCCAGGTATTCATCTACTGCTTCCAATTCCCGATAACGCAAGTGGGCAACCTCTCTTTTAAATAAATCAATCCACCACAAAGCCAGATAAGCATAAAAGGGCGCTGACCAGGCAACAAGCAAACCGGGCCAGTGGTAGAACTTCCATCCCAATATGCTTAATCCAATGCAGCACAAAAGACCTATTACCCCTAATACACCTGTATATACACTGGTATAGAAATCGATTCTAGTAACCGTTTTATCCGTGATCCATTTCGAAAGTGAACCGGGAATGACCCAGATCAAAAAGCCTACCAGAAAAAAAGGAAGAAGCAAGAAAAGCAGAACAAGATTTTGGATACTCGGATGGGAAGAAGCAATTCTTCTGTCATTCGTTCTCCATCTCACGAGTATCTTCTGGTACTTATCCATCAATCCGAGATGTTCATGATATAGCTGTTCATTGAGGTTCGTTACATGCTGGCAAAACAGGTTGGCATCATCGAAAAAATCAATGGCTTTGAACCCAGGATTACGGTAATGCATCCGTATCAATTCTTCTGCAAGTTCAGTTCTTTTCCCTTCTTGGATGTGTATGACATTGCGATGGAATAACTCCTGCATTTCAGCAGTCAACACATTGATGGCTTGAGGAGGAGCAGAAATATATCTCTCCTGAAGATGAAGAATGTTCATGTGCTCTCCAACCCTGATAAAAAGACTTGCGCCCCTTCCATGCCAGGAATAATTGATGGCAATTGCTTGAATATGCAAGTCTATTGTTTGTCCCTCACCAAAAGCCGTTTGAAGAGCCACTCTTGCCGCACCCTTTTTCAGGGGGACCAATTCTTTAGAGTGGCGGCTGAATCCTTCCGGAAAGACCAGGAGCATCTTCCCTTTTGACAGAAGCTGCCTTCCTCTGTCAAATGTTCTTTTATTTTTTTCCAGAATACCCTCACCATGCTCCTTACTATAGATCGGGATCATGTGTAAAATAGTGAGGATGCGATAGGCAAGAGGATGAGAAAATATATCTCCCCGTACATAAAAATGCAGCGATCTCCTGAGAAAAACAGCCAGTACCATGGCATCCAAAAAGGAGGCAGGATGATTGGCAATCAGAATCACAGGCTTGCCCTTGGGCAGTTTTTCCAATCCTACTACATCAATCCTACGGAAAAAAATCCTGAAGGTGACCCACATCAAAACATAAGCGAAGCGATAGAGCATGGCCCAAAATAACAAAATCCCATTTGAATACCCGAAATTTGCACTCGCAATCAACAAATGACAATGACTCCCCTCAAATCTGCCATTCTTTTTTTGTGCTCTTTTGCTGCATCAAAAGCGATGGGGCAGAATGGCATGTTGTTCCAGGATCAATTTCAGGTTCAGGTGAAGAAAGCTGTTTCTCAGATTAAGATTGATGGAGTTTTGGATGAAAGCAGCTGGTCAGAAGCCGGCGAAGCAAAAGACTTTTTCATGAAGTGGCCCAACGATGAAGGTCGCCCTAAACGCAAAACCATTGTAAAGGTTACTTACGATCAACAGTTTGTTTATTTTGGCATCAAAGCATTTGATACCAGTTTTTACATTGCCCAGACCCTGAAACGAGATCAGGGCATTTACGAAAGTGATGCTGTTTCAATCGCTATAGACCCTGTGAACCAAAGAACCAATGGATTCATCTTTTCCATTACACCTTATAATGTTCAGACAGAAGACCTTGTGAATGTGGGGCAATCAGATGATGAAATGAGTTATAGCTGGGATAACAAATGGTATTCAGCAACGAGCAGACATCAGGATCACTGGATCGCAGAAATCGCCATTCCCTTCAGCACCCTGCGATTCAAGGAAGGAAACAGCAAATGGGGATTCAATATTCTAAGGGCAGACCTGAAAAATAATGAATATTCTACCTGGACGGATATGCCATTGAATTTCAACTTTTTTGATTTTGGATATTCTGGAGCCATCGTTTGGGATAAAGCTCCAGTAGCCCCCAAATCCAATATCTCATTGATCCCTTATATGACCGGTTCTTTCAGTGCCGATCGGGAAAATAATGTTGCTTCAAACGGAAAATTAAATGGTGGCTTTGATGCGAAAGTGGCATTGACATCTTCTCTCAATCTTGACCTGACGATCAATCCTGATTTTTCACAGGTGGAAGTGGACAGACAGGTGACCAATCTGACGAGATTCGATATTTTCTTTCCAGAACGCAGAACTTTTTTCCTGGAGAATAGCGACCTATTTGCAAGTTTTGGTATTCCTCCCATCAGACCTTTCTATTCCAGAACAATTGGCCTAGACAAATTTGGCAACAGAATTCCTATTCTTGCAGGTGCAAGGATCAGTGGGAACATCAGCAAAAAGACAAGGATTGGTTTGATGAACATGCAGACCAGAGCAACTGAAGAAACAGTTTCCCAAAACTATACTGCCTTCAGCTTCAACCAACAGGTTCAAAAAAGATCGATCCTGAAAGGATATTTTTTAAACCGGCAAGGGATTGAGGATCGCAACAACAAAATAAAAGATCCGATGGATCAATATGGACGGAATGCCGGTATGGAATACAATTTCATCGATCAGTCGGGACGATGGAATGCCTGGACAGGCCACCATCAATCATACAAATCCACCATCAAAACTCCTGAAAACTATAGCAATGTTGGTGGCGGGTATTTCAGCAAAAAATTGAATTTCATAGCCGATGCCGGTCGCATTACAGACAATTACTATGCAGACATGGGTTTCGTCAATCGTGTAGACAATTATGATGCGCTATTGGACACCAGCATCAGAAAAGGATTTTATCTGCTCTACAATGAAACCAGCTATACTTTTTTTCCAAAAAAAGGCCCCCTCAATCAACTCATGGTGAGGCTGGAGAACTTTCTCGTGTACAATCTGGAAGGCGGATTGAACGAAAGAAATCATGATCTTGAATTCCGACTTTTTTTCAAGAACACATCGAACATGATCTTTCACATACACGACAATGTGAATAACTTACTGTTCAATACCTCCTTCACAGACGGAAAACCGATACCTCCAGGAAGATATGTGGCTCCGTCACTAGGGTGGACCTATAACACTGATAGTAGAAAAAAATTATATTTTAAGGCAGATCTTGAATCAGGACAGTTTTTCAATGGAAGGATACTTCGATATGAATTGAGCGGAACACTTCGCGTACAACCCTGGGGCAATTTCAGCATGAGCCTTCAGCAAGCGAAACTCAGCTTCCCCAATCCGTATGGGAAAAATAATCTTTTTCTGATTGCCCCAAGAATAGAAGTGAATTTCACGAACAACTTATTCTGGACAACGTTCCTGCAGTATAACAACCAGCGTAACAACTTCAACATCAACAGCAGGTTGCAGTGGCGTTACAAACCGATGAGCGATCTGTTTCTCGTATACAGTGATAATTACTTCACAGACCCCTTCATGAAGAACAAGAACCGGGCATTGGTATTTAAAATGAATTATTGGTTGAATTTGTGAGTTAGACTTTAGACATTAGATCGTCAATATTTACTTGTTTTTGGCATACTCACTAATGCAAATTTTGTTATCTTCAGATTCTCTTAAACATAATAATCATGTCA
Source organism: Chitinophagia bacterium (assembly GCA_046309555.1). Classification (GTDB taxonomy): domain Bacteria; phylum Bacteroidota; class Bacteroidia; order Chitinophagales; family Chitinophagaceae; genus Pollutibacter. The sequence goes on from JBKCOY010000034.1 coordinate 48,709, forward strand.
ACCAACAGACGTTCCTTCCTTCGCAATGTTGCACTGGGTTCCGGTGCCCTTGCCACTGCCCTACCCAACCAATCCAATGCAAATGATGATAACCGTTCTTACGGTACTGCGGCATTCAACATGTGTGGTTATGCTGCACCAAAACTTCCGACAGTCAGAGTGGGCATTGTAGGACTGGGAATGAGAGGACCCGGAGCAGTTGACAGACTCAGCTATATTGAAGGAGTGGAGATAAAAGCACTTTGCGATAAATATGCTGATCGCGTGGAGAAAGCTCAGAATATCCTCACTAAAAAAGGTCTCCCAAAGGCCAAAGCCTATTCAGGAGAAGAAGGTTGGAAAGCACTCTGCGAATCCAATGATATCGATCTGGTCTATGTAACCACGCCTTGGCATTTGCATACGCCTATTTCTGTATATGCCATGAAACATGGCAAACACGCAGCCTCAGAAGTACCTGCAGCCAAAACCATAGATGAATGCTGGGAATTGGTAGAAACATCAGAGAAAACCAAACAGCACATGATGATGCTTGAAAACTGCTGCTATGATTTTTTTGAACTGCTGACCTTGAACATGACCCGCAATGGTATGTTTGGAGAAATTGTACATGCTGAAGGCGCCTATATTCACGACCTAAGTAAGGATTATCTCTTCAATAAGAAAGGCTATGCAGACATGTGGAGATTGAAAGAAAATATTGAACACAATGGAAGCCTCTACCCAACACACGGTTTGGGGCCAATCGCACAGTGCATGAACATCAACCGTGGTGACAAATTCGATCACCTGGTGAGCATGAGTTCCAATGATTTCACCTTAGGTAAATTGGCAGATGAAATGGCAGCCAAAGATGAATTTTTCAAGCAGTTTCAAGGAAAAACATACAGGGGTAACATGAATACCACCATCATCCGCTCAGATCTGGGCAAGACCCTGATGGTGCAACATGATGTTTCTACTATTCGTCCCTATTCCCGTATCCACCTGGTGAGTGGCACCAAGGGTGCCGCTCAAAAATGGCCTGGCCCCGAGCGTATCGCTTTGGGACATGGATGGCTGAAGCCGGAAGAACTGAAAGATTTGCAGGACAAATACACGCCGCCTATTGTAAAGCATATCGGTGACATCGCTAAGAATGTTGGTGGCCATGGAGGTATGGATTTCATCATGGACTGGAGACTGATCGACTGTCTGCGCAATGGATTGCCATTGGATCAGGATGTTTACGATGCAGCAGCATGGAGTGCTGTTTTCCCACTCAGTGAAAAATCAGTCGTCAACCGTTCCAAAACCGTTGACGTGCCCGACTTCACACGCGGTAGCTGGAAAACCAACAAGCCTCATGACATGACCCTGAATGGAGGCGGAAATACAGGAGTGAGGAAAGTAGGAGCGTAAAAGGTTGAAGTAGTTGAAGGGGTTGAGGAGGTTGAAGAAGTTGAAGATTATACCTTCAACCCCTTCAACTACTTCAACCCCTTCAACCTGTCTTTATTTCACCACCACCACCGGTAGCGCCTTCTCTCTTACCAATTGGTTGAAGGCTTTCAACCCGTTATCTAAAATTCCTTTAAGTGCTTTGATCTCTGCGTCTACTTGAATAGCTAGCTCGGCATATACATCCCTTGCCTGCTTGCTGGGTGCCATGTTGCCACTGCTGGCCATGTCATATACTCCACCCAGTTTATCATCCAAACGAATAGGGAAATTCAATACATCCTGTCCGCTCTTGGCCTTGGTCTGATGCAGTTTTTCTTCAATGGCAGTCAGCGCTTTGGACAGACTATCAGCCATCTGCTTCACTTCTTTGGGGCAGTCCTTGCCCTGCTTGCTAACGAAATCATTCATTTGGGTTCTGGCTCCACGGATATCCTTTATGGCTTTCATGGTTTCATTGAACTTACCCTGCACCTGTAAAAGAAAATCTAACTGTGCTTCATAATCGGCCTGACTGCAATGGTAGTTAGGATCAGCCAAGATGGAGAAAGGAATCTCCACAGAATCTTTATCTACGCGCACCACTGCCGTATAATTTCCTGGGATTGCCGTAATACTTCCCGGTACCCCATTCCAAAGAATCAAATCATCGATACGCTCAGCAGCAGGATACTGCATGTCCCACACAAACTGATTATTACCCTTCTTCAATTTTAGCGCATTGGCCTTTGATTCAGTGGTTACTCTGCTGATTGATTTTTTATTCTTATCATAAATAGCCACTGAGCCTGTACTGGAATCTGAAACACTACCAGCATAGAAATTGAGTACTGGACCTTTTGCAGGGTTCATGCCCACATTGGCGGGAGCAGAAGCAGTCATGCCCCAGCGACTCATCATGGCTGGCATCCTGAACGCGGAATTGGTTTTATAGGCAAACAAGGATTTTGATTTGATAGCCGGATCCAACTGCTGAACCATTGATAAGTCATCAATGATCCACAATGCCCTGCCCTGTGTTCCGATGATCAGGTCGTTGTTTTTGATGGTGAGATCCGTGATCGGCACAACAGGCAGATTCAACTGAAAACTTTGCCAGCTGGCGCCGTCATCATAACTGATGTACATGCCAAATTCTGTTCCGGCATAAAGGAGGCCTTGGCGTTTTTTATCTGCACGAACCACACGGGTAAAGTGCAGAGGATCGATTCCTGTTGTGATCAGTCTCCATGTTTGTCCGTAATCTTCTGTCTTGTAAACATAAGGAGCATAGTCATCCAGCTTATATCTTGTGCCCGTGATATAGGCAGCTCCTTTCTTGAAAGGATCTACTTCGATCACATTCCACATGATCCACTTGGGTGCATCCTTAGGGGTAACATTGGTCCAGTTCTTGCCTCCATCACGACTCACATGAAGCAATCCATCATCACTACCTGCCCACAACAGATCTTTTTCCAAGTCACTTTCAGTTGCAGTGAAAATCGTACAGTAATATTCTACGGATGTGTTGTCTTTGGTAATAGGACCACCACTGGAAACCTGTTTGGCCTTGTCATTTGTGGTGAGATCAGGTGAGATCTGCGTCCAGCTGGCACCTTCATTCTCTGTCATGAACAAGGCATTGCCTGCAGCATACAAACGCTTGGGATTATGAGGAGAGAAGAAGATCGGGAAGTTCCACTGGAAACGATATTTCAAAACATCAGCACCGGCACCCATCGGATTATCGGGCCAAACGGAAACAGCCCTGTTCTCTCCTGTGCGATGATCCAGTCTCGACAAGTATCCACCATAGTTACCACCATAAACAATATCCGGGTTGGTTGGGTCAGCCACTACAAAGCCACTCTCGGATCCTGCTGTTACATCCCAGTCTTGCTCAGTAATGTAACTGCCATAAGTAGCTGACCTGATGCGTAGCGTTGAATTGTCCTGCTGCGCAGCCAATACACGATATGGGAATGAATTGTCAGTGCTCACGCGATACAACTGCGAAGTAGGCTGGTTCATATAAGAGCTCCAGTTATTCCCTTCATCAAAGCTCACTTGTGCACCGCCATCATCCGCAACAATCATTCGCTTGCCATCCTCCGGATCAATCCAAAGGTCATGGTGGTCACCATGTGGTGTGCGGAGGGACTGAAAAGTCTTGCCACCATCGCGACTCTTCATGAAGTTGACATTGGGACAATAAACAATATTCTCATTTTTCGGATCGACGAAAACCTTGGTATAATACCAGGCACGCTGACGGATATTGTTATCACCGCTCTGCAGGCTCCAGGTTTGTCCGCCATCAGCACTCATGTACAATCCGCCTTTTTCATTTTCAATGATGGTATAAAGTTTCTCTACATTGGATGGCGCAACAGCTACGCCAACGATACCCCAGGTACCTTTGGGTAGTCCTTTTGAGGATGAGATGTTTGTCCATGTTTCTCCCCCATCGGCGCTCTTCCACAATCCACTTCCTTCACCACCACTC
>JBKCOY010000035.1:0-4333 GCA_046309555.1 Chitinophagia bacterium
ACCACTGTCAGCAGTTCCTCAAATCTGGAGCGATAGGTTTCTATCACAAAATGGTACCAGGAGGGGTATTCCCTCATGAGTATATCCATGTGTTGAATGGGTATCATCACCACTTCTGTTTCCTCTTGCGCCAGTGCCATCACTGTGCTGGATTCACTTCTGGCCATGCACAACATACTCAAAGCACAAGCATTGCCCTGCTCGAGATAATACATGAAAAATTCCTCGCCTTCCTCACCTTCACGATATAGCTTCACCTTTCCATTCACGATGAGCATGGCATATTTGAAGTATTGCCCGGGACGCATCAATACTTCACCGGTTTCAAAAATTTTTGATTCGCCGTGTTCATGAATATAGTTGGCCAAGGTGGTATCAAAAAGGGGGAAGATCTGCGTCAGATCTTTTGCACTCAGTGTTGTCATGTTGAAAGGGATAAGCTGAAACTAAATTAATCTATCTTCCCATGTAAACCATCAGGATCTGTACATCACTGGGATTAATACCAGATATTCTGGATGCTTGTCCTAAAGTACGCGGTTGTATACGTTTCAATTTTTCGCGGGCCTCATTGCTGATGGCCTGAACCCTTGTGAAATCAAAGTTTGCGGGGATCTCAAGATTTTCCATTTGTCCCATTCTCTCCACCATCTCTCTCTCTTTATCGATGTAAACAGAGTACTTCATTTGTATTTCCGCCTGTTCCAGTTCAAGATCATGATATGATTGAAATGCATCGCGCAACACATCTGCATGTTCAATCATCGGCTTGGCGCTGATACCAGGACGCAGCACGAGTTGCGAAAGTTTTTGCTTTTGTGTGAGGGGTGCCGATCCTGCATTTTCAAAATATACATTCAGGGTATCAGGGTCAACTGAAATTTCATTGAACTTCTGGATGATGGCCTCCACATTTTCTTTCTTGTTCCTTACCTGCTGATATCTTTCTTCCGATGCCAATCCCATTTTATATCCGATCTCCGTCAGACGCAAATCCGCATTGTCTTGTCGCAACAGAGTTCTGAACTCCGCTCTCGAAGTGAACATGCGATAAGGTTCTTCGGTTCCTTTTGTGATCAGGTCATCAATCAATACTCCAATATAAGCCTCGCTTCTTTTCAGCACCAATGGCTCTTTTTCATGCGCTGAATTGTGCGCATTGATACCTGCCATCAAACCCTGACAGGCCGCTTCCTCATAACCGGTGGTGCCGTTGATCTGTCCGGCAAAGAATAATCCACCTAACTTCTTGGTTTCCAATGAGTAATGAAGCTGATGGGGTGGAAAATAATCGTATTCGATGGCATAGCCAGGTCGGAACATTCGCACATTTTCAAACCCCGGTATCTTTATAAGTGATTGATACTGAACATCTTCTGGCAAAGAGGTCGAAAAGCCATTCAAATAAATCTCCACCGTATTGAAACCCTCCGGCTCTACAAACAACTGATGCCTTTCGCGATCAGCAAAGCGGTTGATCTTATCCTCAATACTAGGACAATACCTTGGCCCCGTTCCTTCGATCCTGCCGGCATACATGGGGCTCTTGGCAAACCCCGTTTTCAGTGAATCATGAACATCCTGGTTGGTATAGGCGATCCAGCAAGATCTTTGTTGCTCAGGTTTGAGTTTTTCTACATTCAGATAAGAGAAGCCCACGATCTCCTCATCCCCTTTTTGTTCCTCCATTTTGCTATAATCCAAACTCCTACCATCGATTCTGGGTGGAGTACCTGTCTTCAATCTGTCGCTTTCAAAACCCAGTTCCACCAGTTGCTCTGTGATGCCAGTGGCAGATTTCTCTGCCATCCTTCCTCCCCCGAAATTCTTCTCTCCTATGTGGATGATCCCGTTCAGAAAGGTTCCGTTGGTCAGCACCACGGATTTCGACTCAATCTCATTTCCCATTCCGGTGATCACACCCTTTACCCTGCCATCCTTCACCAACAAACCCTTCACCATATCCTGGTAAAAATCAAGGTTCGGTGTATTCTCCAGCATCTCCCTCCACTTCTGCGAGAACAGCATGCGGTCGCTTTGCGCCCTTGGGCTCCACATGGCCGGACCTTTCGACCGGTTCAGCATCCTAAACTGGATCATGGTGGCATCTGTCACAATCCCCGAATATCCACCCAACGCATCTACCTCCCTCACAATTTGTCCCTTTGCAATACCCCCCATGGCCGGATTACAGCTCATCTGGGCAATGGTCTGCATGTTCATGGTCACCAATAAAACACGGCTTCCCATGTTGGCGGCAGCCGCGGCTGCCTCACATCCGGCATGTCCGGCTCCTACCACTATGACATCGTACTGAGGAAACATGGTGCAAAGTTAACCAAAGGGCTGAGATCAATCAAGAGAAAGCACTCACTTATGAGTGTTCCACGTGGAACATGGATCATTTACAGGTGAAAACCTGGACCAGAACATGTCTTTTTTCTGTCTGATGTGCCATCAAGGCTGGTGCCATGTAGACATAATATGGTGAAAGCAATGCTTTTCTATGTCCCGATGTATCCAAACCAATATCCAATAAGAGCATAATCAAAGCCAATAAACCTTCAGGTTTGCCAGTATAGATATTCTCTCCCGCGCAGCGGGTTATTCCACTGATCCTTATCCTTTGGGAAAAGCTTCTTCCATCAGACCCCGTATGTGAGAGTTTATCCATTTTAACGAGATCCGTGGCATGGTCCACAGCGGTTTCTCTAGCCAAATTGCTGAATTCAAAAAGAGGAAGTCGTTCTATGGACAGGAGATCTTCAGCCAGACTCTTGGCTTCTGATCCATTGGCTTCAGGAAATTGCTCAAGAAAGGGAAGAATAACTTTTTCATGAAAGGCGCGAGGGTTTCTCCTCATCATGTTACACCAATAATAGAATGATATCTCCTGTGCCTCCAATTTCCTCCCAATGACCTGTCGTATAACCTGTTCTCTTATTTCTGAGTCGGCCCATTGGGGCGGAACAAAAGGTTTGTCCTCCAGTTTAAAATAGGCCTGGGTCCATCCATAAACAGGAAGTAAGAGGACAAAAACCAAATGTTTCACGTGGAACATTCTATAGTTATTTGAAATACTGACCCAAAAGCTTTTCTTCCATTTCTCTCATCAGAAGCTGGTCCTGCTTTTTCTTATCCTTATAACCCAACAAATGCAGGAGTCCGTGGAATACAACCCTGTGCAATTCCCGATAAAAGGGTACTCCCAAGTCCCTTGCATTGTCTTTTACTGTATCCACACTGATGTATAACTCTGCGGTAATGGAGTCATTGGCTGAAGGCGATAGATCAAAGGTGATGATATCCGTATAATAATCGTGTTGCAGGTAGGATCGATTGATCTCCAGCAGATACGCATCACTGCAAAAAATGATGTTCAATGAGTCGATGGGACGCCTGTTTTTTTTAGCGACTCCGGTTAGAAAAAGTTTCAGGTTCTTACGGTTGCGAAGGACTGAAACTGGTTCTGGAAAAAAGAATTGAATAGAAGACATATCGGGAATAAAAGTACAAGAAATCCATCGAAGGGAGTAGCTTTGCAATTCGACGAATTGAACATGCAGCAGAAACTTTCCACATTAGAAGTTGGACAAAAGGGAATCATCCATTCATTGGAAGATGAGGAATTGGTTTTGAAGTTAATGGAAATGGGATTCCTTCCAGGAGAAGAAGTAATTGTAGAACAAATTGCACCATTGGGTGACCCTATTTCTGTTATGGTAGCGGGTTATCAAGTTAGCCTCAGAATCAGCGAAGCAGATGCTATCTTGGTGGAGCCAAAATCATAATACATTGATATTCAATTGATTATGAAAATAGGTCTGTATTTTGGTTCTTTTAATCCCATACACAACGGTCACCTCATCATAGCGCAGCATTTTTTGGAGGAAACAGACCTGGAAAGAATATGGTTTGTGGTATCGCCGCAAAACCCATTCAAACAGAACCATTCTCTCCTCAACGAGTACCATCGTTTGTTTCTCGTTCAAAAAGCGATAGAAGGAGAAAGCAACATGAAAGCGGTGGACATAGAATTTGGATTACCCAAACCATCCTATACCATTGATACGATGACCTATCTGGAAGAGAAATATCCGGAACATCAGTTTTGCATCATCATGGGATCAGATAGTTTTCAGAATTTGGAGAAATGGAAAAGCGGATCACTGATCATGTCACGCTATCCCATCTATATATATGTCCGCTCAGGTTTTGAAGTAGATCAGAAAAAAATCACAGAAAATATTTTAGTGTTGAAAGCACCGCTATTGGATATATCGGCATCGCTGATCCGAAAAAAAATAGGAGAAGGAAAATCAGTAAGATTCCT
>JBKCOY010000036.1:0-62959 GCA_046309555.1 Chitinophagia bacterium
GCATCCTACTGGCACAAGCGGGCACCTAACCAGCCACAAAGCTGAAGGCATATTTTCCTTTCGCTGCCGGTTTTTTATGTTGGAGGATCACCCTTGTGATTTTTTTGCCATCCCATTTATTGTTGAAACTTTCATATTCCATCCCTTCAGTGGAAGGAACATCATAGGCGACATTCCAAATTTTAGGATCAAATTTGAGGAGCAATACTTTTCCGTTTGCTGAGGTGAACCGTAGTTGTCCCACTGCAATACTGTCTACTTTACAAACAGTCATGAATACCTGTTCCAGTGAAGTTGCATTCGATTTGAGCAGGTATTCATCATTTATCTCTACCGACTCTTTTTCACGGTTTAGTTTTACTTTTCTAAACCAGTTCTGGATACCGGCTGCTTCCGGATAGGCAGATGCAATGTTCAGGGTAAGCGAAGATTCTTTTTCATTGATCGTTTCTATTACATCTTTTGCTTCAAAAGCCCTACCTTCTTTTTGTCCGATGCCATTGACGATGGGAAGATTATGGTACTCGGATCTTGTGAACCAGAGTTCATATCTTTTGCTGGAAAAAGTGCGTGCAGTATAGTTTCCTCTGCCTGCATCAACGATCATCGGCTCTCCTTTCAGGTAGATCACAAAATCACCTACATCATTGTGGTTATGACTCTCAGCATTGTGTCCGCCATGGGTACCCATGAACAATCCTGATTTTGTTCTGGCTGTAAGTATCTGCACATCCTTGATCCAGGATGTTGGGGCATCAACATACTCTTGCAGCGGCGTCATTTCCTTAAGCACCAGTAAACTTCCCATCATTCGCATCCGCATTCCCGTACTTCCTCCCTGCGCTGGAAATTTCGTTTGTGCCCAAAGCCCCATTTTGATCATTGCGGAATCCTGAACAGCCTTGCCAAATCTATACAGTAGTGTACCTGCTGGTGTGAGCTTGGGATCGGCATCAGCAAAATTCACAAAGTACTTTTCATCGATGTGGGTCTTGGTGATATAACCTGCCATATTTTTGATCAGCGCATGATCAAAAATATTGATGGCGCCATTGGAGGCACTGTGCAGGAGTTCCAGACAATCATAGGCACTGGCACCGGCAGCAAACCAGTAGCTCGGACCTTCATCACAACCTCCTTCATCACCGAGTGAGTTGAAGTAAGCATCTAATCCTTTCATCGCTGAGTGAACCATCAACTTGCGCCTTACTTCATTTCTTTCCAGCAACAGCGAACTGAAGATCCAGTTCGACATGATCCATGGATTCCAGTTGTTTACAGGTTTTGTTCTGCTCATCCAACCATATTTACTGCCATTCTGCATCATTGGGGTAAACAGTCTTCTGTCGGTTTCATGATACATTCTTTTTCTCACCAGCTTGTTGATCGCATCTAGTTTATCTCCCACGAGATAATCGGCGATCGCCATCACACCAGCAGTTTCAGCAGTGAAGAGATCTACGATAGGATTCTCCACATCCGGCAATCCGGTGCCACCGATATGTGCAGGCACGCCCCAGTAGCTTTCTTCACAAATAGACCAGATGCCGTTGAGAATAGCTTCCGTGAAACGACCTTTGTTTTCAATGCTTTCAGCCAGTACAAAATAAGTGAGCACTTCTCTTTTCTTGAAGGAGATATTGGAATGCCTGAGCCTGTCGCCACTCCGAACATAATCAAGTGAAATGGTTGCACTGATGGGCTCAAATTTATAGGTGAGTAGTTTATTGGCATCCTGCACGATCTTGGTGAGGTTGGCTTCCGGTACACGTGCCTTCCATTCATCTGGAGACAGCGGATATGGTTTCCATTGATTCTTTGGTAGGATCATCTGCATCACTTGGTCTGCCGTGTATTTTGTTTCCAGGATGTTGCGTTGTGTTACCTGGGCAAACAAAGCTGAGTAAGATAGAATCGTACATAAAATTGTGAGAACGATGAAAGCTTTTTTCATGCTGGTCATTTGGATCGGGTTTGAAAAGTATAGAATGGGGCTCCTTTGTATGGGATATCCGTCACCATGAACGTTGCTCCTGCCAGGGGTTCTTCCATCATGGCAGTATTGTTCAGGCCACGACTGGCTGAAGTGATAAAAAGTGTGTCATAGTTTTGACCTCCGAAGCAGAGGGATGTTACTTGCGATACGGGGAGATGGATATCATCGATCTTCTGTCCTGTTGAAGGATTCCATCTTGTTACCTGCCAACCTCCCCAGTGTGCGATCCATAGCATACCTTCTGCATCAATGGTCATGCCATCGGGATAGCCATCCTTGGGATCTATGGTGATGATGGTTGTTCTGTTTTGTATGGATCCTGATGCAGCATCAAAATCGAAACGATCAACACGAAGGGTAGGAGTATCGATGAAATAAAAATACTGATGGTCATGGCTCCAGCAAAGACCATTGGAGATGGTGCAGTTGTCAAATATTTTATGGATGCTGAGGTCTTGATCTACTCGGTACATACTTCCTCCCGGATGGTCTTCTGAAAGCGGAAGGGTGCCTGCCCAGAAGCGACCGGCAGGGTCACACTTGCCATCATTAAAACGATTCTGTTTCAGATGGGATTCAGGATCCCTGATCAGTTCTTTTTCACCAGTGATGGCATCGATGAAAAAAAATCCATTTTGCAGTGCAGCAATAATCCTGCCATCATCACAGAAAGCAAAAGAACCGATCATGCTGTCCACATCAATAGTAGACGATCTTTCATTGCCCGGTTCATAACCATGGATATACCCATTCACAATATCAATCCAGTAAATGGATTGCTTATCCGGATTCCAGACCGGTCCTTCACCGAGTATACTTCTCCTGTTGTCTATGGGTTGAATCTTCATATCAATAAGGTGAAGGGCTCATGGATGTCCAACCGCCATCAATGACCAGCGATTGTCCGGTTATATGCCTGGCCTCATCCGAAACCAGGAAGAGTGCTGCATGGGCAATATCGTCCACAGTAGCTGGTCTGCCCATGGGCGTGATGCGCGACCAGGTCTTGGTGTATTCTTTGTCTTCCAGAGTGCGTTCTGTAAGGGTGGCACCGGGAGCGATGGTGTTCACGTTGATGCCGAAGGCTGATATCTCTGCAACCAGGTTTTTGGCCAGCATTTCAATGGCAGCCTTGCTCATGGCATAGGCAGCCAGTTGCTGATGAGCTTGGTGACCGACAACTGAAGAAGTAAAAAGCAACGATCCGCCACTCCCTTGCTTTTTCATTTGGATGGTAGATTGTTGTGCCAGGAAGAAAGTGCCGCGAAGGTTCACCTGCATGACCCTGTCGAAATCTTGGGGAGGATAGCTTAAAAAATCACCAAAGAGGGTGATACCGGCGATGGCCATGGCGATATCAAGTTTTCCATGGAGCTGTACCGTTTGCTCTACCATTTGCTGAATGAAATTGGGATCCCCTGCATCTCCGGCCATCGCTGAGCAGGATCCTTTCTGTCGTACTTGAGCAACTGCCAATTCACAGCGTTCCGCATCCACATCGTTCAACACCACATGGGCTCCTTCAGAAGCGAGTTTTTCTGCGATACGTAAGCCGATGCCTTGTCCCGCTCCGGTAAGAATGGCCACCTTGTTTTGAAAATCGTGTTGCATGATATCAGTTGAGGTAAAATACTTGTTGAAGGGGTATGCTGATGGGGGAGTTGTCGGGGTTGCAGTCCATGATGTCTTTCATGTAAGCCCACCATTTTTTCATCACTGGGTGATGGGGCAGCTCATCCATTTTTGTTGCATCTTCAACCTGCAGGATACCGAAAAGATGAAGGCTTTCTTTGTCGAGGTAGATAGAATAATCCGAAATACCCGTCTCCTTCAGCAGCTGCACGAGCTCCGGAAAGATAGCGTCATGTCTGCGTTGGTATTCTTCTTCTTGTCCCGGATGTAGTTTCATCCGAAAAGCCAATCGTTGCATAGTGTTCTAATTGGAACAAAATTTACAACAAATTGGTGTAATCCTGAATTAATGTGTCTTCAAAAACGCAATCGCCTTTGTATAGGAATCTTCCGTTGCTTCTTTATTGAAACTGGGATTGCTGGGATTGGCAAAACCATGTCCTGCTTCATATTTATGTGTGGTCAATTTCTTACCGGCAGTTTCCATGTTTTTTTCAAAATCAGATACCATGGCAGGTGAAGGAGACCGATCCAGATTGCCGAAGAAGCCAAGGATATCACACTGAATCGTCTTTAGCTTGTCCAAATTGGTTTCCGGTCTGCCATAGAACATGATGGTTCCCTTGGCCTGACTTCCTGCAATGATCGCTGTTTGCAAACTCCACATGCCACCAAAGCACCACCCCACACTGTAAATGGAAGCATCTTTGCCGGCATGTTGCATGGCACCTTGAAGAATGGTGGTCATCCTAACAGGATCGGCACCGCGACTGATCTTCATGGCTGAGTCTGGTGTGGCGGCGACTTTGCCGTCATACATATCTACAGCCAATACATTGAAATTACCTAAGTCCTTGAAATACTTATCAGCTTCCAACTTGATATTTTCGTTGAGTCCCCACCATTCTTGTATCACGATCAGCCATTTCTTACTTTTCTTTTTGGGTGCGATATAATATCCACTGGCTTGCTTACCGTCTGCAGTATTGAACTGGATCATCTTACCCATGAGGTCGGCTGCATCAACCTTTACCGGTGAGAGATGCATTTGTCCGAATGCATTTTGCGATGCTTCCGCAAAGTAAGCCTCCATGGTTTCCGTTTCCATACAGGAGATGATTTCCTTCTTTTGGATCATTGCCTCAGGATGTTGTTGTGATCTCCAGCTGGTCCATGTAGCTGTAACGGAAACTAGCAAAAGAAGCAGCAATAATTTTTTCATGTTGATTGTTTTATTTTTTTAACGGATCAGTCCACCTACGTTTGCGGCAAAAATTTTAACAGCAATAGCCAACAGTATAACCCCAAAGAATTTACGGATGGCGATCATGCCGGAATGTCCCAGCAGTTTTGAAATGAGATCCAGGGAATGCAGCACCAGATAAACGATCACAACATTGATCAGAATTCCGACGGCAATGATCCATTCATTATAACTGGAGCGAAGGGATATGATGGTAGTCAGTGTTCCTGATCCGGCAATAAGTGGAAAAGCAATAGGGACAACCGTTCCGGATTTAGAATCTCCATCACCTTTGAAAAATTCAATACCCAATACCATTTCCAATCCTAAGATGAAGATCACAATCGCACCACCCACGGCAAAGGATTTTACATCCACGCCGAGGATCCCCAAAAAGCTTTTCCCTACAAAAAGGAAGAAGATCATGAGCGCTCCGGAGATCAGACTGGCCTTCAACTCCTGAATACCGCCCATCTTCTGCTTCAACGATAGCAGCAGCGGTATTGAACCGATGATGTCTATCACGGCGAAGAGGGTGAAGGTAACAGTGAGGATGGCGTCGAGGGTCATGGTTCAGAAAATAGATGTTAGACTTTAGACCTTAGGGGAGTAAAGAGAAACAACAAGTTGTAATGAAGTTAGCGATATTAAAAGATTTCTGCAATTCTTTCACTGTCATCTAATGTCTAACGTCTAATTCCTAAAACAACATTCCTTCCCCTCGTTCCAAAGCCCAATACCTCCTGGTATTGTTCATCAAAGAGATTGCGAACAGATCCATAGATCACCCATTTGCCGAATAGTTTGTATTGTGCAGAAATATCTGTCAGTTGGAATGCTTTCATCATCACAGGATCCGACATGAACTGAGGTTCTGTACGTTTTCCTGCAAATCGCTGTGATATTGAAAGATTGATTCGTTCATTAAGCTTCCAGCTGGCCTGCACATTCAGATTGTTTTTTGGGGTACGGAAAAGATTGCTGTATTTTTTTTCTCCCTTTGCAATGTAGCTATAGGTAGCGGCATCATAAGCATACTCGATCGCAGTAGTCTCTCCATTCAAATAGGTGTAGTTCAATCCCAATTGCCAGCTTTCTTTTTTCCAATTGGCTTCCATTTCAAGTCCGCGATCAACCTGTTTGTTGTAATTGAAATATTTATAGCGTTCGTAATCGTAATCAATGCCATTCTTTATGTTCCGGCTGAAAACAGTTGCCCTCAACGATATGGTTTTAGAGCCAATGTATTGAAGAGAAAGTTCTGAAGTCATGGATGTTTCCGGCTTCAGGTTTTTTTCACCAGAAAATCCATCATACAGTTGATAAAGCGTTGGGGCTTTGAAAGCTGAGGAAGCATTCAGCGCCACTCTCCATTGTTTATTAAATGTATAGGATGGATTGAAGGTGTAGGTGATGTTATTGCCAAATCGACTGTGATCATTGTATCGGATACCAGATTCAAGGTTGAATCCTTTATTGTTCCATACAGCCGATGCGAAAATACTTTTTGTGTTTACTTTGGCACTATCAGCCGACAATGCCGTTTCATAATTGCCCCACTGACTTACACTGAGATAACTTTGATCTGTATTGAACCAGCGTGATTCCAGTCCACCAATAAATTGCAGCTTATCCGAAACACGGTAGCTGGTATATGTTTCAAGAAAGGATGATCTTCCCATGTAATCCGAACGCATGAATTTGCTGAAACCATTGAGAGAAGCAGAATCATCTACATATTCTCGCTTACTGTTATTGATGGCATAGTTCGCTTGCAGGGTCAGTTTCTGAATTTTATACGTGATACTTCCGGTATACTGCAAGTTGGTATTGTTAGCCGTGAAATCCTTGGCATCTTCATAAGCTGCCTGATCGAGATCATTTTGGTATTTGCTTCCCTGAAAACTGGCACGGAAGATGAGTTTCTTTTTCAGATCGCTGTTGAGCTGTGCCAATAAAAAATCCTGTTGCATGCCGTCTTTATCAAACGACTTCACCTTGTTGCTATCCAATGCTGATGAAAATCCTTTGGCACTGTTACTGTTGTACTGAAGTTTGTATTGCCAGCCATTGGTGAGTTTCCCGGCAGCACTGGCATCCAGCATCCTGCTGCCATAAGATCCAGTACTCAAATTGATGCGGGTATTCAGCTTTTTATTGTTTTCACTGCGGGTGATGATGTTGATCACGCCACCCACGGCATCTGATCCGTAGAGACTGGATTGTCCGCTTCTTAAGATCTCGATTCTTTCCACTTCTCCCAGCGGCAGGAAGTTGATGTCGAAACTGTTGCGGATGGTGGATACATCATAGGCTGGCATGCCATCGATCAACAGCAAGGTATTGCCTGTTGCAGCGCCTCTGACATAAATGTCGTTGTTGGTGCCGGGAGCATTGTTGGCGCCAACCACATTCACACCGGCTTGTCGCCCCAATAGTTCACCGATAGTGTTAAAGGGACTCCTTTCAATGTCTTTCCTGCTGATCACTGTGATCAGCTTGCCGGTGTTGGATTGTTTTTGTTCGATGCGATTGGCAGTGATCACCACTTCTTCGAGTATGGTGCTGTCCTGTTGCGCCTGCAATTGGATACTTACCAATAGCAGTGTGATGAATGCAAAATTTCTGGTCATAGTTTTTGTTTTACTATGAACCTTCGGATGGAACAGAATGGTTGACTGCTGCTGCAGTGAAAACATCCCAGCTTTTCTCCCGAAAGCCCTGGTTAATATAATTGCATCAGGCAGGTCTTCTGGCTCAACCCCATCATCTGCCTTCCCGCTTGCGCAGTGGCTGTGGTGAAGATGGTCCCGATGAGATCGGGAAGGTTTTTACAGCTACGGGGATAGCGCCGGAATGATAACCGGACTTCCCTTTTAATGATCAGCGTGTGCATGATCAACCGTAATGCAAACCAAAGATAAGTGGGAGAATCCATGCTTTTGTATAAGGATGTTCACAGGATGTGGATTGTTCAACGATCATGCCTGCAAATGGGTTTTTCATTATCTTCAACCCATGAGTAAACCCAAACAGCAACTCAATCTTTTTGACCTCACCATGATCGTGATTGGACTGGTCATAGGCATGGGGATCTTCCGGACGGCCTCCGATTCTGCCCGAGCTGCCATCACGCCGAATGTATTTTTCATCAGCTGGATCGTAGGCGGCTTCATTGCTCTCTGTGGGGCACTGACCTATGCCGAGATTGGATCTCGCTATCCCATCACCGGTGGATACTATAAAATATTCGCTACCTGCTATCATCCATCCATTGCCTTTGGTGTCAACTGCATCATCCTCATTTCCAATGCCGCCTCTCTTTCCGGCGTTGCACTGATTGGTAGTGAATACATTTCCCAGATCATTTTCAGTACACCGCCATCCGATTTTGTGAAGGCGCTCATTGCCATGTCGGCCATCGGTATTTTTTATGGTATCAATCTATTGGGACTTCGCATGAGTTCCACCACACAGAATATCCTGATGCTGATCAAGATCTCCATGATCCTCTTGATCGTTTCCGCCATCTTTTTCCCCATTGGCAATACAGCGCCAATTATTGATATTCCACAAGGTGATTTTAGTTTCATGGATTATGTGAAATCATTCGGGCTCGCCCTGATCGCTGTTTCTTTTACCTATGGCGGTTATCAGCAGACCATCAATTTCGGTGATGAAGTGAAGGATCCACAGAAGAACCTGCCCCGCGGCATCTTCATCGGCATCATGGTCATCATCCTTCTCTATCTCTCCGTGAGTTATGCTTATTTTAAAGTGATCGGATTTGAAGAGCTGAAAAATGCCAAAGGCATTGCAGCCATTGTTGCTGAGAGGATGTTTGGTGCCACTGGCCGCTTCGCTTTCTCTATACTTCTTTTCATTGCGGTACTGGCTTATGTGAATGTTCTTCTACTCAGCAACCCGCGTGTGATGTACGCCATGAGTGAAGATGGCATCCTGCCAAAAGCCTTCGGAAAAAAAGATGAGAAGAGGGATGTGCTAACCGTTAGCCTCACGGTTTATGCCATGATCAGTGTGGTGGTCTTGTTCTTTGCCGATACGTTCGATAAGATCCTCAGCTTCACCATCTTTCTTGATTCTATCGGGATGGCCTTTTCTGCGGCAACCATTTTCATCATCCGAAAAAGAACACAGCACCTCGACAAAACCAAGATTTATTCAATGCGTTTTTTTCCGGCAATGCCGATCATCTTCATTGCGGCTTATGTATTTGTTGCCACCAGCATAGCGATTGACAAACCGGAGACAGCGCTAACTGCCACTGCGGTGCTGGCAGGTTTTTTACTGATCTATTTTGTAGCCATGAACAAAAAGAAATTGAATGGAACACCAAGATAATATTTCCTATATCCTCAATCATCTGGGAGAGGATCACGCATCCTATTTCAATGCTGTTGCTCCACCCATTGTGCAAACCAGCAATTTCCTGTTTGAGACGGTGGATGATATGCGGAATGCTTTTCAGGATGAGATGGGGGGGTATCTGTACAGCAGAGGATTGAATCCGACGGTGGATATCCTTCGAAAAAAACTCGCGGCATTGGATGGCGCAGAGGATGCATTGGTTTTCAACAATGGTGCAGCTGCCACTTTCGCGGGAGTGATGGCCAATGTTAAATCTGGTGATCATGTCTTGTCTGTTCACCACCCTTATTCGTGGACGGTTCATCTATTTGATAAGATTTTGTCGAGGTTTGGCGTGACCGTAACCTATGCAGATGGTTCTGATACCGAAGCTTTCTTGTCTCATGTGCAAGACAATACCACCTTTATCTATCTCGAATCTCCCAATTCCTGGTGGCTCGACATACAAGACCTGAAAGCGATTGCAGATTTTGCAAAGTCCAGAGGGATCGTGACCATGATCGACAACAGCTTCTGTTCACCGCTGTATCAAAAGCCTATTGAAATGGGAATCGACATCAGCATGCAGACAGCCACAAAATACATCGGAGGGCATAGCGATACCCTCGGTGGCGTGTTGTGCGGCTCGGCTGACATGATGCGCAAGATCTTTTTAAGTGAATACCTCTGCGCCGGGAATGGCATTCAACCTTTCAATGCCTGGCTCTTGCTCAGAGGATTGAGAACCTTGCCGGCCAGGATCGATCGCATCACCCGTTCCACCTTCAGCGTATTGGAATATCTCAAAAAGCAAAACTGGATCGAACGTATCATCTTCCCCCATGATCCTGATTATCCCCAGTATGAACTGGCAAAGAGGCAAATGAAAGGGGCATGCGGACTCATCACTTTTTACATCAACGCTGAAAGGGTTGAACAAATTGAGCATGCCTGTGACCGGTTAAACGCTTTTCGCATGGCAGTGAGCTGGGGTGGGCATGAATCGCTGCTGATTCCCAAATGCGCAGGCATACCTAAGGAAGAATTCGATCCCAAAAATCCGACACATCGCATGATCCGGCTATACATTGGGCTGGAGGAACCGGAATTCCTGATTGCCGA
This sequence comes from Chitinophagia bacterium, assembly GCA_046309555.1. GTDB lineage: Bacteria > Bacteroidota > Bacteroidia > Chitinophagales > Chitinophagaceae > Pollutibacter. The sequence goes on from JBKCOY010000036.1 coordinate 10,362, forward strand.
CCTTGATCAGGCATTCAAAGCACTTACTATATTGTAAGCGGTCGTCTGAAAGGACGAACGATTTTGATAATCCCTCATTAAGTTGAATCTTTGCAGCCTGATCCGGACCATTGTTTGGACAGATTCAATAAAATTCTATGACATCGAGGGTATTTTTGGGTGCTTTATTCAGCCTTTTTTCTCTTTCCAGTGTGGGACAGGGTGACAAATGGGATCTTCTCCGTTGTGTTGAGCATGGCATGAAGAGCAATATTTCAGTGAGACAAGCCGAGATTCAGGCGCAGCAGTCGGAGATAAGCTTCAGACAGGCCAATCTTCAGAAACTACCCAGTCTGCAGTATTCCCTTACGCATGGATTCTCTTTTGGCCGAACACTCGACAGAACGACAAACGTTTTTACAAGTCGTTCAGCCATGTTTGAACAAATGTCGATACAATCCAATGTATTGCTTTATAATTTCAATGCCCGCAAGAACAATGAGGCATCCAGTAAGTTTACGCTTGAAGCTGATAAAGCCAGTGTTGACAAAGCCCGCAATGATATCGGGTTGAACATTGCCCAACTTTACCTCAGGGCTTTGCTGAGCAATGAACAGGCTGAGATCAGCAAACTTGTTCTTGATCAAACTATATCGCAGTATCGTAATACCAGAAAGTTGGTGGATGCAGGTTCGCTTCCTGAATTGAATGCTGCTGAACTGGAAGCGACCGTAGCAAGAGACAGCGCCACTTATGTTCAGGCTCTTGCTCAGGTAGCCCTTGATAAATTGTCACTGAAATCAATTTTGATGTTGCCTGCAGATCAATCGTTTGATATTGTGATACCCAACGTTGATAAAATTCCGGTTGATAATATTCTTGAAATTCGACCTGATGTGATCTATGAGACTGCCCTCAACTCTCAGCCACAGATCAAAGGGAATGACCTCAGAAGACAAGCTGCAGAAAAAGCCTTGAAAGTTTCAGAAGCACAAATGAAACCAAGTTTGTCGGCATTTGGACAACTGGCAACCAACTTTAACCAGTTCCTGAAAAAAAGCACAGGCGTCAGTTATTTGGGGGAGCAATCAACCGGGGCATACATCAAACAGGGAACCACTCAGGTTCCGGTATTTGCCCCTAATTACGGGGTTAATTTTGCCAGCCGCAGTTTGGGTGAATACTTTGAAGGATATGGGCAGCAGTTAAGAACCCAATTTGGACAAGGTCTGGGCGTGTCTTTCAATGTTCCTATTTTCAATGGTCATCAGGCCAGAGGGAATATGGAACGTTCAAGACTCAACCTCAAACAGACTGAATTGGCGGTAGAACGAGACAAGCTTCAATTAAAGCAGGACATCTACACGGCCTACTATGGTGCAACTGGTGCTTATCAAACCTATGTGGCCAGGATCAAAGCACTCGAAACGGCCGAAAGATCTTTTCAGCTGGCCAACAGAAGATATGAACTCGGTGTAATGCAAACCATTGAGTGGTTGAACAACCAGAACAATCTTACACGCGCAAGGATTGATAAGGTTGTGTCGCAGTACGATTTTGTGTTCAGGATGAAAGTGCTTGAGTTTTATAAGGGACAGGGACTTCGTTTATAATCATAGAAAAAAAGAGATATGAATAAGAAATGGATATGGATCATCAGTGGTGTAGTGGTTTTGATTGTTGCCTTACTCGGATTGAAAAAAGCGGGTATAATCGGAAAGGATGAGGCCACGAAAGTTGCTGTTGAGAAAGCGACCAAAAAAGATATTACAGAGATCGTTACTGCCAGCGGTAAGGTTTATCCTGAAGTTGAAGTAAAGATCAGTCCGGATGTATCCGGTGAAATCGTTGAACTTAAAGTTCTGGAGGGCGACAGTGTCACCAAAGGGCAATTACTGGCAATGGTGTATGCCGACATCTATGCTACACAACGTGATCAGGCAGCAGCCGGTGTATCACAGCAGTTGGCACAGGTTGAAAATGCGTCTGCTACACTAGGTTCCTTTAAAGCCAGATTGGATCAGGCCGAGCGTCAGTATCAGCGTCAAAAGCAACTCTTTCAGGAAAAAGTGATTTCCAAACTTGAGTATGAGCAATCTGAAAATACATTTCTGACTTCAAAAGCAGATTATGCTGCTGCACAGCAATCCATCAAGAGCGGACAAGCAGCAGTTGCCAGTGCTAGGGCAAGTCTGCAACGGGCTGATAAGGATCTTGGTCGTACCAGTGTATTTGCTCCCATGAGTGGTATTGTATCCTTGCTGAATGTGAAGAAGGGAGAAAGAGTGGTAGGTAACTCCATGATGGCTGGTACTGAAATGCTCAGGATAGCTGACATGAGAGTGATTGAGGTTAGGGTGGATGTTGGAGAGAACGATATTCCTAAAGTCAAGATCGGAGATTCTGCAATTGTTGAAGTGGATGCTTATAACAAAAGAAAGTTCAAAGGTGTTGTTACGCAGATTTCAAGTACCAGCAGAGGCACTGGTGGTGCTGTAGTTACAACATCAAACGATGTTACCAACTATGAGGTCAGGATCCGACTCAATCCTGCTTCCTATGCTGATCTGCTATCATCAGGCAACAAAAAAAGTTTCCCTTTCCGTCCGGGTATGAGTGCCAATGCTGATATTCAGACGAAGACACATGCCAACGTACTGTCTGTTCCTATCAATGCCGTGAGCACCAGAGATCAATCTGATACTGCTGCTGCAGGCAAAGAAGTGAAGGAAAGCAAGAAATCATCAATGCCGGAGACAGAAGCAGGTGCAACAGCTCCTATCAAGGATCTAGATAGGATGGATGAAGTTGTATTTGTATTGCAAAAGGATGGAACTGTGAAGCGTGTCAAGGTTCGTACAGATATTCAGGACATGAACGATATCGAGATCATTGAAGGACTGAAGGAAGGTGATGAGGTTGTTGTTGGTCCTTATACAGTTGTCAGCAAAACCCTTCGCACCGGAACGAAAGTGACGGTGGTGAAGAAGGAAGAGTTGTTTGAAGTGAAGAAATGAGTAAATGCTTAGATGTTAGGCAATAGAACTTAAAAATTAGATTTTAGGTTGGCCTTTTTTAATAATGATAGTGATTGTCCACTATCGTCCAAGGTCTAACATCTAACGTCTAATCAGTATCTTCGTCCCATGAGATTAGGTGTTATCGGCAGCGGCAGTTGGGGTACAGCACTGGTGAAGATCCTGCAGGACAATGAGCAGAATGTCATTTGGTGTGTGAGGAATCAAAAAATGGCGGAACATATTCAACTCCGTCATCACAATCCAAAATACTTAAGTTCAGTTTATTTCTCCCAAAATCATCTAAGTGTAACCACCGATCCGGGTCTTGTCTTTGCGCAAGCGGATGTAGTTGTGTTGGCTGTTCCATCTGCTTATGTCACATCTTATCTTAAAGACCATCAAGAGGTCATCATAACAAGATCGATCAAGATTGTATCTGCAGTGAAAGGAATACTGCCTGATACAAATATGTTACTGAATGAATATCTGGATGGTTGGGCAAGCTTTGATCAAAAAAACTATTTTACCATCATGGGCCCATGCCATGCTGAAGAGGTGGCTGCAGAAAAATTGTCATACCTCACCTTCGCCGGTTTGGACCAAGCGCAGACAGCAATCTTGGCTGCAGCGTTCAAGACCTCTTATATCAATACGGTTGTGAGTGCTGATGTACTGGGTGTTCAATACGCTGCAGTGCTGAAAAATATTTATGCTTTGGGAACTGGCATTGCACACGGACTTGGATATGGAGATAACTTTCAAAGTGTTCTGGTAGCCAATGCTGCCGGTGAAATGAAGAGATTTCTCAATGCTATCCGTGAAGGTATGGGGCAAACAATCGATCATGCTGCTTCCGTTTATCTCGGGGATCTTCTGGTGACCTGTTATTCGCTGTTCAGTCGAAACCGTGCTTTCGGTAATATGATTGGCAAAGGATACAGTGTGGATGCTGCCAGGCTTACCATGCAAATGGTCGCAGAGGGATTGCCTGCAGCAAAATGTATTTACGAGATCAATACAAATGCAGGAGCAGATATGCCCATCGCCCGAGCTATCTATCGGGTGCTTTGGGAAGGGGTTGATACGGCAACGGCATTTGAGCAGCTGGAATCTGCCTTGTGCTGATTACTGCGGGAGAAAAAAGAGTGAGGCTGCAATTCCATCTGCGAGGAATTTCCCATTGGCAGATAATTTCCATACTTCCTCATGTTCCAAAACATGACCTGCCATCATTGACTTTTTCATTTCCATTGCAATTGCTTTCAGTTTATCTTCTCCCCATTGATTGAGTATCCTTGATTTGTTCAATCCTTTGGATGATCGCAGAGATGTCATGATATATTCGTTCAGCAGATCTAGTTCGGTCAGTTCCTCAGCAGTTGAGGGTATATTGCCTTCTTTGATCGATCTGATATAATCGATATTGTGAGCAATATTCCAGCTTCTTTTCTTTCCGTTAAAGGAATGTGCGGATGGTCCGAAACCCAGATACGGCGACCCCTCCCAATAAGCACTGTTGTGTTGGCTTTCAAACCCCGGCAAAGCCATGTTGGAAATTTCATAATGATGATAACCGGCATCTGTAATTTTTTCTACAAGCAGATTGAATCGATCTGACTGTTCATCTGTATTTACTGCTTCGCGTTTTCCTTGCTCTATCAGGTGTTGCAATGCTGTTCCTTCCTCAATGGTAAGGGCGTAGCACGACAAGTGAGGAATTTTTTTATCAAGAGCGATGTCAATATCCTTTTCCCATGCTGCAAGTGTTTGTCCGGGAGTACCATAGATGAGGTCAATACTGAAATTCTCAAAGCCGGCATCACGAATGATGTTTATGCAGGTCTGCGACTGACTGGCATTGTGTGCCCGATTCATCCAGGCGAGGTTTTGGTCGTCAAAGGACTGTATTCCAATACTGAATCGGTTGATGCCAATGCTTTTCCACTCGCTGGCTTTTTCTTTGGTGATGTCATCCGGGTTGGCTTCAAGGGTCATTTCGATATTCTCATCAATCGGATAGTATTGATATAAAGTTTCCAGGATTTTATGGAGGTTGTCTGTTGACAAGAGGGAAGGAGTTCCGCCGCCCCAATAGATGGTTTGTATTTTTTCTGTTGTTTCATACCTGCGCATTTCTGCCTCTTTGATCAAAGCGGCAGCCATCTCATCCAGCAGCTGAAGCTGGGTTGAAAAATGAAAGTTGCAGTAATGGCAGGCTTTTCTGCAAAACGGGATATGAAGGTAAATGCCTGCCATTTGAATGCCTTTCGGATAAGGAACGTAGATTTGTAATTGTGCAAAAGCCTTTCACCTGTATCATTCTATTTATTTTATCGCTTTCTCTGTATTATTCAGTCAAAGCCCAGAATGTGCATCGGTTAGAGATCCTTTGTACAGATAAAGTTACTGCACCGTGGCCGGATAAATTGAAACTCCCTGCATCCTTTAAGGATAAAGACAGTTGTAAGGCATATTTGGCCAATACTTTTCTTCCTTTCTTACAGCGCGAGGGTTATCTCGAGTCTTCTGTTGACAGTCTTAGTGTTGATAATGACCTTACAAGGGCTTGGGTGCATCTTGGTGACCAGTATACCTGGGGTGAACTGAAAGCCGACAGCAGTCTTGTATTATTCATGGGTTTACCCAAAAAGAAAGAATGGGTTCCTCCTGGGCGTGTATTAAATATGCCATCACTCAATGATGCGAGAGAAAAGTCCTTGTCATTACTGGAGGAAAACGGATATCCATTTGCTGCTGTGAAGATCGACAGCAGCTATTTTATCAACAATGCCTTGTATGCAAGAATGCATGTTGAGAAGGGCCCACTCTATCATATTGATAGCATAACAGTTGAGGGTAAAATCAGGATCAGCAGGAATTTTCTTCATCGATATTTGTCAATTCCCCAAGGCGATATTTACAGAAAATCAAGTTTACAGGATATCTCCAGAAGACTATCACTTTTGGGTTATCTGAGAGAAACGCGTTCATGGGGATTGGACCTCCTGGGTTCAGGTTCCACACTCAATTTGTATTTGGAACAACAGCGCAATAGTAGGTTCAATTTGCTGGCCGGATTGATGCCGGCCAATCAGCAGATTGGGGGTAAGGTTTTGCTCACCGGTGAGGCCGAACTGGACCTGAAGAATGGTTTTGGAGGAGGAGAAGAGTTGAGTATTCTTTGGCAACAGATTCAGGTTAAATCGCCTCGTCTGAAACTTGCTTTCAATAAACCTTATCTTTTTAATAGTCAGGCCGGCGTGGATTTCAAGTTTGATCTGCTTCGGAAGGATTCCAGTTTTATCAATATTCAAACCCGATTAGGCGTCCAGTATGTCAGGGATCCCCGGAATAACTTCAAGATTTTTTTTCAACAGAACAATTCGAGTCTGATAGATGTGGATACCATGCTGATCAAGAGAACCAGACGGCTGCCTGATTTTTTAGATCTTAGGTCGACCAGCATTGGTGTTGAATGGCAAATGAACAAAACAGACGATATCTTTAATCCACGAAAGGGCAGTGAGATTAGCCTTTCGTTCTCAGGCGGTATGAGGAAGATCATCCCCAACAGCAATATCCTGGGAATGACACGCGATTATTTGGGCAAACCTTTTGCATTCAGTTCTTTATATGACACGATTCGATTGCAAACTGCACAGTTCAGGTTCAGCACTAGGGTCAATAAATTCATCCGAATCGGAAAACAGTCTACACTTAAAACCGGCATGCAGGCAGGGTGGATGGAAGGCAGCAGATTGCTCCTGAATGAGTTGTTTCAGCTGGGGGGAATCAAAACATTAAGGGGTTTTGATGAAGAATTTTTATATGCTAGTCGCTATTTTATTGGAACGTTGGAATACCGGTATCTGATTGCACAAGCCTCCTATCTGTTTTCATTCATTGATTACGGCAGATTGTCCAGGCCTTTGGCAAATCAATTTATCAGTGGAAATTATGCAGGTGTTGGGTTTGGAATTTCATTGGAAACCAAGGGAGGTCAGTTCAACCTTGCTTATGCTGCAGGCAAGAACAAAGAATTGCCTTTTAATTTCAGGGAAGCAAAACTGCATTTTGGATTTGTGAGCCTCTTTTAGGAATACCATGATCGATAGCTTAATTTTGCATACCAACATGCGAAGAAAAAACTACATATTGTTTCTGTTTATGATGATGTTTTCTTTCGCAGAGGCTCAGGATTCGCCTAGAGCTGATTTCATCAGTATGAATATCGATAGTCTTATTGCAGACTCTATTAAGAAGGAGTATATCCGCACGCATGTACCCCTCACCATGCAAGAGAGAAATTCGATTATTCTAGACACAGGAGCATTTTTGTATGGCAAATATCTTCGCCATTATATGCAAGTAGCCCCATGGTATGCTACACTTGAAAATTCAAGTCGGCTTTATGTTTCAAGGAGAGTTCATGCATCAAGAGAGTGGATATTGTATTTATTCATGGCACTACTCTTCTTTTTTGGATTCATACATGCCTCCGATCGGGAATATGTTAAAAATATATTCAGGGTCTATTTCAATCAGGGCTTTATATTCCGACAGACAAAAGAGCAGCTGCAACAGTCGGGTATAACGTCTCTTTTTTTTAATTTTCTATTCATTTTTTCAGCTGCTGTTTTTTTCTTTTTTGGAACGGGTGTATCGGAGAGTACTGAGGGGTGGGACCGTTTGTATATTTTGGGTATTAGTATTTTGGCGATTGTATTTATTTATGCAGTGAAGTTTATTTTTTTAACTTTCGTGGGCTGGCTTTTTGATGCAAAGGAAACTTTTGGGAATTATATTTTTATTGTTTTTCTGAATGCCAAAATTGCAGGAATGCTCATGCTGGGGGCATCCATGTTGATTGCAGTTTCTGATCAATCAGATGCGGGTTTATTTTTTAAATGGATAAGTCTCATGCTGATGGGAATGATCATCTTCAGATCATACAAAGGGTATTCACTTTTTTCAAGGGAAGTAAATTTACCAGTATACATTATCGCTTGTCTTGCACTGGAAATTCTCCCTATTGCCATTCTGTTTAAATTTTTGTCGGAAAGTTATGAACTACTGGTTCAAGGTATGATGTAGCACTTTGTTGAAATAAATTACCTGATAGCTTAAACAATAGTGTATAAGTTTTTTTGAAACCACCCATTCAACTGATTTACTATATTATTTTAATTAATTTTGCACTACATCATTGCAGGATATGACCAAAAACGGTAAGAAAGTGGCAGCAGGTGATCAGAAAAAAGTCAAGAGAATACTCATCACGCAGCCCAAGCCAGAATCTCCTAAGTCGCCCTACTTTGAATTGGCACGCAAGCACAATGTGGAGATGGACTTCCTTCCATTCATTCAACTCGAGCCTATTTCCTGCAAGGATTTTCGAAAGCAAAAGATAGATATTCCTGAATATTCTGCTGTAATCGTTACCAGCAAAAACGCCATTGATCACTTTTTCAGGATCTGTGAAGAAATGAAAGTGGTTGTTTCACAGGACATCAAGTATTTCTGCATCAACGAATCGGTTGCTTTATATCTTCAGAAGTTCATCCTTTACAGAAAGCGTAAAGTTTTTTTTAGTGCTGATGGAACCAACAAAGGTCTTTTTGATGCCATCAATAAGCACAAGGAGAATGAAAAATTCATGTATCCCTGTTCTGAAAATCAACAGGACAATGAAATTGTAGGTTGGCTCAAAAATCATGGTTGTGAGTTTGTTACTCCATATATGTATCGTACAATCAGTAGTGATGTAAAATCCCGCATCTCTGCGCATGATTTTGATGTGATCTGTTTCTTTACCCCTAGTGGAGTCAAAAGTCTGCTGGAAAATTTTCCGGGATTCAATCAGAATGGAACATTGATTGGGGCATTTGGCAATAATACTTCCAAAGCGGTAGAAGAGGCCGGACTCAATCTTCAAATCAAAGCACCGGAACCTCAGGTTCCCTCAATGGTAGCTGCTCTTGAAAAATTTCTAGGCAACAAGATCACGGTAAAGTGACCCCTCACAGCAATAGGTTAATTGGAGAGACCAGTCCCTATCTGCTCCAGCATGCTCATAATCCTGTTGATTGGTATCCATGGTCTGAAGAAGCTTTGGCGAAGGCCAGATCAGAAAACAAACCCATTCTGGTCAGCATTGGCTATGCGGCCTGTCATTGGTGTCATGTAATGGAAAAAGAAAGTTTTGAGGATGAGGCAACAGCCCATCTGATGAACAGTCATTTTGTATGCATCAAGATCGACAGGGAAGAAAGGCCTGATCTGGATCATTTTTTCATGGATGCCTTGCAGTCCATTTCCGGAAATGGCGGATGGCCATTGAACATGTTCCTTACGCAGGAAGCAAAGCCTTTTTACGGAGGAACCTATTTCCCCCCAGCGCCCATTCCCAACCGGATATCATGGAAACAATTGCTGGTCAGGATCCATGAGGCTTTTCATAAGCGCAGGGAGGACATTGAGGAGCAGGCCAATGGTATCATCGAACATCTTTCCCGTTCCAACAAATTGAACGAGAAGATGAAGCAGCGTTTTGAACTTCCTCTGGAAGATCTTTTCAAAACGGCACAGCTTGAAAACATACTTGAAAATCTGCTCTCCGTTGCAGATACTCATCATGGTGGCTTTGGCAATGCCCCAAAGTTTCCTCAGACCTTTTCCATTCAATATCTACTGAGATATCATCATTATCATCAAAATAAGACTGCGCTCGAACAGGCGGAACTTAGCTTGCAAAAAATGATGTACGGAGGAATATACGATCAGATTGGTGGGGGCTTTTGCAGATATTCAACCGATAATGAATGGCTTGCGCCTCATTTTGAGAAGATGACATACGACAACGCCTTGCTTATTCTCGTCTACACAGAGGCTTATCAGATCACGCAAAATGATGAATATAAAAGGGTAGTGGAGGAGACAATTTCCTTTATGACAAGGGAAATGCAGGATAAAAGTGGCGGATTTTATGCGGCATTGGATGCCGACAGTGAAGGAATTGAAGGCAAGTTTTATACATGGCAAAAAAGAGAATTTGAGGAAATAACCGGAGATCGCGCTTACAGTGATTTTTTTGATATTTCTGAGGAAGGAAACTGGGAACATGTCAATATTCCTCGGATGAAAATCACTGTTTCAGCATGGTCGCAGTTGCATGGGTTTACAGAGGAGGAAGGCATTGAAAGGATACGGGAGATCAAATCCAAACTACTTCATGCTCGTTCAAAGCGGATAAGACCACTGACGGATGATAAGATCTTATTGGGTTGGAATGCGCTTTTCAATCAGGCCCTGAGCAGGGCAGGGCTTGCCACAGGAAATCAGGCATGGATAGATCTGGCAGTGAAGAATATGGATTTTCTGCTTGGGGCATTTGAGGAAAAGACCAAAGAAATTTGGCTACATACCCATAAAGCGGGTATTTCAAAATATCCTGCTTTTTTGGATGACCTCGCCTACCTGATTCAGGCATTGATTTATTTGTACGAGGCAGAGCCACGTACTCGTTATCTCGACAAAGCCATAGAAGTCTTGCAATTTGTGTTAGACCATTACTCAGATGAGGAGGAGGTTTATTTCCTTTTCTCCCCGGATTTTCATCAGGAGGTAGCTGTCAGGAAGCTTGATCTGTATGATGGTGCCATACCCAGTGGCAATGCCATCATGGCCTGGAATCTTTACAGATTATCGGTCCTTTTCAATAAACCGGGTTGGAAAACCAGATCGATGAAAATGCTGGAAGGAACCAGAGAGGCACTCCTAAAATGGCCTAATTCTTTTGGTAATTGGGCAAATTTGTTGATGGAGGTCATTGAGGGCACTTACGAAATCCTTGTATTGGGACCTGAAGCGGATGCCGGGGGGAAGTCTCTTCTGCAAAAATTTCTTCCCAACAGGGTATTCATGTCGGCTTTCGAGGCTGACCCGGCGTACCCTCTCATGCAAGGGCGGTCAGCTAAAGGAGAAAATCAGTATTTTCTGTGCAAGGATTACGCATGTCAGCTACCCTTTTTCACTGAATCTGAGCTACTTGAGGCGATATTAACAAAAAGATAGGGTATGCCATGCAATATGGCTGAAAATTACCCGTTTTGGGTGGTTACTGCCATTGTTGTCGGCTTGTTAATTTTTTTGTGTTTAACAAATTGGAACAAAGGCAGTTAGGTTAATTTGGTATATATTTGTTTCAGTGCTCACCAAACCAGGTATTAAAATGAAAGGCATTTTTTCTTATGCATTGGCGTTGCTTTCACTAAGCATGATCATCATGGGTTGTGGCAAGGCTGGTAAGTCTTCCAAAGGTGCTTCGGGCGATGGCCAGTTGCATGGCGTTTCACTTGGAACCAAGTATATTATGCCAAAGCCTCCCGGCATGGTATACATTCCTTCCGGAACATTTCACATGGGACCATCTGACGAGGACATCAGTTATGCTTTCACCGCAAGGAACAAGCAAGTGTCCATCAATGGTTTTTGGATGGATGCCACCGAGATCACCAATGACGAATACCGTCAGTTTGTGTATTGGGTTCGCGACTCAATTGCAGGCACCATTCTTAATTTCAAGAAAAATGCACAAGACGGAACCAGTGCTATTGATTGGGCAAAGGTCAGAACCATAAAATGGGCGGATCCCAAAATTCAGGAGCAGCTCAGCGCCATGATCATTACGCCGGACAATAGAATCAATGGCAGAAAAGAACTTGATGCAAGAAAGATTATTTACCACACTGAGATCCTTGATTTTAAGGAAGCTGCCCAAAGAGCAAATGCTGATAAAGCCAGGTCTAACTTCATCATAAAGAAGGATACACCCATTTATCCCGATACACTTGTATGGATCAGGGACTTCTCCTATTCCTACAATGAACCCATGGCCAAAAAATATTTTTCACACCCTGCATATGGCAGTTATCCTGTTGTTGGCGTGAACTGGAAACAGGCATCGGCTTTTTGTGAGTGGAGAACTCAGTATCTGAATTCTTTCCTTGAATCCAGAAAGAGAATGACGGAGTCTGATTTCAGACTACCCACTGAAGCTGAATGGGAATATGCAGCTAGAGGAGGCAGGTCACAGGTTTCCTTCCCTTGGGGCGGACCTTACCTTAGAAATAAGAAAGGATGCTTATTGGCAAACTTCAAGCCAGGAAGAGGTAACTATCCTGAAGATGGTGGCATGTATACTGTAAGAGCGGATGCTTATTGGCCAAATGATTTTGGCTTATACAATATGGCCGGAAATGTTGCCGAATGGACCTCTTCATTGTATTACGAGGGTGCCTACAATTTTCAACATGACATGAATCCTGAGATCAGGTGGAATGCAGTTGATAATGACCCTCCCCGCATGAAAAGAAAAGTCGTTCGCGGTGGAAGCTGGAAAGACATTGGTTTCTTTCTTCAAAACAGCAGCAGAAATTATGAATATCAGGATACTACAAAATCTTATCTGGGATTTCGTTGTGTAGTGGATCTGCCGCCAATGCAAACCCGCAAATAATCTAAAATCTGATCATTAGTATAAAACACAAACCTCAAAACCATAAAACATGGCATCATCTTCATCCAATCCTACCAGCACACTGGAAAAATACGTTAACATAATAGTAAGCGTTGGCGCTGCTGTGGTCATCTTTGGAGCATGGGCAAAAATCCTGCACAAATCTTTTGCTGACATCATGCTTACTGTTGGTCTCTTGACTGAGGCAGCTATATTCCTGCTTTACGCTTATCTTGAAATCAAGAAGTCTGAAGGAACGGAAGCTGCTGTTGCCGGAGCTGTTGCAACCCCAGGGGCCGATCTTCTTAAGGAAACCATTGAAAAGTATCTTGATACCGATCAGTTAAATAAGTTGAATGGTAATTTCAGCAAATTCAATGCTACCGTTCAGGGAATGGCTGCGATGACTGATGTAGCTGCTGTTACCAGTGATTTTGCCGGTAAGACCAAAGAAGCAACTGCTGCGCTTGTTAGCATGAAAGATGCATATACAGGTGCTGCAGGCTCTGTATCACAATTTAACCAAGCTGCAGAGGGATCTAAAGCCTTCCATGAGCAGGTACAGGGTCTGACCAAAAATCTGGGTGCCCTTAATAAAATGTATGAGTTGGAATTGCAGGATTCAGCTAATCATATTAAGTCGATGAATGCTTTCTATGATAATCTTTCCAAGGCAAGTCAGGCTATGCAGGGCAGTGTTGATGATGCGAAAAAGACACAAGAGCAAATTGCATTGCTTGCAAAAAATCTTGGTAGTCTGAATAGTGTTTATGGTAACATGTTGGCCGCAATGCAAGGCCGTGCCTAATCCCGGTTCTGAAATTCAAAATAACTAAACTAATCCAATCATATGTCATTACCCAAAGAACCGCGGCAGAAGATGATCAACATCATGTACTTGGTGTTGACAGCACTGCTGGCCTTGAACGTATCTGCGGAAATCCTCAATGCATTCAAGGTGGTTGATAACAGCCTGAAGGAGTCCAATAACGTACTCAATACTTCCACTACTGGCATCTACAGCAATTTTGAAGAATTGCTGAAGGATCCGAAAACTACGGATAAAGCATCCATTTGGAAGCCCAAAGCAGACCAGGTAAGGGATCTGGCCTCAGCCCTTTTTAAGGATCTGGATGAATATAAGCAGGCACTGAAAGTTGAATCAGATTTTGATCCGGCGACTGGCGAATTCAAAGAAGATAATATTGATGCAGCCACGCGTTACTTTGATACCAAGGGAAATGGAAAGATCCTGTATAGTAAATTGGAAGACTTTAAAAAGAAACTGCTGGCCATAGATCCGGAAATGGCTGCTCAGATCGGAAGCAAACTTCCTTTGAATCTTGAAGTGCCCAAATCTACTGCAGGTAATATTTCCACAGGAGATAAGGTAAAGGATTGGACCAACAGTTATTTCCACATGACGCCTACAATTGCAGCAATGACCATTCTGAGTAAATTTCAGAATGATATCAAAAATTCAGAGAATCTTGCTGCTACATTCTGTATCAACCAGGTAGGTGCGGTGAAATTGGTCATGGATAAATTTGAACCCTTAGTAGGTACCAGCTCAACCTATCTCATGCCAGGTGAAGAGATGACTATTGTTGCCGGACTGGGAGCTTTCAACTCAAATGTGAAACCTACAGTTACAATAGATGGAAGAAGTATACCAGTAAACGCAAATGGCGTTGCTGAATCCAAGTTTAATGTTGGTGGAACCGGTTCCAGAAGCATGAATGTAAATGTTAGCTTTGTGGATCCTAATACAGGCGAAAACAAAACTATTTCTAAGAAAATCGATTACACAGTAGGTGCACCATCGGGAGTTGCTGTTTCAGCTGACAAAATGAATGTTCTGTATATAGGAGTTGATAACCCGCTTACCATAACTGCCGGAGCCGGAAGTGAAAAAGTTTCAGCTCAGTTTTCAGGTGGTTCTATCGCTAAATCAAGCGGGAATAAATATATCGTAAAACCAAACCAGGGAGCTTATGGGGATCACACAGTTACCGTTTTGGTGGAAGGTAAATCAGCAGGCAAGGTTTCATTCAGGGTTAAACAATTACCCAATCCAACCGCTTATGTCGGAAACCTGAAGCCAGGTGCAGTTCCTTCAGCTTCCTTCAAAGCTATGGGTGGTTTGATTGCAAAGCTTGAAGATTCTGAGTTTGACGCTCCTTTTGAAGTAATCAGCTATAAAGTAGGTGCCTTGAGTGCAGACATTCCTGATTACGCTCCAGTAGATAACAAAGGTGCAAGATGGACGGGAGGTGCAGCAACATTGATTAATAAGCTTAAACCAGGAGCTTTGGTCGCCATTACAGACATTACAGTGAAAGGTCCGGATGGCAGAACCAGGGTTCTGACTTCAGGTTTGTCCTATAATCTTAAATAAAAGTAGCCTAAACCTCATCATATGAAATTGAATTGGTCCAGGTCGTTTATGTTGTTCTTCGTTGCAGTATTGTCTATTGGTATTGTCAGTGCACAAACCAAAGGGAAAACTACAACCCCAAAGAAAACAACCGGAAAAGCAACAGCAAAACCTGTTGCAAAAAAGAATACTGCAGATACCCAGGTGCTCGATGCATCAGCAAGCCCAGCAATGCAGGATACGGTAAAACCACCACCACCGCCTCCACCACCAAAGGATCCATTTGCATTTGATTCAGTGAGGCCATCACTTCGTCCGGATGCAGCAGTGCAGAGAGAACTTGTCAAAAGCAGAACTCCGCTTGTCTACGAGCATATTCGTGAAGATGATGCCTGGTATCGTGAAAGAGTTTGGAGGGAAATAGATATTAGAGAAAAAATGAACCTCCCATTCCGTTACAAAGCAGAAGACGACAATGGCAATCAGCGCTTTGTTAATATTCTTCTTCGTGCCATCAGAAAGGGTGACGTGACGGCATTTGATCCTACCATTGATGACCGTTTCACCACTCCGATGCCGGTTGCAAAAGTTGGAGAAGCCATTTCCGGGAAATGCGACTCTGTTCAGGTGATTGATTGGGCCAAAGATCCAACCGGATCTAAAGGAATCATGAAAGACTCGTTGGTTTGTAAAGAGTTCAACCCTGATGATATTGTAAAATTCCGTATCAAAGAAGAATGGGTATTCGATAAAGAGTCATCAAAGATGTTTATTCGCATTCTGGGCATTGCTCCTATCAGGACCTATGTTGATGAAGCATCCGGAACAGTATTGGGTGAGTCGCCTATTTTTTGGGTATACTACCCGGATCTCAGGCCCGTACTTGCAATATATGAAGTATATAACGGTAAAAACTTTGGCGCAAGAATGAGCTGGGAAGAGCTTTTTGAAAGCAGGTATTTCTCTAGCTATATAGTGAAATCAACTATCGAAAACCCTTACGACCTTTTTGTTAAACAATATATCAAAGACAATATTCTGCAATTGCTGGAAGGAGATAATATCAAAAATAAGATCCAGAATTTTGAACTTGATCTTTGGTCTTATTGATTAGATAAAAAATTGGAGAATGCCGGACTTGTTCCGGCATTTTTATTTATTGAAAAAAGCATCTAGTATTCTGGCCTTTGATGGTCCGATCAATTGCTCAAGCTCTTCCTGGTTTGCTTTTTTGATGTTGCTGAGGGATCGATATTTGCTCAACAACAGGTTGATGGTCTTTTCTCCTATCCCTTCAATATCGTCCAGGCTATTTTTGAAGGTGCTTTTACTTCTTTTATTGCGATGAAAACTGATACCAAAGCGATGCACCTCATCCCGGATTCTTCTGATCAGCAAAAGCTCCTCACTGTTGTAAGGCAGTTTTAATGAATCTTTATCACCCGCAAAAAAGATCTCTTCAACATTCTTAGCCAGTCCGATCAAAGTCATCCTTCCTGTCAGCTCCAACTCCTGGATAGCTTCCATGGCAGCCGACAATTGTCCCTTGCCACCATCTATGATCACCAGTTGCGGTAAGGAGGATTTTTCCCTTATCAGTCGCGAATATCTTCTTCCAACAGCTTCCTTCATGGTTGCAAAATCATTGATTCCAGAAACCGTTTTTACATTAAAATGGCGATAATCTTTTTTACTGGGAATGCCGTCCCGAAAGCATACCATTGCCGAGACTGGATTACTACCTTGAAAATTTGAGTTGTCAAAACATTCAATATGGCTTGGTATTTCTTGCAGATACAGAACATCTCTTAACCGTTCCAGTAGCATTGTTGTGTTTATTTCACGATCAAGATGGAGTAATCTTTTCTTTTTCAGGTCTTCGATAAGGTGACCAGCATTCTTCATGGCAATATCCAGTAATTTCTTTTTCTCTCCGCTTTTTGGAACCGTTAGACGAAAAGATGAGAATCCATACTCAAGCCGATAGGGCAAGATCAGTTCACGTACTTCACTGTTGTATAATTTTTGAAAATGAAGGATGGACTGCGCCAGCACATCTTCTTCCGTTTCATCCAGTGGTATATCAAATGCATGCGTGCCGGAATTGGCAATGCTTCCATTTCTGACAAGAAGATAACTCACCACAATTTGCTTCTCATCCCTTGAAGTGGCAAAAACATCGAGGTCTCCCCACTTCGGATTTACTATAACTGAATTTGATTGATAATTTTTCAGACCCTCTATCTTTTTTTGAATCATTGCGGCTTTTTCAAAAGCCATGTCTTCAATATATCCAGTTTGAAGAGATCGGTACTGATTCAAAATACCAGAAAGATTCCCTTTGAGTATATGTTTGATCTCATTTAATCCATCCTCATACTCCGATTCGGATTGTAATCCTGTACAAGGTCCTTTGCAATTTCCAAGATGATATTCCAGGCATACTTTATATTTTTTTTTGCTGATGTTTGACGGAGAAAGATTCAAACTGCAGGTTCTGATTGGAATATGTTGCTTGATAAAGGAAAGCAATTCTCTGACTCTGGTAGAAGAGGTAAAGGGACCTATATACGTTGAGCCATCCTGGATATGTCTTCTTGTAAGAAATACCCTTGGAAAGGCTTCATTCTTGATAACAATAAATGGGTAGGTCTTATCATCTTTTAGCTCAATATTGAATTTTGGTCTGAATTCCTTGATCAATGCATTTTCAAGGAGGAGGGCATCATGTTCTGAATGGACAATGGTGAACTCAATGTGTTGAATCTGCTTCACCAGTTCATGGGTCTTATACGAATGTTGATTCTTATTGAAATATGAGCTTACTCTTTTTCGTATATTTTTGGCTTTTCCGATATAAAGGAGTTTTTTATTTATATCGAAATATTTGTAAATGCCTGGGGCATTGGGCAGCGACTGCTGTATTGATATGAAGTTTTTTTGATCCATGTCAAATTCCCCATTCAAATTTTTCGCTGATGGTATTGTTGATTTTATTACCCTGGTAATAAACAGAATTTACAAGCATCGATTTACCGGATGTCCAAATGATTTTTCTTATGATCTTGATATCATTCACTCGGTCAATCCGCTCAGCATAAATGCTTTTTGGTGCTGATTGGCCTGGTTTGACGTTAACTTGTATCTTCTTCAGTGGTAAGTCATACCCATCTGCCGTTGTATAAATGATTGAAATGTTGGTATTGTTACCTTCATCAAGAACCATTTCTTCATATTGTTTCTTTACGTGAGATTCATTCAGATGAATATTCAGGAGACCATTTGCCAACTCCCTGAATTCTTTTTTATTGCTTAGCGTGGTATCAGTCTTACTGCCCTCGGTTCTGTATTTTGTTATAGCAACCGGCAATGAGTCAATTTGAATCAACTCTGAACTTAGCCAGGCATCAACCGGAAAATATTCTTTTTGTTGGTTTTCATTTTCACAGGAAACCAATAGCGCCATGAAGATCAACATCAGAAATTTGACTTGTTGCATCCTGCAAAATTAAGCAGGCTTCATGCATTCACCTATTTTATTGTTTTGATCACACCAACCTTGATGCCAAAGTCCATCAGGTTTTCGGAAATAGGATATTTGTCCTTGAAACTTGAGAATAGCTGATACCGGAATTGAGGCCCTACACTCCATTTAACATCACCTTTCTCAAAGTTTAGATTGGCTTCAAGTGCAGAATTGATGTTCCAGTTTCTGTTCAGGCTTGGCTCTTTTGCGTAGTTGCGTAGATTGGTGGAAATCAAATAGGAGTAATTGGTAAAAACATAGGTAGGCTGAAGGGTTGAGGCAACAGAGAAATTCAACTTTTGATTTCCTGCTACACGATAATCAATTCCAATGGGAACCGAAATCATGTAATGCTCGTTTCTCAGTTTTGCTCTGGAGTACCCATCAGCATTTGTATAGGTTGAGACTGCACTGATTGGTATTCCGCCATAGGCAAGGTTGTTTACACCGTAGTTGGCTATTTCCGGAACAGATTCATATGCATTGATCTGATAGTGGTTGTAGTTGGCCTGTATACCAGCTTTGAAGGACAATCTCTTGGTAAGTGGATAATACATGGCAGCACCTACCTCAAATCCCATTCCTGGTTTATGGGAAACTGCATCATTTACATCTCTTGCAAACATAGCGTTGGTACTCAAAGAGTAACTGCTATAATTATACACGAGTGAAGATGCCTTGCCTTCCATTCTTCTATATCCAATGGTTGGTGTAGCATAGAATTGCCACTTGGCACTTTTACCAATTTTCTTTGCCTGATCAATGATGTTTTCAAATGCATCTGATAAAGCACTCTTTTTCTCTACTCTTGCTAATGGTATTGAAGGAAGGGTGATGGATGTACCAATTTCAGATGGGAGGATATTGTTGTTAAATGTTACATTCAGATCTTTTTCAACTTCTTCTTCTTGATTTATCATGCTGATCAAGGGTACTGGTACCAAAGTCAGCTGATCTCTTTTTTGCGTAATTCTTGAATTTTTAACTGATGCGATAGCCGTGTAGTCTCTGTCTGAATTGTTTTCGGCTGCAAGTAGTAGTTTTTCAGAAGGAGTAGGAATGACAAAGTTATGTATGGACACGAATGAGGAGTCCTTTACCCACGACGACTGCTCTTTTCTATTCAGCATCACGACGGTGGTAGTGCCGATGAAAAGAAGCATGATCAGCGAGATATAAATCCAACTTCTGTTCGGATGCAACTCTTTGCTGATGTTGCTCCAAACTTTATCTGAAGGGTATAAAAGATATTGTTCTGATCTTTCCCTTAACAGCTCCTCCAATTCTTCTGGTCCGTTCTTTTTCATTATCACATCCGGTTTGCTGAATTTATTGACCCAAGCCAACAGGTTTCAGCCAGTTTTTTTTCTCTGCTGTAGGATTGATGATCCTTTTTCTGATCAATACTTCCTCAAGCATGTTTTTTGCCCTCGTATATTGTGAGCGACTTGTACTTTCCTCTATGTCCAGCAATCGGCCAATTTCCTTGTGGGAATAGCCCTCGATTGCGTAAAGGTTTAGCACAGTTCTATATCCGATGGGCAGTAATCTGATGCATTCAATGATCTGTTTTGCCTGGATCATCGCCGGGATATCATCTTCCCTTGTGGTGATATTTCCAGCAAAGGCCAAGTCAACATGGTCGTTGAACTTTTTATTCTTTTTGAGGTGATTGATGCAGGTGTGCACGATGATGCGAAGTATCCACCCTTCCAAAGATCCCCGGGCTTCAAACTTTTCGATCTGTCTGAAAACCTTGATGAAACCTTCCTGAAGCATGTCTTCAGCATCCTCTCTTGCCTTTGCGTAACGATAGCAAACAGACAACATTTTGGGACTATACCGCTGGTATAATTCCTGCTGAGCTGTTGCATCATTGTTCAGGCAACCCTGAAGAAGCACCTCTTCTGTCATGAGAACTGATTTGTCCTCTGAAAATAAGACAAATTTTTGATTTCTGATGCTGCTTCAGGATTGCCTAAACTTGAGATTTCTAAATGATTGATTTAGAAGGCTCCGCGTATACTGATGACAAAATTTCTACCCGCTGCTGAAAAACCAGAGGCAAAATAGCGGTAATTGAGGTCTAGCATATTTTCACAGGCTGCCTGAACCTGGAAGGATTTGTTCAAATTAAGACCTGCCCTCAAATTCCATGTGTTCCAGGCAGGAGTTCCCTTTGGTGTGGCATATTGGGCATTGTCTTCGCCATCTGGATTATAGTCATCAAGATATTTCCAACCATTAAATACCAGGAACAATTCAGCATACCATTTTGTGTTTTCATAACCAGCACTCATCTTTCCAAAAGTTGGAGGAATGTGATCCAATGGCTTTCTGCCGACATAGGCCTGTTGCAAAAGAAACGATCCGTCATCTTGCCTTTGATAAATAGTTACGGACTTACTTTTATCAGTCTTAAAATATCCTCTTACAAAATTAATGTTGCTGCTAACATGCCATTGTCCCCATTTTCCTTTTACTTCTATGCTTCCACCATAGATACTTGCGGAGTTGACGTTCTGACTTGCCAATACCTGAGACTTAACATTGTAATAAAGAATTGAGTCTTGTCCATTTAACCGAAACGGAGCTTTGACGATGGCATTGGAGAATCTTGTATGAAAAACAGTTCCCTCCAATGTGAAATGATTTCTAAGCTTATGGTTGATGCCAACATCAATGTTATGGGTGTATTCCGGTTTCAGATCAGGGTTCGGTACAACAACCTGCCTCGCAGCAGTGCTGGATTCAAATAATTTACTCAGATCATCAATATTTGGTGAACGAAAGCCGGAGGCATATCCGAAACGTATCCTGTTACCATTGCCGGCATTGTATACCAGTCCGATATTGCCAGTAAGAGCACTGTTCTGCTGTTTCACTTCTATTATGGGCAACTGGAAAAATGAATTATCGGCAATGCTGGAATATAACTGGCTGTATTGTAATCGTATGCCCTGATTCAGGATCAACTTTCCCGTTCCGAATTTATGCAGGTGCTGCAAATAAATGGCTGCCAGGTTCATCCTGTTCTTCCCGTTTGGATAACGGGAATCCAATGGAGTTACATCCTTGGTAATCATGTTTGTTTGGTTTCCTATTGAACGCAAACCATTGAACTGCAGATCAAGGCCACTAATGAATTCTTCTTTTTTTCTTTTCCTTCTCGCATCAATTGTAAGTCCTACAACCTTCACCAGTTCCAGTCTCTTGTCGAGCCTGTCGTATCGCTTATATTCCCTTGTTATTCTGCTTTCTTCAATATGCTGATAGCTGGCAACCGCGTTGTATTCCCTGAAAAAACCAGTCTTCGCCTGGTGGTTGAACTGATACGAGATCATTTCTCTTTTCTGCGGACCATAGAACCAGGATGCAAAACGCAGCGTACCATTTCTGATGTCTTGTAAGCGATCATATCTTGGAACATCTGAAGAATATGAGGTCTGTATGTTCAGCGTATGTGTTGTGTTTTCTTGTGGTTTGTAGAGAACCTTTTGAAGAAGATCAATTTGGTTATATCCTGAGTACAATTGTTTTCTCTCGTTCATGTTTTTTAAAACAGTATCCCCATTGATTCCATCATAAGGTCTTATGTAATAAGGTCTGGTTCCAAAGCCTTCAAATCCCTTCTTGTCTCTCTTGCCCATTTTCATATCTCCAAAATCACTTCGGGTGACACTTGTCAGCAACCCCCATTTTTTCCCTCCGATGTTGATATCAGCATGAATTGTTTTTTCTGTATTTGTGGATGAATAACGCATCATCGCATTGGAAGAAATATTGATTTTGCCATCTGAGGAAAGTTCTGGTTGCCTTGTCATCATGTGAACAGCGCCCCCCAATGCATCGCTTCCGTAAAGGGTAGAAGAGGGGCCCTGCATCACTTCAACCCTCTCTAATATATTCTGGTCTACTGTGATAATGTTTTGCAGATGTCCTGACCGATAGATTGCATTATTCATTCTTACACCGTCGATCACGAGCAATACACGACTGGCTTCAAATCCTCTGATGATCGGACTGCTACCCCCCTGTTGACTTTTCTGTACAAAAACATTTCCGGTAGACATCAGTAGGTCGCCCATGTTTTGTGCATCGGCTTTCCTGATATCCTTGACGGTGATGATATCAATCTTCTGGATGATGTTTTTTTTCTTTTCAGCGAATCTGCTGCCGGATATGACAATCGTCTCAAGCGCTGTTGCTGAACTATCAGTTGCTTGTTGTGCAGATGAATTCATTGTGGTAATACAGATGAAAATCATCATGGACCAAGTCCTGTACATCATGTTTGAAATTGCTTGCATCTCAGACCAAGACTTCTCCTGTCATTTCAACAGGTATCGGCAGACCCATGAAGTGAAGAATGGTAGGAGCAATATCTCCCAGCTTTCCTGATTTCACTTTCCCATTCCAATCTTTATCAATGATGAATAAGGGAACAGGATTGAGGGTATGGGCCGTATTCGGTGAACCATCATCATTTTTCATGTAATCCGCATTACCATGATCTGCAGTTAAAAATACTGTATAGCCATTTTCAAGCGCAGTTTCCACAACCCTTTTCACACAGACATCAACCGTTTCAGCTGCTTTGATGGCGGCTTCCCAAATACCGGTATGTCCGACCATATCTGCATTGGCATAATTCAGGCAAATGAAGTCAGCTGATTGTTGTTGTATTTCGGGCACGATCTTGTCAGTTAATTCAAAAGCACTCATCTCAGGCTGCAGATCATAAGTAGCCACCTTTGGTGATGCAGCCATGATCCTGCTTTCCCCTTCAAAAGGAATTTCTCTTCCACCACTAAAGAAGAAGGTTACATGCGGATATTTTTCCGTCTCTGCAATCCTGATTTGTTTTTTACCATGTGCAGCCAGCACTTCACCCAGCGTATTGGATAAGTTATCATTCCGGAAAATGACATGTACATTTTTAAAGGTGTTGTCGTATTCCGTCATGGTAGTATAATGCAGCGACAGCGGGGACATATTCTGCTCAGGAACAGCATTTTGCGTAAGCACCTCTGTGATCTCGCGGCATCTGTCAGTTCTGAAATTAAAACATATCACTACGTCTTCCTCCTGAATGGTTGCCAGAGGCTGACTGTTTTCATTGGTGATGATAACAGGCTTGATGAATTCATCCGTAACATTTTCATCATAGGCTTTTGCGATAGCTGCTTTAGCACTGGTAGAATGGCTGCCCACAGCATGCACCAGTGCATCGTAGGCCAATTTGACCCTTTCCCATCTTTTGTCGCGGTCCATCGCATAATACCTTCCAATCACTGATGCTATTTTTCCTGTACTCAAAACAAGATGTTCTTCCAGCTCACTGATGAAACGCAATCCACTTTTGGGATCGGTATCTCTACCGTCGGTAAAGGCATGAATGAAAACATCCTGTAACCCATTTTCCTTGCAAACATCCGTAATGGCCTTGATGTGGTTGATATGGGAATGTACCCCACCATCACTCACCAGGCCCAATAGGTGTAATTTTTTTCCATTGCTTTTTGCATACTGAATGGATGCAAGCAATGGTACATTTTTAGCAAATTCTCCTGTGCGGATTGCAACATTGATCCGTTGTAATTCCTGGTATACGATTCTTCCCGCTCCTAGGTTGAGATGCCCTACCTCACTGTTGCCCATTTGTCCTTCAGGAAGTCCTACCAACTCTCCGCAGGTGGTCAGGGTACTATTGGGATATTGTTTGTAAAGAGATGAAACAAAAGGAACATTTGCGTGCTGAATGGCATCGCTATTGGCATTTGCACCCAGTCCCCATCCATCCATGATTACCAGAATACTTTTTTTATTTTCCATACCCAAAATTACTTCATTTCAATCTATCTTCATTTCCTCAAAACGTTAGCGCATCTGACAAATCATCAAAAATGAGTAAAAACAAAAACAGCAACTCTCCATTGGTATACAGCACCGATCCGGATTTCAGGATCAACGAAGAGGGAGAGCAGGTAAAAACCCTTTCACCTGAGGAGCAGGTGTTGAGGGTTACACTGGAGACCAAACACAGAGCGGGAAAAACAGTAACCCTTGTAATGGGTTTTATAGGAAGTGAAGAAGATCGTGAAGATTTGGGCAAGAAGCTCAAGAACAGCTGTGGAACCGGCGGTTCTGCTAAAGATGGAGAGATCATTCTACAGGGAGACCACAGAGAAAAAGTGAAAGCCTGGTTGTTGAAAAACAAATACAAGGTGAAATAAAAAAGACAGGCCGAGGGCCTGTCTTTTGATTTTATGGGCAGTCTTCTCTTACCAGCCTTGTTTGGCAGCGCCAGACTTGATAGCAGCCAATGCATTGGCTTCGCTCATGAGTGCGGTAAGTTTGTTACCTTTTCCATCATGACCTTTGGCAATGTATCCGCCTTTGGCAGTTCTGCTGACAACAGCATCTTGCATGGGTACATTCTTTTCCTTGGTCTTAACATTGTAAGCTGTGATCGGATTTGACATGGTGATCGTTTTAATTGTTATTGATAAAGATACTAAATATCCAGTTTCGCGTATTTGGCATGTGATTCTATGAATTCTCTTCGGGGGCCAACCTCGTCGCCCATCAGCATGCTGAATACTCTGTCGGCTTCGGCAGCACTTTCGATGGTGACCTTTTTGAGTGTTCTGGAAGCCGGGTTCATGGTGGTATCCCACAACTGACTGGCATTCATCTCACCCAGACCTTTGTAGCGTTGCACGTTAACACTGTCTTCTTTTCCGGCACCGAGTTTTTCTACGTAGGCCCGGCGTTGCTCCTCATTCCAGGCATAGAACTGCTCCTTGCTTTTTTTAACGAGGTACAATGGAGGCTGAGCAATGTAAACATAGCCTTGCTCCACCATTTCTTTCATGTAGCGGAACAGGAAGGTAAGAATGAGTGTGGCAATATGACTACCATCCACATCGGCATCCGTCATGATGATGAGCTTGTGGTATCTCAATTTTGAAAGGTCCAATGCTTTGGGATCTTCTGGTGTTCCGATCTTTACACCCAAGGCTGTGAACATATTGCGGATTTCCTCATTGTCGTAGATCTTGTGTTCCATGGCTTTTTCCACGTTCAGGATCTTACCCCTGAGCGGAAGGATGGCCTGGAAATTGCGGTCGCGGCCCTGTTTGGCCGTACCACCTGCTGAGTCACCCTCGACGAGGAAGAGCTCACTTTTCTTCGGATCACGTTCTGAACAATCAGATAATTTGCCGGGTAGACCACCACCTGATAACACTGTTTTTCTCTGCACCAGTTCGCGTGCCTTGCGGGCAGCTGCCCTGGCCTGTGCTGCAAGGATTACCTTGCTGATGATATTTTTGGCTTCTCGGGGATTCTCTTCCAAATAAGCTTCGAGCACGCGGGATACGGTAACATCCACAATACCCATCACCTCTGAGTTGCCCAGCTTGGTTTTGGTTTGTCCCTCAAACTGGGGTTCCGGAACCTTTACTGAAACAATTGCACTGAGTCCCTCGCGGAAGTCATCGCCTTCCACTTCCACTTTGGATTTCTCAAACAGTCCCTGCTTTTTGCCGTATTGCTGGAATACCCTTGTGATAGCCCTTCTGAAGCCCGAAACATGAGTACCGCCCTCTATGGTATTGATGTTGTTTACATAAGAGAAGATGTGCTCATTGTAAGAGTCGTTGTAGTTCATGGCTACTTCCACTGCCACGTTGGATTCAGAATCATGCCCTTCCATATACACTATATTTGGGATCAAGGCATTGCGCTTTCCGTTTTTATCCAGCATTTCAACAAACTCAACAATACCGCCCTCACTGAAAAATTCCTGTTTGTAGGTATTTCCTTGTTCATCCACTTCCCTCAAATCATGCAGGGTTATGCGAATACGTTTGTTGAGGTAAGAAAGTTCCCTCAACCTTCCTTCAAGAATATCTTTGATGTAAACCTGGCTCGTAAAAATGTTGGTATCTGGCCAGAAATGAACGATTGTGCCTGTAATATCGCTGGTGCCAATCTCGCGAACAGGATATTGGGGTACGCCGATGGCGTATTCCTGTTCGAAAATCTTGCCTTCACGGTGAACGGTGACAAGCAATTTCTTGCTAAGGGCATTAACGCAGCTTACGCCCACACCATGTAAACCACCCGAAACTTTATAAGTGTTCTTGTCGAATTTACCCCCGGCATGCAAAACGGTCATGACCACCTCCAGTGCACTGCGTTTTTCCTTGTGATGCATCCCTGTGGGTATACCCCGTCCGTTGTCTTTAACCGAAATGGAATTATCCTCATGAATGATAACGACGATATCATTACAATAGCCCGCCAATGCCTCATCAATGGAGTTGTCAACCACCTCATATACAAGGTGGTGCAAGCCCTTGACTCCGATGTCACCAATATACATGGCAGGCCTTTTCCGTACTGCTTCCAGACCCTCCAGAACCTGAATACTATCGGCGCCATAACCACTATTCTGTTGTTCCAATTGCTCACTGTTTTCTGTACTCATACTTGACTTGTTGCCTCTTTTTTGGGGTTATTTTTTTTAGTCTACAAATTTACCAAATAAAGAGGGGTTCTCCTCATTTAAAGCCTGGAAAATGGAGGTCGTTTTTCCACATTAAAGCCCCATTTTTTGACATTAATCATACACAATCCTCTACCAAAGAGCGTACCTTTGCCAATGATGAAAATCACCTCATCCATAAAGTCTTTCATTCCGCCTATCTGGGAACATGATGAGGTTATCAAACCTTTGCATTTTGCAGAAAAAAACATTCCGGGTTCTTGGCAATACAGTGTTAAACGATATCCCAAATCCAGCCAGTTGATGGTGGGTGAGGAGGGTACTCTGTACTATCATTATGACGAAAATCGGCACCTTCAGTTTCTTGAGCTGAAATTCTGTGTGAGCGGTCAGACCTATTGCAGCCATTCTTCTAATCATTGTGAGGAATGCAAGTTGAATAAATTGGCTCTTTGTGTGGAACAATCGGATACTGTTGATCTTCTTCGGTTTCGATTCGAGCCCGTTCATCTTACCAATCTTATCCGGAGTGAAGGAGTGAATCAGGAAACTGATGCCATTTTGAATTTTCGCTACCAACATACTTTTTCAAAACCTATCCAGATCACTGGTAGGATAAGACATACGCTGGATTCCATATTGAACCACCGCTATGAAGATGCGGTAGAGAACATCTTTATCAATGCCCAGACCCAGATACTGCTGCTCTATACACTTGAATCTGTAAGTTCCCTGAAAGAAGATGAAGTACCCGCTTGCAAATTCCTGTCTTATCAAGACGAAAGGGAAAAGATCATCCGGGCCAGAGAAATTTTATTATCCCACATCGGAGATCCCATCACCATAAAAGAACTGAGCAGAAAGGTTGCCATTAATGAGTGCTATCTAAAAAAGGGGTTCAAGGTAATGTTTGGCACTACCATTTTTGATTTTTATCAGGACCAACGCATGGAACATGCACGATATCTCTTGTATGAAAAGGGGCTTACTGTTTCTGAAGTGTCGGCGCAACTCGGTTATTCATCCATCTCACATTTCTCCACTGCTTTCAAAAAGCATACAGGACTGAAGCCCTGTGAACTCCTCAATCGCTGAGTCGTTCTCGTCCCTTGTCCCTCGTCTCTTGCCGTTCAATCTGTCACCCCATTGTCACAATTCTATCGTCAATATTCATCTGACAATTCCATGATGTTGATCACTTTTCTTTGATTCAACTTCGCAACCGAATTGAAGAACATGAGGTTGCTGTTTGTTTTTTTTCTGTTGGTTGTTCAGGTTCTGGTGGGTCAAGTCAGAAAAGATACTGCTGCACTTCGTTCAATGGAGGAAGTAGTGATTACCGCTACACGAACTCCACGACTGATGGGCAACCTGGCCATTCCGGTTAACATCATTTCGGCCAAAACCCTTTACCAGAGCGGATCTCTTCGTCTGCATGATATACTGGCTGAGCAAACAGGTATCAACATCATTGAAAATTTTGGGAAAGGCATTCAGGTTCAGGGACTTTCATCTGAGTACACACTTATCCTTATAGACGGAGAACCACTGATTGGCAGAACAGGGGGCGTATTGGATCTTTCAAGGATCTCAGTTCGGAATATTCGGAAGATTGAAATTGTAAAGGGACCATCTTCAAGTTTATATGGCTCTGAAGCCATGGGAGGTGTAATCAATATCATCACCGATCGTGCCGGACAAAACAAAACAGATGCTTCACTTCGATATGCAAGATTCAATTCAGTAGATGGAGGAATCAATTTTTCAAGAAGGTTCGGCAAAACAGATCTCCTGGCTGCTTTCAATTACAATCGGTCTTCAGGGTACAGCCTTAAACCCAATGCACAACAGCAAACAGTTGAGCCGTTCTGGCGCACTGTACAACAGATCAGTATCGGACATCAGCTGAATGAAAAATGGAAAGCAGGTGCATCATTCAGAAAGAATCTTTCACAGATCGACAACACGATTGTTGTGCAAAATCAGGGTATTTCGATTCTTTCAAAAGGATATGAAAAAAACGACGAGTACAACATCACACCTTATCTCAACTATCAGGCTAGTCCAACATTAAAATCTGTTGTGCGGGGTTATTTTACGGGCTTCAACGCGCGACAGGAATTATCCGTTAAAGGTATTGTGGGTAATTATGATGATCGTTTTCGTCAGGCTTTTTATCGCCTGGAAAACCAGACTGACTGGCAAATCAGGGATGGATCCACTTTTACTGCAGGAGCTGGAAATATAATCGAAACAGTTGCATCCAACCGATATGATTCGCTTTCAACCATGCGGAGCAACAATATCACTTATTTATTTCTGCAACATGAAGAGGCAATCAGATCGAAGTTGATGATGATCGCCGGATTCAGGTATGATGCCAACAAGGCCTATGCCTCTGTCGGTAGTCCCAAGCTGGCACTTCAGTACCGACACTCAGACAAGCTTTCGTTCAATCTTTCTTATGGTCGCGGTTTTAAAGCACCTGATTTCAGACAGCTCTACCTCAATTTTACCAACCTGGCAGCTGGGGCATATTCTGTTTTTGGATCTGAAGTGGCTGCCGGTGAATTACAGCGTTTGCAAAACAATAGCCTGATCGAACAAGTAACACCCCTGGCTGCGCAACTATCCTCCCTTCGTCCTGAAATTTCCGGTGGCTGGAATGGAGGTTTTAAATACAAGGCAGAAAAAGATTTTCTCTTATCGGTGAATCTCTTCAGGAATGATCTCCGAAACATGATCCTCACGGATATCATTGCCATCAAAAAGAACGGCGGTCAGATTTATTCCTATTTCAACCTCAAAGAAGCACTAACACAAGGCGTAGAGTTCAATGTTGACAAGCAGTTCAGACAACTCAACGTAAAAGCAGGGTACCAGTTTTTGTATAGTGCAGACAAGGAAGTGACCGATGCAATCAGATCAGGAAATGTATTTGCACGAAGCCTGGTCAACGGACAGGCATCGAGAATGAGCATGTCGGAGTACGGCGGGCTTCCCAATAGATCAAAACATACTGCTAATATCAAGTTGTCGTATGAAACCACAAGAGAACAGTTTATTACCCTCCGTGCCATCTACCGAAGCAGGTGGGGTACAAGTGACAGGGACGGTAACGGCTTGATCAATCGTGATGATGAGTATGCCAAGGGTTATGTGTTTTTTAACTTAAGTGTTGGTTCGCCTTTGGGTAAGCGAATCAAATGGATGGCGGGAGTGGACAATGTGCTCAATTATAAAGACATCCTCAACCTACCAGGAAATCCAGGCAGGAGTGGATACATGGATCTTCAAATCAATTTTTAAACAATAAAAAACAAGCAATGAGAAGTACAAGGATCATCGGAGGAATGTTTTTGGCCATGGTAGTGATGCAGGCCTGTGAAAAAAATGAAACAACAGTTCCACAGGCAACGCTGGTGCAGAAAACAGTTTCAAATATTCCAGCAGACACTATTGTTGGGCTGATCAATGGACAGCCTGTAGGTGCCGGTAAATTCAGTTTTTTCAGTCTGGAAAACAATACTCTGGTACCATCATCGGATTCCAATTCATTGAAATGGGATATTGCCATGAGGGGTACAACCATCATTACCAATGGTGGGAATAGCGGTCCGGGCTTGGGCGGAGCCTTTGTATATGTAGGAACTTTTGATGAATTGAAAACCATTTCTGCCGATTCTGTTTTCAGGAAAGACAATGCCCCTGTTTCTTATGCAATCCCATTGGGAAGCAATAAGAGCTGGTATGTTTATAATCCATTGAATACGCTGATCACCCCCATACCTGGTCGCGTACTGGTCATCAAAACCGCATCCGGAAAGTATGCGAAAGTCGAGATCCTGAATTATTATAAGGGAGGAGTGACGCCAGACGCTAATGCCTCCGATTCGGATAAACTCACCAAGCAGCGGTATTATACTTTCCGTTTTGCCTATCAGGCTAACGGCACCAGCAGCTTTCAGCCCTAAAACCCTTTATCTTTGCAGCCTTTAGAACCATTATGAAGGCCAATTACAGGGAATACGATCAGCTGAACCTTCCGGCATTTGAAAAAATGATGCTGGAGTCATGGGATAAGGAAGATGCTTTCGGGAAAAGCGTAAGCATTCGGGAAGGATCAAAACCATTTGTTTTTTATGAGGGACCTCCCAGTGCAAATGGGATGCCTGGTATCCATCATGTGATCTCCCGCACCCTGAAAGATCTTGTATGCCGTTACAAGACCATGAAAGGTTTTCAGGTGAAAAGGAAAGGAGGCTGGGATACACATGGACTGCCAGTAGAGTTGGGTGTAGAAAAGGAATTGGGTATAACGAAAGAAGATATTGGCAAGTCCATCACCATTGAAGAATACAATGCCAAATGTCGCGAGGCAGTTCTTCGCTATAAAGACAAGTGGGATGAGATCACCCGAAAGATGGGTTATTGGGTAGATCTCAAAAACCCATACATCACTTTTGAAAACGATTACATTGAATCCCTCTGGTGGTGCCTGAAAAGATTGTATGAAAAAGGATTGCTGTATGAAAGTGTAAGCATACAGCCTTATTCACCTGCGGCGGGAACCGGACTCAGTTCGCATGAATTGAATCAGCCCGGTACCTATAAGGATGTAAAAGACACTTCTGCAGTGGTCATGTTCAAGTTAGACCTATCCAGGAGTAAGGAACATCCTTTTTTGAATACACTGACAGCTGCTGTAAGAAACGGGAAGCCCATTTCATTCATGGCCTGGACCACTACTCCATGGACATTGCCTTCTAATCTCGGCTTAACCGTTGGTCCGAATATTGAATACTCCCTGGTAGAGACTTTTAATCCTTATACAGCAGATCCGATCAATGTGGTGTTGGCAACTGCTCTGCTGCCCAAGTATTTCAAAGAAGAAGCCAAAGAAGTGTCGTTTGCAGAATACAAGCTCGGAGACAAACTCATACCCTGGGAGGTGATCACGGTGTTCAAAGGTTCTTCTGCAGAAGGACTTTATTATGAGCAATTGATGCCATCCGCAGCCAATACCCCTGATCGTATTCTGGAGATAACTCCCGATGCAGATCCTTTCAAAGTGGTGGTTGGAGATTTTGTAACCACTGAAGATGGTACAGGCATCGTTCATACTGCTCCTGCCTTTGGTGCTGATGACTATAAGGTAGGCAAGAAGAACAATCTGGGTATCCTAACCCTCGTGGATCGCGAAGGAAAATTTGTGGATGGTGTTGGTGAATTCAGCCATCGTTATGTGAAGAATTACAAGAATGAAGAAAACTACAGTGATGTCAACGTCGATATCTCTGTTCAACTGAAGAGGGATGGCAAGGCTTTCAAGGTAGAGAAATACGAGCATAATTATCCTCACTGCTGGAGAACAGACAAGCCTATTTTATATTACCCGCTGGATGCCTGGTTCATTCGCACCACAGCGTTGAAAGACAGGATGGTGGAGTTGAACAAGACCATCAACTGGAAACCGAAGTCAACCGGAGAAGGAAGGTTTGGCAACTGGCTCGAGAATATGGTCGACTGGAACCTCAGTCGAAGTCGCTTTTGGGGAACACCGCTCCCCATCTGGAGAACGGAAGATGGATCAGAAGAAGTTTGTATCGGTTCCGTTGAAGAGCTCAATCTGGCAATCAAAAATGCTGCGGAAGTACTGGGTGGTGATGTGAATGCATCCTTTGTCAAGGATGGTCTTAAAGATCTTCACAAACCATTTGTGGATGAGGTGGTATTGGTAAGTGCATCCGGAAAACCCATGAAACGGGTGCCGGATTTGGTGGATGTATGGTTTGACAGTGGCGCTATGCCCTATGCGCAATGGCATTATCCTTTTGAGAACAAGGAGATGATCGATAAGGGAGAAAGTTTCCCTGCAGATTTTATCGCTGAAGGAGTTGACCAGACAAGAGGTTGGTTCTACACCTTACATGCTTTGGGATCCTTGCTTTTTGACAGCGTAGCCTACAAGACAGTTGTATCCAATGGCCTTGTACTGGATAAGAATGGCAACAAGATGAGTAAGCGTCTGGGAAATGTGGTAGATCCTTTCGCCACCATCGATACCTATGGGGCTGACGCTACCCGCTGGTATCTGATCACCAATGCTTCACCCTGGGATAATTTAAAATTTGACCTGGAAGGTATCAAGGAAGTACAGCGCAAATTTTTCGGAACCTTATATAATACCTATCAGTTTTTTGCTCTCTATGCAAATGTGGACGGCTTTTCATTCAACGAGGAGGAAATACCATTTGCGGATAGACCTGAGATCGATCGATGGATCTTATCAAGTTTACAAAGTTTGATCAAAGATGTGAACAGGTACATGGATGATTACGAGCCAACCATGGCAGGAAGAGCAATCGATACTTTTGTGGATGAATTGCTCAGCAACTGGTATGTGAGGCTTTGCAGAAGGAGGTTTTGGAAAGGGGAGTATGGAACTGATAAGATCAGCGCCTATCAGACACTGTACTT
This sequence comes from Chitinophagia bacterium, assembly GCA_046309555.1. Lineage (GTDB taxonomy): Bacteria > Bacteroidota > Bacteroidia > Chitinophagales > Chitinophagaceae > Pollutibacter. The sequence goes on from JBKCOY010000036.1 coordinate 43,776, forward strand.
GTGTCTGAACACGGTTGCTAAACTAAGTGCCCCGATATCACCCTTTTTCACAGATGCTATTTTCAGAAACCTGAATGCAGTAACGGGTAAAGATGCAGCGATGTCCGTTCATCACACCCATTTCCCAAGTGCCAATGAAAACTGGATTGATCTGGCTTTGGAAGAGCGTATGGAAATGGCGAGAGAACTCTCCTCACTTGTGCTTTCCATCAGAAAGAAAGTAAACATCAGGGTAAGACAGCCCCTGCAAAAAATGCTCATCCCTATCAGCGGAGAGTCCATGAAGGTGCAACTGGGAAAGGTTGAGGATTTGATCCTTTCGGAGGTGAACGTAAAAGAAATGGAATACCTGCCCGCTGACAACGACTTTATTCGGAAGAAGATAAAGGCAAATTTTGTGATCCTGGGTAAAAAGCTGGGTGCAAAAATGAAAGCCGCAGCAGCCATGATTGCCGCAATGGAGCAGGAGCAAATCCGGAAACTTGAGTCCACAGGGAAATTTGATCTCCAGGTGGATGGGGAGACCCTAGAGATCCTGCGTGAAGAGGTAGAGATCCAAAGCGAAGATGTTCAGGGATGGATGGTTGCTTCCCGAAATACGCTTACGGTTGCCCTGGATGTTACTGTAAATGAGGAGCTTGAACAAGAGGGGAATGCACGTGAATTGGTGAACAGGATCCAGAAAATGCGAAAAGATATGGACCTCGATTTAACAGACAGGATTTTTGTGGAAGTGCAGTCAGATTCAGCGTTGGACTTGGCATTTACTCGATTTAATGACTATATTTGCGCCGAAATTTTAGCGGATTCTTTATCCATAAAAGCAGGTCTTTCTGTGGGAGTTGAAAATGAGATTAATGGTAAGTCGCTGAAAATCAATTTAATAAAAAAATCTTAAGCATCATGGCCACCAAGAAACCAGCACCCAAGAAAGCGGCTCCAAAATCCGCTAAAAAACCAGCTCCCGTAAAAAAAGCTGCACCTGCTGTAAAATCTGGTGCCCCTAAAGCTGCTGCCAAGAAGCCTGTACCGGCTAAAAAAGCTGTTCCGGTGAAAAAAGCTGCGCCAGCTAAAAAAGCCGCACCTGCCAAAAAAGCTGCGCCCGTTAAAAAGGCGGAACCGGTTAAAAAGGCGGACCCGGTTAAAAAGGCGGCACCGGTTAAAAAACCAGCACCTGCCAAAAAAGCTGCAGCCCCCAACAAACCAGCCCCCCCCAAAAAGGTTACTGCACCTGTAAAAAAGGCTGAACCTGTTAAAAAAGCTGCTCCTGTAGCCAAGGCCCCAGTTAAAAAGGCTGCGGAAGTCAATAAAAAAGTTGAGCCTAAAAAGCCAGTGCCTGCTGCTAAAACTCCATCTGCCCCTGCAAAAAAAGCAGTACCTGCTAAGCCGGTACCTACCGGCAAGGCACCAGCCAAAAAGGTACCCATGATCTCTCCGGAGACCAGATTTGCTGAAACCAGTAAGGTCAAAGCAAGTGCAGCTGAAATCCGCAAAGCATTGAGAGAAAAGGAATCTAAAAAAGACAGCAAGCCTGTGCCCATGCCAAAAATCACAACGAAGTCTTCACGTAAATATGAACCCGAATTCACCAAGTCTGTTCTTGACAGTCAGGTCGTTTCGGCCCCATCCGGACCTACCCAGCGGTATTCTGATGTAGAGCTTGCTGAGTTTAGGGAATTGGTTCAAAGTAAATTAAACGCTGCCAAGCAGGAGCTTGCATATTTGAATGGTCTGATCACCAGAAAGGACTCCATGAGTGGAGAAGATTCTGATACCCGTTACATGACCATGGAGGATGGCAGCCTTAGCATGGAGCGCGAGCAATTGAGCCAGATGGCCAGTCGCCAGATCGATTTTATTGAAAAGCTCGAAAAGGCCATGATGAGAATTGAGAACAAGACCTATGGAATTTGCCGGGTAACCGGAAGGCTAATTGAAAAAGCCAGATTGAAGGCTGTTCCACATGCTACCCTGAGTATGGAAGCAAAGCTCAACATGAACAAGCCTGGATCTTCTTTTAATCAATAGTAGATCATCTCATTTCCTGCAGGCTCACCAATCTCTTGTATATGCCATCTTTTTGGATGAGCTCTTCGTGAGTCCCCATTTCAGCGATGGACCCCTCATGCAGCACAACAATTGCATCAGCATGTCTTACAGTTGAAAGCCGGTGTGCAATGATGATGCTGGTTCTTTCTTTCATCAAATTATTGATGGCATCCTGGACCCATTTTTCGCTTTCGGTATCAAGAGAGGATGTTGCTTCATCCAGGATCATGATCGGAGGATTCTTAAGTACTGCCCTTGCTATGGTCACACGCTGACGCTCACCCCCACTGAGTTTTGAACCACGATCGCCAACGATGGTGGCATAACCATTCTCTTTTTTGCTGATAAACTGATCAGCATTGGCGATGGCAGCTGCTTTTTCAATCTCAGACTGATGGGCATCTTCATTGCCAAGAGAAATATTGGCACTCACTGTATCATTGAAGAGTATGGGTTCTTGTGTTACGATCCCCATCAGGTTGCGAAGATCTTTCAGTTTGATTCGTTTGATATTTATCCCATCGATAAGCACTTCACCGGAACTTGCATCATGAAACCTTGGAATCAGATCTGCAAGGGTTGATTTCCCTGCACCGGAAGATCCTACCAGCGCAATGGTTTGTCCCTTTTTGATGGTTAAGTTGACCTTGTTCAAAATGATTTTATCGGGGTAAGAAAAAGTCACATCTTTCAATTCGATCCTATCCTCAAATGAAGTTATGGGAAGCGCATCCGGAGCTTCTTTCACAGACTCTTCTTCTTTGATCAGTTTTTGTATCCTTTCGATGCTGGCTGCACCTCTTCTGATATTGTAGGATGCTGTACTGAATGCTTTCAGCGGATTGATGATTTGCGTAAAGATGGCAATGAAGGTGAGAAAATCCGGTCCACTCAATCCAAAATCATTTTTCAATACCAGTGATCCGCCGTAGTAAAGCACACAACAAACTGCAAGGATACCCAGTGTTTCAGAAACCGGCATAGCAAGATCTCGGCGGCGGATGGCCTTGTTCTTGATCGAAAACAGTTCGTAGTTCTCCCTTTCAAAACGCTTCAATTGTTGTGGTTCTGCATTGAAGGCTTTGACTACCCTGATTCCGCCCAACGTTTCTTCTATTGTGCTCAGGATTTCACCCAGTTTGATCTGCACACCTGCTGAAACTTTCTTAAGGGATCTTCCTATCCGGCCAATTATGAGGCCTGCGATCGGAAGGAAAATCAACAGAAATAAAGAGAGCTCTGGACTCAAATTGATAAGGGCAAATAGGTAGAAGGTGATCAGAACGGGTTCTCTGAAAAAGCTTTCGAGGAAGCTGATTGTTGAGAATTCCACATCCTGCAGATCATTGGTGAGTTTGCTCATGATATCACCCTTTCTCTGTTCATTGAAAAAGCCGATGGGTAATTCCAGGATTTTACGAAACATATCGCTTCGCATGTCATTGATGATGCTATTCCGGATAGGGGTTAGCAGATAAAGCGAAAAATAGAGACAAAGATTTTTCAAGAAGATCGCCATTGCCACAATCAGGCAAATAATGCCCAGGGCTTTGATTTTTCCCTCATCCGTTAGGGCCAGGGCACCTACATTGTCATACAGCAGATCGCTAAGTGCCCCCAGGCGAAATCTTGAGGGAGCCAGTCCGTTATCTCCACCCAATCCAAAAATGAGGGTAAGAAAGGGGGCCAGCATGGTCAGTGAAACCAGCGAAAACAGCGCTGAAAGTATATTCAGGGTTAGGTATCCTGAAACCAGGTTTGGATATTTTCTGATGTAGGAAAAAATGACTTTCAGACTTTTCATGGACAGCTCGAACTCAATTTTGTTTTATTCGGGTCAAAAGTAACTAATTTTACATGCATCAGGGGGTACGTTATGGAGGAAAGCAAAAGACAGAAACAGGTAGCAGGAGTTATACAGGAGGAGATGAATGATATCTTCCTCAGGTTGGGGCTTAACATGGTCAATGGAGGAATGGTCTCCATTTCAACCGTTAAGGTTACCCCAGATTTGCTGGAAGCACGCATTTATTTGAGTCTGTTTCAGGTTCAGGATGCAGATGCTGTCATCAAAAGAATTGAAGATCGAAAGGGAGAATTGAAAAAAGAACTGGGATTACGCGTAAAGCAACAGTTGAGGAGAATGCCTGAACTCAGGTTTTTCAAAGACGATACACTGGATCATGTGTTCAAGATGGAAGAGATCTTCAAAAAAATAAATGAAGAGCGAAAACCATGACCACTGGTATTATCCTGAGATTCTCCTGGAGGTATTTCAGGGCGAAGAAATCAACACATGCCATCAACATCATCTCATGGGTCAGTGTAGTGGCCATAACCTTTGGAACAGCTGCCCTCATTACCATCTTCAGCGCTTTCAACGGCTTTGAATCGCTGGTCAAATCTCTTTACGCTTCTTTTTATCCAGACCTTAGGGTGTCTCCATCCAAAGGAAAAACAATCCTTATCAATGCAGATCAGATCAGGGCATTGAAACAGGTCAGGGGTATTGCCAGTATTTCTCTTGTGGTAGAAGAGAAATCTTTGTTGCAAAATGGTTCACTGCAGTCTGTTGTGACCATCAAAGGTGTAGATAAGAATTATGCAAAGGTCTCCGGGGTTGATTCCAGTATGTATCACGGCATTTATCAAACAGGGAGTATGGAGAAACCCGGATTGGTCATGGGTATAGGGGTGGAGCAATCACTGGGGCTTCAGGCTGATAGATCCCTAAATCCTCTGACCATATACCTGCCACGAAAAGGGATCAGCTCTGTAAGCGACCCATTGTCTGCAGTTTCCTCAGCCATCGCATATCCTCAGGGAAGTTTTGCCATTCAAAGTGAATTCGACAACAAGTATGTGCTAACGGATCTTGATTTTGTCAAAACATATATGCAATACAAGGCTGATGAATATTCGGCAATTGAAGTTAAAACAGTTCAGGGTGCAGATATGAAACTGGTGAGGGAAAGTATGGGCATGATCCTGGGAAATACTTTTCTGATTGAAGACCGGTATGAGCAAAACAGAACCCTTTATTCTACCATTAATCTTGAAAAATGGGCGATATATGCCATTTTTACCTTGATCCTCATCGTTGCAGCATTTAATATTGTTGGCGCCTTGAGTATGCTCGTGCTGGAAAAGAAAAAGGATATTCAAGTGCTCAAATCCATGGGGGCTGCAGATTCATTGATACAGAAGATTTTTATAGCAGAAGGATTATTCATTGGGCTGCTAGGCACCCTGATGGGCATTTTGATTTCTCTGCTGGTTTACTACCTTCAAACCCGGTATAAACTGATTCCTTTGGAGGGTGCAACTTTCCTAATTGATTATTATCCCCTCAGGTTATTGTTAAGTGATTTTATACTGGTGGGATCAACAGTGTTTATCATTGTTCTGGGTTCAGCCTGGATCCCAGCCAGAAGAGCGGCACAGGAAGTGATGGAATTGCGGAATTGATCAATAGTCTCCCAATGTTTCCGGAAGTTGCTCAAGAGCTTTCTTCAACTGATCGTCATTGGGTGCAATGCCATGCCAACCATGGTCGTTTTCCATAAAATCAACACCCTTACCCATGAGGGTATGCATCATAATGGCGATTGGCTGCCCCTTGCCGGTGAGGGCTTTGGCCTCATCCAATACTTTTATCACTTCATCCATGTCATTGCCCTGCATTGTCAGTGTTTTCCATCCAAAAGTTTCAAATTTCGCACCTATGTTTCCGAGCGAGATCACTTTTTCTGTGGGGCCATCTATTTGCTGGCCATTCCAGTCAATGGTAGCGATGAGGTTATCTACTTTATGGTGAGCTGCAAACATTACTGCTTCCCAAATCTGTCCTTCCTGCAACTCTCCGTCACCATGCAATGAGTATACCGTACGATCATCATGATTTAATTTTTTAGCCAGCGCAGCGCCGATGGCAACGGATAAGCCTTGTCCAAGTGATCCGGATGCAATTCTAACGCCAGGCAAGTGCTCATGTGTGGTCGGATGACCCTGTAATCTTGTATTCAATTTTCTAAACGTGGCAAGTTCGGAAATTGGAAAATAACCGCTACGTGCAAGACATGAGTAGAATACCGGGGATATATGTCCGTTTGACAGTACAAAAATATCCTCATCGATCCCGTCCATGTTGAACTGGGGATCATGTTTCATGATCTTGAAATAAAGGGCCGTCAGGAAGTCGGTACACCCCAATGATCCTCCTGGATGACCACTCTGCACTGCATGTACCATTCTGACGATATCTCTTCTGATCTGGCTGGCTGTTTCCTGTAAAGTTGCCATTGGGTATAAAATTTGAGCAAAACTAATGTTTTTGTGATTTTGTTTGATGAGAGAAAATAATTTGAGAATGAGTCTGCATTAGATGCAATAATTCGCTTATGCCTCCGTTTAAACTACTTATATTTGTAGTGTATTAAGTTAACCTTATGGAAATTATCGTTTTAGCCTCATTTGTTTCCTTTTTGGTGGCATTCATTTCTATACCAGTGGTCATCAAAATTGCAGATGCAAAAAAATTGTTTGATCATCCCGGGGAAAGAAAAATTCATTTCACTCCGGTACCGTCGCTAGGTGGGGTAGGGATTTTTGCCGCACTCATATTTTCAATTGCGACCTTTATTGATTTCAATAAAGCCCATGAAATTCAATTTTTTATATCTGCAGCGGTCATCATATTCTTTCTTGGTTTAAAGGACGATATTTTGCTCATCTCTCCTGTTAAAAAATTTGCGGGGCAACTGATAGCGGCTTTTTTACTTTCCTTTCAAGGTGATTTTCAGTTGAATTCTCTTCATGGATTCATGGGTATCCATGAATTACATCCTGCAATTGCAACGATTTTTACGTATCTGACATTATTGGTAGTTATCAATGCATACAATCTGATTGATGGAGTAGATGGACTTGCCGGGATGTTGGGATTGATCTCGACTCTTTTCTTTGGCATAGTATTTACCCTCGAAAACCAAACTGCTTATGCCATTCTTTCTTTTGCAATGTCAGGGAGTCTGATTGCCTTCCTCATGTATAATATTTCGCCTTCCAGGATCTTTATGGGAGATACAGGCTCCTTACTACTTGGACTGGTTAATGCGGTATTGGTTATTAAATTCATTAATCTTGAATCAGGTTCAGGTACTGTTTTGCATTTTTCAGCGGCCCCTGCTGTAGGATTTTCAGTGTTGTTCGTTCCATTAATGGATACATTGAGGGTTACACTGGTTCGCATTTATAATGGCAAATCTCCTTTTGATCCAGATGTGAATCATCTTCATCACTTGCTCATGAAAAGAGGGTTGTCACATATCCAGATTACAGGGATATTGACCGTTGTGGCATTACTTTTTATTATTGTGGCGCTTGTGCTCCAGCCCATGGGTATCACATTTGTCATTCTCTCTCTTTTCTTTATTGCTGTAGTGATGGTTACAATGTTGATCTGGGCAGGGAAAGCGGATCTTCATTCGCTTGATCGTCAGCAATCAAATAAGTCGACTACCAGCCTGGTCAAAAACATCTTCTCCAAAGTTTCTGCTTCTGACTCTGAGATCAATAATTAATTCCTTTTCGGAGTAACATTTCTATTCATTTGTTAGATTTGCATCTATAAATCATCATTATGTCTGAGGAATTACAGTTGCACATCAATGAGGCTTCCCAATCCATGGAAAAAGCAATCTCTCATCTTGAAGTTGAGTTGGGTAAGTTAAGGGCAGGAAGGGCTAATCCTCAAATGTTTGATGGATTGGTAGTGGATTACTACGGATCTCCAACAGCAATTGCTCAGGTGGGAAATATTACGGTTGCAGATGCCAGAACGCTGACCATTCAGCCATGGGAAAAAAATATGCTTCAGCCCATTGAAAGATCAATTATAGCTGCAAACCTTGGTGTTACTCCACAAAATGATGGAAGCATTATCAGAATCTTCCTTCCTCCTCTTACGGAAGAAAGAAGAAAGGAAATTGTAAAGAGGGTTCAGGCGGAAGGTGAGCAATCCAAGATAGCCATAAGAAATATCCGGAGAGATGCCATTGAGCAAGTAAAAAAGCTGCAAAAGAACGGACTGAGTGAAGATATAGCACAAGATGCTGAAAAGGAAATACAAGACATCACCAATAAGTTCATCGCAACGGTGGATAAGCATCTGGCAGCCAAAGAAAAAGAGATCATGTCTGTATGATGATCTCTCTTTAGCGATTAATCTTTATTGGCCAGTCTTACCCCCAAAAGGATAAACATCATTGCTGCAATTTGAAAGGAGGTAATCTCTTCTTTGTAAAGCAGGCCCCATCCAATAGCAATGATAGGAATGCCATAGGTAACTGTGGAAGCGAACACCGGGCCAGCCCTCCTAACCAGAAAATAAAAAAGAACAGAGGCGAGACCAGTATTGACAATACCCAGAACAGATGCTGTTACAATCCCTTTGCTCCAGGTACCATTCACCAGTTCAGGTGCAGAAAAAAATCCGGTAACAGCAAGCAGGATCAATGCCGGAATTACCAAAGAAGTGAAAGCAATAGCTGCAACATGCAGGGGGGCAGCATCCTTTACAAACCGCGTTACTACATTAACATTGAGTCCATAGCATATAGTGGCGGTAATGATGAATAGGCTGTAACCAATGTGGTCAAGACTGATGGATTTTGAATTTCCCAGAACCAGCAATACCATTCCTGCAAATCCCAAAATCATACCTGTCCATTTTATCCATCCGATCTTAAGTTGGAAGAAAAGTACGCCAATAGCCACAGAAAAAATGGGTGTAAGTGAATTCATGATACCGGCGAGTGAACTATCTACTTTTGTTTGTGCAATGGTGAAACAGAAAGAGGGGATGAAGGTTCCGATAAAACCGGAAAGCACTATCGGAAGTATCAACTTTTTTGGGACATTTTTATAGGCCTTTACTGATAAGGGCAGCATGATAATACCTGCACTAAGAATCCTGATCAGGGCCAAGTGATAAGGATTAATAGCCTCAAGTCCTTCTTTCATCAATATGAAGGAGCTACCCCATATCAGACACAGCATGATGTATAAAATCCATTTCATTTTTGGGAAACAATTGAGGGTGCAAAGGTCGTAAAATTGAGTATATTTGTTGCCGCCTCAACAAAATGATTTGTATTGAATACTGCTTCCTACCAGATCAGGTTACCACAGTTTGAAGGTCCGTTTGACCTTCTGCTCTTTTTCATTGAAAGAGATGAGCTGGACATTTACAATATTCCGATCAAGAATATCATTGATGATTTTCTGGTATTTATCAAGCAATCAGAACTGGATAACATTGAGTTGAGCAGTGAATTCATCCTCTTTGTTTCAACACTCATGAGGATCAAGGCAAAAATGCTTTTGCCACGGAAAGAACTGGATGAGCAGGGCAATGAGATAGATCCAAGAAAAGAGTTAATTGACAAGATCCTTGAATACAAGAAGTTCAAAGAGGCTTCACTAAAACTTGCAGAGCTTGAACATCAGCGGATGTTTATGGTCAAAAGAGGAAATTTGCAGCAAGATCTCAATGCAATTGGCGAGGAGGCTTCTGAAGGTACCGAGATCCAATCCATTTCTCTGTTCAAGCTGATGAAGGTCTTTGAGAGGGTCATGCAAAAACTGCATGATCGTCAGCATAAGCCTCAACACGTGGTATATCGCTACAATTACACCATGGAGGAGAGCAGGGCGCATGTATTGAAAGTATGCTCCGAAGAAAAGACGATGTCATTCGAGAAAGTGTTTGATGTTTGTCAGGACAGGCTACATGCTATTTTTCTATTCCTTACTGTACTGGAATTGGTGCAGCAAAACTATATTTCCATCATCATCGGAGAAGGCCGTAATAACTTTATTGTTGAATTCAACGAGAACAGGCCGGAAGATCAGGAAGTTACCATTATTGAATAACCTGAACCGCATCTCCAATCATTTCCCTGGCCGCTTTTGCGATGGCTTCGGCATCATAACCGCATTCACGATGAAGCTCTTTCTGTGAGCCGTGCTCTACGATTCTGTCCGGGATACCCAGTATTCTTACTTGCGCCTGATACTGATGGGCAGCCATGAACTCCAATACTGCTGATCCCACCCCTCCAACAATTGTTCCATCTTCAACAGTGATGATCTTGTTGTAGCGTTGGAATACTTCATGAAGCATTTCCTCATCAAGTGGTTTGGCAAACCTCAGGTCATAATGAGCAGGGTCTATTCCCTCTGATTTAAGATTTCTGATGGCTGCTGCTGCAAAATTTCCGGGATGGCCAAAAGAGAGAATAGCGATTCCCTTTCCATCCTTTAATTTTCTGCCTTTTCCTATTTCAACAGCTTTCATTTCGGTTTTCCATTCTGGCATAACGCCTTCCCCTCTCGGATAGCGGATCACAAAAGGAAGATCGGTTGTTGGCAGTTGAGAGGTGTACATCAGGTTTCTCATCTCTGCCTCATTCATAGGCGACGAAACAACCATATTGGGAATACAGCGCATGTATGCGATGTCATAAACTCCATGATGTGTTGGACCATCATCACCCACCAGTCCGCCACGATCCAGACAAAATACTACAGGCAGTTTCTGTATTGCCACATCATGTACTACCTGGTCATAGGCTCTTTGCATGAACGAGGAGTAGATATTGCAAAAAACCTTTAATCCCTGAGTGGCCATACCGGCACTCAAGGTAACAGCATGTTGTTCGCATATTCCCACATCAATGGCGCGATCAGGCATCTCATCCATCATGAACTTAAGTGATGAACCTGACGGCATCGCAGGTGTGACACCAAATATCTTCTCATTTTGCTTGGCCAGTTCAATTATAGTCTTTCCAAATACATCCTGGTATTTGGGTGCCTGAGGCGTATCGTATGTTTTCTTGAAAATTTCACCGGTAACCTTATCGAACAACCCTGGTGCATGCCATTTGGTCTGATCTTTCTCCGCCAGAGCATACCCCTTTCCTTTTGTTGTGATAACATGAAGAAGCTTTGGCCCTGGTATGTCCCTCAGATCTTTCAATGTATCCACCAGCTTGGTAATGTTATGGCCATCTATTGGTCCAAAATACCTGAGTTTCATTGATTCAAATAGGTTGCTTCTCTTGTTGATGAAACCTTTTATGGAGTGTTCCAGTTTGCTGGCCATGTCCCTAGAGAAGTTGGCACCGATGGGAAGTTTACCCAGGGTATTCCAGATCTCATCCTTCAGTTTATTGTAAGTATGGGAAGTTGAAATATCAGTCAGGTATTCTTTGAGCGCGCCCACATTGGGGTCAATACTCATGTTATTATCATTCAGGATCACCAGCAGGTCTGCATCAGAAACTCCTGCATGATTCATGGCTTCAAATGCCATACCGGCTGTCATGGAGCCATCTCCAATAACAGCAACTGATTTACGATCAGCTTCTCCGTTATGTCTGGAGGCAATAGCCATTCCCAATGCAGCTGAAATAGAAGTGGAGGAGTGTCCTACACCAAAAGTATCATACTTGCTTTCACTTCTTTTTGGAAATCCGCTCAATCCGCCATATTTCCTGTTTGTATGAAAGTTGTCTCTTCTACCGGTGAGTATTTTGTGACCGTAAGCCTGATGACCCACATCCCATACCAGTTGGTCATAGGGAGTATTGTAAATATAATGAAGGGCTACCGAGAGTTCAACTACACCAAGACTGGCAGCAAAATGACCTCCATGAATGCTGACAACATCAATGATATATTGTCTTAATTCTTCACATACCTGATGAAGTTGATCTTTATCTATTTTTTTCAGATCATCAGGACAATCAATCTTTTTGAGCAAACTACCTGGTTCTATCTGCATAGCCCTTTTAGGTTTTATGACCTTTCAACAATAAACGATCAGTTTTGTTCGGTTATTGGGGTCAAATGATCAGATAAAGTTAATCAAAATCCAATGTTTGCTGAAAACAAAAAAAGGGGCAATTGCCCCTAATATTAGATTATTTCAATATGTCAGTTTTTTATGATCCGGGCTATCTGCATTTCACCACTCAGGAGCTTTTTCATCTGGATCATATAAATCCCTTTGGGAAACCGGGAGGTGATCATTCGGAAGTTGTTGTTTCCTGTTCTGAGGTTAAACTTCTCAGTTGCCATTACCTGACCGGAAGTAGAAACTATATTGACCTGAAGCACATCTTCCCGGTTACTGTATTCACTCAATCCTATGTAGTCTGTAAACGGATTTGGTGCTATTTTGATATTGTTTTTATCCATGGCTCTGGCCAGATTGACCACTTTGGAATATTGGGTCTTTCCATTGATGTCTGTCATGACTAGCCTGAAAAACTGGGCAGCATTGGACTCCAGATCATACTGAATAAACTGATTACCTTTTCTCTTTTCAAAAGGAATGCTTGCCGGCTGAAAAAAGTGATGACCATCTAAGCTGGACTCCAACTGGAGCAGTTTCATGTCATTGTCAGTTTCTATTTCTATGTTGAAGCGATTTACTTTCCCCAAATTGTTTCCTGCAAAGCTTTTCAGTGTAATATCCATGGTTGCACATGGACCAAGTTCAAAAGTGAAAAACTGGGTATTGCATCCACTCACCGGTTCGATCACAATATTATATTTACCAAGGGACAAATTATAGAATTCAATACTGGGAGAGGTAATGTCCGTTCCATTGGTATAGAGATCCTGAGCATTGAATTGTCCGTTTCCATTTGCATCATAACCCAATGTGTAAGTCATGGGAAAGAAGGTAGAAGGAGAAGCATTGTTAACGGTGAATACTGCATTTCCAGTTACGCAATTCAAATTCAGGGTAGTCAGCATAGACATGGAAAGTGTAGATGCTTCACCTGTAGCATTGTTGGTGCTTCCACCATTTTGCTGAGTCTCTTTTACCCATTTGCAGTCGCCATCGGTAAACCTGGCAAAACTGTTTCCTCTGCCCTGAGATTCACCAATTTCCTCGTATGTGATACTCAAACTATCAAGATTAAAGGTTAGCGTTCCGCAACCACCTGCTGCAGAGGTAGTAATTGTGGTAGAAGGTTCTATCCCGCTGATCTTCCTCACTACGGCATCTACTACGTTGCCTGCGGCGTTGAACATGACCAACTGCTCATTTGCATTTCCGCCATCGGTCATCAAACCATCTCCGGTAGTAGGAATTGGTCCGCTGGTGCAACCACAGGTATTCCAGTTAAGGTTGACGGTGATATTTCTTGCAAGGTTTGCACAAGGGGAGTTGATGGTATTTTGTCCACCCAATACATAAAACTCACCGGGTTGCAGGATGGTATTAGATGGTATGGTAATGGCAAAATCCCCGTCAGTGATCACATAGCATCCGATATTCATCGGTCCGGGGCCCATATTTTTTAGTTCGATAAACTCTGTGGTAACTGGGCAAGCCTCACCTGGCCATGCCATGAACTCGTTGATAATCACCCTTCCCTGCGCCTGGGAGGCGTTTCCCGCAGCCAGAAAAAAGGCCAGAACGGGAATAATAAACAGGTGCTTGCTTTGGGCAAGGGTTATCATTGGAGTAGGATTTAACATTTTTAAAACGATTTTTTTAACCTTTTATTATATAGGATCAGGATCTTTTTCTTTGCCGATAAGCCTTTGTTTCTGACCTCTGGTCTAAAAAACGACCAATATCTCACCCGCAACCCATAGTTTTGGTTTTTATGAAGGCAGCACTCACCAGCATACCGAAATATTGGCTTTTTCAACTCCTGGGATGGGGCCTTTTTACGGGAATCAACATATTTTTTGCCCTTAGCTACAATTTGTACGACAGACAGTTTGTGGGGCGACTAATTGTTTATGTGGTAGTGGGGGTGATTTTTACACATCTGATGCGAATGCTTGTCAGGGGTCTGAAGTTGCTGGAACGAAATACCAATTGGCAGTTCATTGGTTTTTTAATGATTTCATTAGTATTTGCAGTCGTCATTGGAGGCTCTGAAACGTATTTGAGTGTATTGCTTGAACTGGAATACAAGGAAGAATTAAAACTGGATGCATTCCAAAAAGTAGCGAGTAATGTTTTTACTTCTTTTGTTTATCTATTCATCTGGAATTGTATTTATTTTATCTATCATTATGTTGAACAATCTCGAAAAAATCAGCTCGACAAGCTAAAACTTGAAGCATCGATAAAGTCTTTGGAACTCAAGACGATCAAATCTCACATCAATCCTCATTTTATTTTCAATGCCCTCAACAGCATCAGGGCATTGATTGATGAAGATCCTTCAAGGGCCCGACAAGCAGTTACTGCCCTGGGAAATATTCTAAGATCAAGTATGCTTTCAGACCAGCAGGAAACCATAACACTGGAAAAGGAATTGAATATTGTCCGCGATTATCTTGACCTTGAACTGATCCGTTTTGAAGACCGGCTCAGGTTGAAATATGAGATCGAGGAAGATGCGTTGGATGATCTGGTACCTCCGATGATGCTGCAAATGCTTGTTGAAAATGCTATCAAGCATGGAATAGGAAAATCAGTGGAGCCCGGTGAGATCAGCATTTCAGCAATTGAAAACGAGGGTATCCTGGTATTGAGCGTGGTGAATACGGGTAAGTTGCAAGAAAAACCTCTCCAGGCGGGATTTGGTATCCAAAGTACAGCCAACCGGCTGAATCTGATTTTTGGAAACAAAGCAAGTTTTAAGATACATCAGCTCACTGAAAATCAAGTTGAAGCAGTGGTAAACATATCCCTGAATTGAAATTTATAAAATGAAAAAGACAGCTTTGATCATTGATGATGAACGATTGGCCAGGAATGAACTCAGAAAATTGCTGGTTTCACATCCTGAAATTGAAATTGTTGGTGAAGCATCCAATGCCGATGAGGCCTTCAGGTTGATCCAGGAGCTCTCACCGGAGGTGATATTTCTTGACATTCAGATGCCGGCAAAAACCGGTTTTGAGTTGTTGCAGGAACTTGAGCGAACACCAGAGGTTATTTTCACCACAGCCCATGATGAATATGCAATCAAGGCATTTGAGGTGAATGCTTTTGATTATTTACTGAAGCCAATCGACCCTAAGCGTCTGTCTGATGCCGTTCAGAAACTGGTTATGCAGGATGATAGAGATGGTTTGATAGGAGATGCCAAAATGGAACTCAGGGGATCTTTGGGCGAGAATGATCAGGTCTTTGTGAAAGATGGAGAGAAATGCTGGTTTGTAAAGCTATCAGACATCAGGTTATTCGAATCCGTGGGCAACTATGCAAGAGTGTTTTTTGGTTCTAATAAACCCCTCATCTTGAAGTCACTGAATGCTCTCGAAGAGAGACTAGACACACGAATTTTCTTCAGGGCCAATCGCAAACACATCGTAAACCTCAGGATGATTGAAAGGGTTGAACCCTTCTTCAATGGAGGCTTGCTGTTAGAAATAAAAGGGGGTGAGAAAATTGAAGTTTCACGAAGGCAGGCAGTACGTTTCAAAGAAATGATGAGCCTCTGACAAACTTGTGTATTCATTTACCGGTTAAGGGTTTCATTTAATCTTATTTTTGTATAAATATTTTCCCTTGATCGTAATAGACAACATCATGCTGAGCGACGATATCGTGGAGTCGCAGTTCGTTTGCAATCTCTCAAAATGCAAGGGTGGTTGTTGCGAAGACGGGGATGCCGGTGCCCCCCTTATTGATCAGGAACTGGATGAGGTTCATCAGGCCTATGAAGCTGTTAAGCCATGGATGAAACCTGAAGGGATTGAAGAGGTAGAGAAAAACGGCATGTATAGGTACGATAAAGAATTCGGATGGGTTACCCCAACCATTGAGGGCAAAATCTGCGCCTATGGTTTCCATGATGATAAAGGAATCATCAAGTGTGCATTTGAGGCTGCATTTAATGAAAAAAAGATCAAATGGAAGAAGCCAATCTCCTGTCATCTTTACCCCATTAAAAGAACCAAAAGCCGCTATTCAAATCAGGAATTACTGAATTATGACCCTCGCGAGGATATGTGTAGTCCTGCTTGCAGCCTTGGAGAGGAGTTGAAAGTTCCCGTATATATATTCCTGAAGGAGCCGTTGGTCCGTTTATATGGTGAGGAGTTTTTCAAAGTTCTTGAAAAAGTAGCAGCAAACTATTTTGAGAAATCCGCCAATAAGATATAATGGGTATGACAAAATTTTCTGAATCTTTTAAGGAAAAGAGTAAGCTGAAGGCTTTAGATCTTATTCACCGCAATACGATCAATTATAATATTGGCAAATACAATGCTGTGGTGCCCATTGGTAAAAAACAGTTCACCAATGTTGATTTTGCAAGGGAAAAAGCAAAATCCATCAAATGGAAATCTCTTGAAACCCTGGATATTCAACTGGAAAAATTTGAGAAACAATTTGTGGCAAGGGGTGGAAAAGTGATATGGGCAGAAAATGCACAACAAGCATGTGATGCAGTCATGAAGATCTGCAGAGAAAAAGGTTGTAAAACCTTGGTGAAAAGCAAAAGCATGGTCACCGAAGAGATTCATCTGAATGAACACATGGAGAAGAACGGCATCGAAAGTGTGGAAACAGATCTGGGAGAATACATCCAGCAACTAGACGGTGAACCTCCCTATCATATTGTTACACCCGCCATGCACAAGAGTAAGGAAGATGTTGCCCGTGTATTCAACGAACATCTCCATACACCGCTGGATCTTACACCTGAGGAAATGACGTTGGTTGCCAGAGAAAAACTACGGCATAAATATACCCAGGCGGAAATTGGCATCACCGGAGCCAATTTTATCATTGCCGAAACAGGCAGTATTGCTATTACAGAGAATGAAGGCAATGCCCGTTTAAGCGCTGCATGGCCCAAGACACATATCGTGATCACCGGCATAGAAAAAGTAATTCCTTCCTTGCAGGATCTTGCCCTTTTCTGGCCTTTGCTTGCCACCTATGGTACCGGTCAGCAAATGACGGTATACAACTCCATCATCAGTGGTCCACGTCAGCCCAATGAAGAAAACGGACCTGATGAGATGTATGTTATACTTCTTGACAATGGCAGAACACAGGTCATGCAGGATCCTGTAACCAGAGAAAGCTTATACTGCATCAGATGTGGCGCCTGCCTCAATGCATGTCCTGTATATAAGAATATTGGAGGCCATGCTTATGAAACGACGTATAGTGGACCGATCGGCAGTGTCATTACTCCCAATCTCAAGGAACTTGGTGACTGGAAGCACCTCAGTCATGCTTCTTCATTGTGTGGAAATTGCACTGAGGTTTGTGCCGTAAAGATCAACCTTCATGAATTGCTCCTTTATAACCGCAGAGAAGCGGTAAGAACCGGGAAAGGTGAAATGATGGAAAAGATAGCATGGTCTGCATGGCAGCAAGGCATGTTGCACAGAAAGATGATGAACCTCGGTAAGGCAAAGCTCAAAAACTGGGTGATCAATAGACTGTTCAAAGGTTGGACAAGCACACGTGCTGACCTACAATTTCCAGAGAAATCATTCAATCAACTCTGGAGAGAAAAAAACAAATCAGTCTGATCAGGTCTTCAACCTGATCTTTCTCCTAAAACTTCTGTTGACGAGGTAAACACCGAGTAAAGTTACCATCGTGCCAGTAATTACAAAGGGTGTTAGCGGTTCCCGAAGGAGCCAATCACCCAATAATACAGCAACTATCGGATTGATATAAGAATGAATGGCAACAAGTGTTGCAGGCAGTCTTTTCAGCGCATATACATAGGCGCCAAATGCAATCACTGAGCCTATGATAACAAGATAGAAGATCGATAGCCAAGCATCCGAAGGTAAATGATCATACCGTACAAAATCACCAATAAAGAAAGAGTAAAAGTTGAGAATGATGCCGCTGACAAACATCTGCCATCCCAATGAAAAATAGGGGTCTATTTTTTTTGCATGTTTAACTGTGAGCAGTGTTGCCAAAGCCCAAGTCATGCTTGCAATCACACCGTATAAAATGCCTAAAGAAAAATCACTGTTCAAAATCTCTTCCACAAAATCATAAAAAGTGATAACCACTCCAACAAATCCCAGAAGAATGCCAATAATCGTTTCTTTTTTGAATCGAATTTTTTTGAACAACAGATAGCTGAACAAGACAACCCAAATGGGTGTAATGGCCCCTACCACAGCTCCGAGCCCACTTGGCATGTAAACGATTGACAATACACTTAATCCGTTGCTCAATACAAACATGATAACGGACATCCAGATGATTTGCCATATCTGGCTTTTTTGGGGCCACATTTTCCGAAACAAACCAAAGTAAAGAACATAGATTCCTCCACCAATGAGGTGGCGTAGTCCTGATAATTGTAATGCCGGCATGTGTCGTACACCCACTTTTGAGGCCATCCAGGTTGTACCCCATAAAATACATACCAAGGCAACGGCAATCATGGCCTTGGCCCTTTTGGATCTTTTCCTTTTGCGCCGGGAAGAATCCCTGCGTTTGATCATTACACGAAGTTGTCGCAGTATTCTTATCGACATGCTGATGAGATCTTTTAATGTCGGAAATGTCTCATTCCGGTAACGACCATAACCAGTCCGTTTTGTTTACAATACTCTATGGAGTCTTTATCCCTGATAGAGCCTCCAGGCTGAATGAATGCCTCAATCCCTTCTGCGTGTGCCATGCGCACACAATCATCAAACGGGAAAAATGCATCACTGGCCAATACAGCACCTTTTAGTTCGAATTTGAATTGGTGTGCTTTTTCTATGGAATGTCTGAGTGAATCTATTCTTGAGGTTTGTCCGCAACCCTTGCCCAACAGTTGGCTGTGTTTGACTAGCGCAATGGCATTGGATTTTAAATGCTTACATACTTTATTGGCAAAGATGAGATCTGCTTTTTCTTGTTCACTGCTGTTTCTGGCGCCCTGCTCTTCCCATTTATCATAGTTACCCTGATCGGTGTCTTGTATGAGAACCCCGTTTAGCAGTGATTTGAACTGAGTATTTGAAGGATGTTGTTTCTTTTGAACAAGCAGGATCCTGTTCTTTTTGGTTTTTAAAATGTCAAGGGCGTCCTCATTAAAAGATGGTGCAATCAATACTTCAAAAAATATTTCATTGATCTGTTCTGCAGTATTTTTGTCAACTGTCCC
>JBKCOY010000037.1:0-4249 GCA_046309555.1 Chitinophagia bacterium
AAATTCCATAAGTATGATTTTCGGTTGGCCAGGTCCGTATGGCCTCTTAGTGTTATTGGACTGCCGAAAGGGTCAACGGTAAAAACAAATGTAAAATTTTTTTACCGGTTGGGAAAGGTTTTGATGGATGAGCGGTGAGTCCACTTGAGAAATATCTCTTACCCGGCCATCCTTGAACAATATGTTGATCCTTTCATTGTTCGGATTATAAAGGCTGTTTTCTGCTTCACCGGTGAAAACCAGAAACGCAGCATCTTCCAATGTTATTGCGAGTTGTGCTGCGACTTCCTGTTTTTTTTCTAACAGCTCATCCTGACTTACAGGTTGTTCCTGCAAGCGAAGTTTCAGCAGTTGTCTGTCAAGCAGCGATCGGCAGAGCGTTGACAATACTTTGTCAGGGTGTGTACGCCAGCCTTTGATGGCACTGATCACATCGCTGTCATCCAGTCCGCAAAATATTTCCAGGTCCTTTCTTTCAAACCTGCTGATGTTGCTGAAGAGAATGCTTCCCAATGCTGGAGGCGTTGAAAGATCGGTATCATTTCGGTTGTGCAGCCATTTTGCCCTTTCCAGAATTTTTACCAGGGTCATTTCAGCACTCAAAACGGTCTTGTGCTGATATACCTGCCAGTACATGAGCCGGCGCGAGACAAGAAATTCCTCTATTGTGTAGATGCCTTTTTCCTCTACCATCAATTCACCGTTTTGAACAGTGAGCATCTTGAGTATTCTGTCGCAGCCGATCATCCCTTCTATCACGCCCGAGAAAAAACTGTCGCGGGTCAGGTAGTCCATTCTGTCCACATCCAATTGCCCACTCACCAGCTGGTGCAGGAATTTTTTGGGATGTCTGTCCTGAAAGACATGGATCGCCATCGTCAGCTTGCCACCCATATCATGATTCAATTCATGCATGATCATTAGCGAAAGTGTCTCATGCTCCAGATTTTCTACCAGCAGAGATTCCAGTGCATGTGAAAACGGACCATGTCCAATATCATGTAGAAGTATCGCAATCTTGGCGGCCTGTTCTTCCTCTTCTGTGATCTCAATCCCTTTTTGCTTCAGTTCATAGAGTGCATTATGCATCAAATGATAAGTACCCAGTGCATGGTGCAATCTTGAATGAACCGCACCGGGATAGACCAGATATGACATAGCCATCTGGTTGATCCTTCTCAGTCGCTGAAACCAGGGATGGGAAATGATCTCATAAATGAGTGGATCATTGATGGTGATGAATCCGTGAACGGGATCGTTGATGATCTTCCTGAAGCTCATGTTCTGCTTTTGTTAAAAACGGGCGAGTTGCTGTGCAAAGGTATGAACCACACAATGGATTCACTAACTTTATTCAACGCAATCAGCGTTATTTTTCACATAAAATCGTGTATGGCACTGGCAACAGTCATGTGGGTGGATGACGAGATCGAGCTGTTGGAAGCACACCGACTCTTTCTCGAAAAGAAGGGATACCTCATCAGAACCTTTACCAATGGTCATGATGCAATTGCTCATTTGCAGCATGAAGCAATTGATCTGGTTTTGCTGGATGAGTCTATGCCTGGAATATCTGGACTGGAAACACTTTCCAAGATCAAGCACCTGCAACCCTTGTTGCCCATTGTGTTGGTTACCAAGAACGAAACTGAAAGTCTGATGGAGGAGGCTATCGGCTCTCAGATTGCAGACTATCTCATCAAGCCGGTGAATCCCAATCAGGTGTTGCTCACTTTAAAAAAATTATTGGATAACAAAAGATTGGTTTCAGAGAAAACAATATCAGGGTATCATCAGGCTTTCAGGACCATGTTTGATGAGATCGAAGAAAAGCCTGACCATCAGAGCTGGGCAGAAATGTACAAGCGGCTCACTTATTGGGAGATTGAAATGGGCAAGAGTGACAGTGAGGAGATGATGGAAGTTTTACTTGCTCAGAAAAAAGAAGCCAATGCGGCTTTCTTTAAGTACATCAGCAGACACTATGCAGCATGGGTAAAGGGAATTGATGATGCTCCATTGATGAGTCATCAATTGTTCAGAAAAAAAGTTCTACCCTACCTGGGGCAGGGTGTTCCTGCGGTTTGGATAGTAGTCGACAATCTGCGATATGATCACTGGAAAGCATTTGAACCATTGTTGGCAGAATATTTCCGAATACAGGAAGAAGATAGTTTTTATTCGATACTTCCCACTGCAACGCATTATTGTCGAAATGCCATCTTTGCCGGTGATTTGCCAGATACCATACAAAAGAGATTTCCTGAAAAGTGGCGAAAAGACATTGATGAGGAAGGAAAAAACAATGAGGAAGAGTTTTTTTTGAAGGATCAGCTCATCAGAACAGGGCTAAGGGATCTTTCATTTTCCTATCAAAAGATCAGTGCTTTGGATGACGCACAGTTGTTTCAGGAAAATGCTTTGGGTTTGCTGAAGCATGACCTTTCGGTAGTGGTGTACAATTTTGTAGACATGATCAGTCATGCGCGGTCTGAAATGGACATGATCAAGGAGCTTGCAGGCGATGAAATCGCTTACCGCAGCCTGGTGAAAAGCTGGTTCATGCATTCGCCACTCTACCAGGCCCTCAAAAAATTATCAGAAAAAAAATGCATGATCATCTTCACCACAGATCATGGCAGCATCAGGGTCAAAGATCCGGTTAGGGTAGTTGCTGACAAGCAGACTACCAGCAATCTCCGATACAAGAACGGGAAAAATCTTGATTATGATCCAAGACAGGTATTTGTTTGCAGAGATCCTGAATCCATCGGATTACCCAGACAGTCTGTGAACAGCAGTTTTATATTCGCGGAGGGGCAGGATTTCTTTTGTTATCAGAATAATTTTCATCACTATGCAAACCTGTACAAGGATAGTTTTCAGCATGGGGGTATCTCACTTGAAGAAATGATCGTGCCAGTAATCAGAATGGTAAGCAAATTGTAAAAAATGATTATTCACAAAATCACTTCAGAATGTTCACAACTAATCACCCCTCAGCCCTCTTCCCTTTTTTTCATTTCATAAATTTGTGAAAACAGTTTCCATGAAGTTAAGGTTCACTCCTTCAACGCTTGAAAAAATTGAAAAGATCATCGCAGAGGCAGGATATATACTCAGGTATGAAAGAGGAACCTTCCAGAGCGGATATTGTATCCTGGAGTCAAAGAGGGTTGTGGTGCTCAATAAATTCTTGCAGATCGAGGGCAGGATCAATACGTTGATAGACCTGCTGCTTGTTCTGGACATACAGGCTGATCACATCAGCATTGAGAGCAGGAAACTTTACGAAGAGCTGTTGGCCAAGCCTGAGGTCAATCAGCATGCAGCAGCCTGATCAACTTTTCAGTGCATCCACACCCAAATACTTCCCCATCCTTTACAGTTGAATTCCTTGGAACAGGAACCAGTAGTGGTGTTCCCATGATTGCTTGCAAATGCGAAGTTTGTCGTTCTCAGCACAAAAAAGACAATCGGTTACGCAGCAGTATTATCATCAGATCAGCCCAGGCTTCGGTGGTGGTGGATACTACTCCCGATTTTCGTTACCAGATGTTGCGGTCTGCAGTGGATCATCTGGATGCCGTTGTTTTTACCCATTCTCACAAAGACCATATCGGCGGACTCGATGATATCCGGGCATATAATTTTTTTTCTCAAAGGCCTATGCCTCTTTTTGCCAATCAGGAAACAACAGAGGCTTTGAAGAGAGATTTCTATTACGCTTTTGCTGATAAAAAATATCCGGGTATCCCCGAGCTGGATCTTAACCTTATTGATGAAAATCCTTTTATGGTTTCAGATCTTCCTTTTCAGCCCATCAGGGTACGTCATCTGAACATGGGAGTTACCGGCTATCGTATTGGTGACTTTACGTATATAACCGATGCCAATGAGATTGGGGAGAAGGAGCTCGATAAGATTAGAGGATCACAGGTTTTGGTGCTCAATGCTCTTCGAAAAGAAAAACATCTTTCTCACTTCACCCTCGATGAAGCTGTTGAGCTGGCTACTGAACTTCGGATACCCCAAACCTATTTCACACACATCAGCCACCAAATGGGACTTCACGATGAGGTCAATGCCTCACTGCCCAAAGGAATGGAACTCGCGTATGATGGACTGATCATTGAAGTGAAAAATCACGCTTGATCTCGTTTTTTTCCCCTTTTTCAAGAAAGCAGTTGCTCTAGTTTTGAGGTATGGATATGCGAGAACAGATCAGGGTGTATTTCAGTTTCAGTAA